>JAGAEX010000047.1 GCA_017612915.1 Clostridia bacterium | reverse complement strand
TTCACCATCCAAAACGAAAGTCCGTAAATCCAAGAAATAAGGATATAGGGGTAGCGACTTATGTTAGAACTTATTAAACTCGTCGTCGATACTTTTGCCGACGATAAGGACGCCGTAAATTACGACGTAAAAGAAGACGGCAAAAACGATGACGTTACGATAACGCTCGCGTCTTCCGATATGGGCAAAGTTATCGGCAGACAGGGTAAGATCGCGAAAGCCCTTCGCACGCTTGTGAGAGCGGGCTCGCTTAAAGAAAACAAAAAGTACAATATAGAAATCAAGGAAAAGGACGCGTAAAAGCGCCCTTATCAGGCGTATATTTTTTGTCCCTTTCGGGGCGGGAGTACGATTTCTATGGAAAATACTTTAAAAATCGGTCTTATAACGAAACCGCACGGAATCAAGGGTGAAATGCGTGTAACTCCGCTCACCGATGATCCCGCGCGGTTTAAAAGGCTGAAAAAAGTAATAATCGACGGCAAAAACTACGGCGTAAGCGGCGCGATCGTCGCGACTGACGCCGTCTATTTGTCTTTATCGGGAATTACCGACAGGAACGCGGCGGAATCCTTTCGCGGTAAGTTTTTGCGCGTTGACCGCGAAGACGCCGAACCGTTAGAAGAAAACACCTATTTTATCGCCGATATTATAGGCTGTAAAGTTATCGCCGAAAGCGGAAAAACGCTTTGCACGGTAACGGAAGTGATTTCCGCAAAAACGGATATTTTTACGGGAGAAACCGAAGACGGTAAGATCGTTCGTTTTCCCTTTTTGCGCGACGCTTTGCTCTCTGTGGACGTCGCGGCAAAGACGATTACCGTAAGAGAAAAACGTTTCGGGGAGATAAGTTTATATGAGAATTGATATTTTAACGCTTTTTCCCGAAATGTTCGCGCCCTTAAAAGAAAGTATAATCGGCAGGGCGGTAAAGAGCGGCAAAGCGGAAATAGTTATAACCGATATCCGCGATCACACGACTGATAAACACAAAAAGTGCGACGATACGCCTTTCGGCGGCGGCGCAGGTATGGTGATGATGGCGCAACCCATCGCGGCGGCGATAAACGCCGTCGATCCCGACCACAAGGCTAAAAGAATATATCTTTCGCCCAAAGGCAGGGTGTTTTCGCAATCGGTAGTTAAAGAATACGCGGAAACGGACAGGCTTTTATTGCTTTGCGGGCATTACGAAGGGGTTGACCAGCGCGCGATAGACCTTTTTATCGACGAAGAACTGTCCATCGGCGATTATGTGCTTACGGGCGGCGAAATACCCGCGATGGCGGTAGTTGACGCAGTACTTCGCTACGTTGACGGCGTTATAAACGAAGACTCGTTGGTTCAGGAAAGTTTTGCGGACGGCAAGTTAGAGTATCCGCATTACACCAAGCCCCGCGAGTTTATGGGACTTACCGTGCCCGAAGTTTTGATTTCGGGCAATCACGAGAAAATAGATGAGTGGCGCAAAGAGCAGTCGGAAGAAATAACCCGAAAAAACCGCCCCGACCTACTTGAAGGGGATAAAAAATGAAGCATTTACAGTGGTTTCCGGGGCACATGACCGCCGCGATGCGCATGATGGAAGAAAACCTTAAAGCAGTGGACGGCGTAATTATAGTCTTGGACGGAAGAGCGCCCTTTTCGTCGGTCAATCGAAAACTCGACGGACTTTTTAAGGATAAAAAAGTACTTTACGTGCTGAATAAGTGCGATTTGATAGAGAAAAAAGACGCGAACTTTGCCGTCGCGAGATTCCGCGAAGAAGGAAAGGCGGCGATAGCCGTTTCCGCACTCGATAAGCGCACTGTGGACGCCCTTTACGACGCGATCTTTACGCTTTTAAGCGATAAAATCGAGCGGAACAAGGCAAAAGGCGTGTTTCGCCCTATGCGGATAATGGTTGCGGGCATCCCGAACACGGGTAAATCCACCGTGATAAACGCGCTGTCCGGCGGCAAAAAAACGCAGACGGGCAATAAAGCGGGTGTAACGCGCGGTAAACAATGGGTGCGATTAAAGGAGTTGGAGCTTTTAGACACCCCGGGCACTATGCCGCCCGCGTTCGACGACCAGTCCGGCGCCAAGCATTTAGCCTATATCGGCAGTATGAACGACGCGAATATCGACTTTAACGACCTTGCGTTTGAACTTCTGACAGAACTTTCGGTGAAATATCCCGAACTTTTAAAAGCGCGCTACGGCTTGGAAAACCTGGGAGAGCCGCTGGAAATTATGAACGCTGTCTGTATTCGCCGCGGGTTTTTGTTAAAGGGCGGAGAATTCGATTACGACCGTATGTCCGCCGCGGTGATAGACGATTTCAGAAAAGGCAGAATAGGCAAAATCTTCCTTGACTGACAGTAAATTATGGATAATTCAGAGTACGAAAGAAAATATTCGGCGAAAGGCTTGAAGTTTATCGCGGGCGTTGACGAAGTGGGTAGGGGTCCACTCGCAGGCCCGGTCGTTTGCGCGGCGGTCATTATGCCTACTGAAGATATTATAGCGGGAGTTACGGACAGCAAAAAATTATCCGCAAAAAAGCGGGAAGAACTTGCCGTAATTATTCGCGAAAAGGCGATCGCCTGCTCCGTTTTCGAGATTTCTGAAAAGGAAATAGACGAGATAAATATTTTGCAGGCGGTAAAAAAGTGTATGACGGGCGCGGTAGCGGGGCTTAAAGTAAAGCCGGATATAGTCTTGGTGGACGGGCTGAATATAGGGCTGCCCTTTAACGCCGAATACATAATAAAAGGCGACTTAAAGAGTTACACGATAGGGTGCGCGTCCATCGTCGCAAAGGTTTACAGGGATAACCTTATGACCGAAAAGGCGAAAGAGTTTCCCGAATACGGTTTCGATAAACATAAAGGCTACGGCACGAAAGCGCATATAGATAGGATCAAGGAGATAGGACCTTGCAGTTTGCACCGAAAAACTTTCATAAAAAACTTTTGGGCAAAATAGGCGAAGATAAAGCCGCGAAATTCCTGAAAAAACAGGGCTTAAAGGTTTTGGAAAGGAATTATAAAAACAACTTCGGCGAAATAGATATAATCGCGAAAGACGGCGAATACACGGTTTTTATAGAAGTCAAAACCCGCACGAGCGACTCTTTCGGAACGCCGTCGGAAGCGGTGGATCATCGTAAAAGGCAAAAATACGGACTTGTCGCAAAAGGTTATTTGACGGCGAAAGGATTGTTCGACACGGCGGTAAGGTTCGACGTTATTGAAGTGGAAAACGGAAAAATAAATCACATTTCAGACGCGTTTTCGCTGTAAAACGCTTGCCAAGAGTGTAAAAATGTGGTATATTATATAGGCTTGCGGGCGTTCCGCTTGGGAAATTACGTATTTTCGCCAATGAACGTCAAGTATAATTAAAGGAGAAATAAGCAAAATGAGTAAGATTATAGACGCTATAAATCAGGAAAGCGTAAAAGAATCGTTGCCGCAATTTTCCGTCGGCGATACGGTTAGAGTAATGGTAAAGGTAATCGAAGGCGACAGAGAAAGATTACAGGCATTTGAAGGCGTAGTTATCGCCAAAAAACACGGCGGGATCGCCGAAACCTTTACGGTAAGACGCTTGTCTTTCGGTATCGGTGTGGAAAAGACATTCCCGATCCACTCGCCGAAAGTTGCGGATATTCAGGTGATCCGCCACGGTAAGGTAAGACGCGCTAAACTTTATTATCTTCGCGCAAGAACGGGTAAGGCAGCGAAAGTCAAAGAGATCGCAAAATAAAATTTATACGAGTGAAAAACACCGCGCAAGTTACGCGGTGTTTTACTTGTTTTAAAGTTTATTTATTTCTTCCATAAGCGATTTTTAAGTTAAAAGCGTTTACAATTAAATTAAAATATTATATAATGTTTTTAAATTGCCGTATTTTTACGTGCAAAAAACTTCACTTTCGGAACGCAAAAGAGTATGATCGCAAAGATACAAAGTTATACCCTTCAAGGGCTTACGGGCGTTCCCGTAAGCGTTGAAGTGGACGTGAATAACGGGCTCCCCGCATTTGAAATAGTGGGGCTCGGCGACGCCGCGATAAAAGAATCAAAGGAGCGCGTCCGTTCCGCCGTCAAAAATTCAGGCAGAATTTTGCCCGCTAAAAGAATAACCGCAAATTTTGCGCCGGCTTTTATCAAAAAAAGCGGTTCTGCGTTTGATCTTCCGCTTGCCGTCGGGGTACTCGCCGCGACCGGTCAACTCGTGATGGGCGATAACGACACGGTTTTTTTGGGCGAACTGTCGCTTGACGGCAGTTTAAGAAAGGCGGCGGGGGTACTGCCAATGCTTATCTCCGCACTTGCGGACGGATATAAAACTTTTATCGTACCCAAAGAAAACGAAAAGGAAGCGTCTTTCGTTTACGGCGCGGAAGTTTACGCGGCGGAAAACCTTTCCGCGGTTATAGACCATTTATCGGGCTATAAACCCATAGAAAAGGTCGCGCCCGCACCCAGGGAAATAGTTTATTCAAATAAAAAATACGACTCCGATATGGCGTTCGTCAAAGGACAGGCGGTCGCAAAACGCGCTTTGGAAGTGGCGGTTTCGGGCGGACACAACATATTGTTCGTCGGCGCGCCCGGTACGGGCAAAACGATGCTCGCAAAGTGTATCCCGTCTATCATGCCCGATATGACCTTCGACGAAGCGATAGAAACGACGAAGATCTATTCGGTCGCGGGGCTATTAGATAAAGAAGGAATAGTCGGGTTAAGGCCTTTCCGCTCGCCGCACCACACGGCAACGAGCGTGGCTCTAACCGGCGGCGGCAGCAGTCTTCGCCCCGGCGAAATAAGTTTAGCGCACAACGGCGTTCTCTTTTTAGACGAAATGCCCGAGTATTCGAGAGCGACTTTAGAAGCGCTCCGTCAGCCGCTTGAAGACGGCGTTATATCCGTTTCAAGGGCGATGGGGACGGTCAAATATCCCGCAAACTTTATACTTTGCGGAAGTATGAATCCCTGTCCTTGCGGCAATTTCGGTTCGGCAGATAAAGAGTGTACCTGTTCGCCGCACGATATAGCAAAGTACCGCGCCAAGATCTCGGGCCCCCTTCTCGACAGAATAGATATCAAGATCGACGTCGATGAGGTGAAATATTCCGAACTTACCGATAAAACTTACGGTGAAACGAGCGAAGATATCCGTAAGCGGGTAAATCGCACCCGAAAAATTCAGGCGGAACGGTTTAAGAACGACGATATAAACGTAAACGGCGATATGGGCGAAAAGCACCTTGCCAAATACTGCGTTTTATCCGGCGAGTGCGAAAAGATACTTAAAAATGCGTACGAGAGTTTGCATCTTTCGCCGCGTGCAAGGAGCAGGATAATAAAGGTCGCGCGCACTATCGCCGATATGGATCTTTACGACGATATTTTGCCAAAGCATTTATTGGAAGCGATCAATTATCGGAACGGCTGATATGAAATACCGGGAAAAAGAACTTCTGATCGTTTGGCTCGACAGTTTTCACGAGATAGAGTATAAACATAAACGCGCGCTTAAAGACTTGTTTATCGGTAAGACCGACTTAAAGCGCACGATAGAGAACGATAAAGCGGAGATAGTTGCCGCAATCGGCGAAGCGGGATATAACGCGTTGTTTTGCGCCGCGAATCCCGACTATTTAAAGGACACTTTAAGTAAACTCGCCGCGGCGGGCGAAGTCGCCGTAACGGTGGAGAGCGACCTTTATCCCGAAAGGCTTAAAGAGATACCCGAGCCGCCGCTTGCGTTGTACTGTAAAGGTAACCTTGAACTTTTTAATAGCGAAATTTTCGGGGTTGTCGGGAGCAGGAGAAGTCTTCCTTTGTCGCTGTCCGTTGCAAAGGATTTTTCGTCTGAACTTATCCGCGGCGGATTTACGTTAGTAACCGGTACGGCGGAAGGCGTTGACGCGGAAGTTCTTAAAGCGGGGATAAAGAGCGGGAACGTTATAGCCGTTTCAGCGAGCGGACTTAACAATATCTATCCGCAATCGAACGCAGACTTGATTGATAAAATAGCCGAAAACGGTCTGGTGATCTCCGAGCAAAGGGAAGACGTTAAGGCAATGCCGTATATGTTTCCCGTTCGCAACAGGATCATCGCGGGATTATCGGTCGGCACGCTCGTTGTGAGCGGAAGATTAAAAAGCGGTACGATGTACACCGCGGGCTACGCCGTCGATTACGGCAGAGATCTTTTTGCCGTACCATATTCGGTGGGGATCGAGTCGGGCGCAGGGACGAACGATCTCATTAAAAAGGGCGCGATCCTTGCAGACAGCCCGAAAGATATTCTGTCCTTTTACGGGATAGAGAGTGAAGATGAAGACGCCGAACTTTCCGACGGGGAAAGGGAGATCGTCGCGGCGCTTAAAGACCAACCGCAGCATATAGAAAAGATAGCGGAAATTACTGGCAAACAGATCTACGAGATCACTTCCGCGCTTACGGTGCTGGAAATAAAGGGCGTAATTTATAAAAACGGAACTAACACTTACGGACTCGTCCGTAATCGGGAGATATAAATGCAACTTATCATTGTTGAATCGCCGCACAAGGCGAAGACGATAGAAAAATTTTTAAAAGGCGATTTTAAGGTAGATGCGTCCAAAGGACATATAAGGGATCTTCCCGTGAACCGTATGGGCGTGAATATCAGCGGCAATTTCGAGCCGCATTACGAGATCTCGGCAGAGAAGAAAGCGGACATCAAAAAACTTAAAGCCGACGCGGATAAGGCGGATAAAGTTTATCTCGCGACCGACCCCGATAGGGAAGGCGAAGCGATCTCTTGGCATCTGGCGGAAGTGCTGAACTTAAACGCTAACGATAAAAACCGCATAGAATTCAACGAGATTTCGGAAAAAGCGGTGCTTCACGCACTCGAAAATCCGCGCAAAATAGATATGAATTTAGTCGATGCGCAACAGGCAAGGCGTGTTCTCGACAGAATAGTCGGGTACAGTATTTCGCCCGCTGCAAGCAGTAGGCTGAACGAAACCCTTTCGGCAGGAAGAGTACAGTCGGTCGCCCTTAAAATGGTCGTCGATCGCGAGCGTGAAATAGCCGCTTTCGTGCCGGTGGAATATTGGAATATCAAAGCGGAAGTCGCTAAAAACGGCGAAAATTCTTTTAAAGTGCTTTTAGTGGAAAAGGCGGGCAAGAAATTCAAGCCGCAAAACGCCGCCGAAGCGGAAGAAACGGTAACCGAGTTAAAAACGTTGCCTTTCTTCGTTTCCGACGTTAAAAAATCCGTCGTGAAATCTCACGCGCCCGCACCGTTTATAACGAGTACCCTTCAACAGGACGGTTCGATAAAACTCAACGTAACCGCGCCGCAAGTTATGCAGATAGCCCAGCGCCTTTACGAAGGCGTTGAGACCGAACACGGCAACGTCGCGCTTATTACCTATATGAGAACGGACTCCGTCAGGGTTTCTGCGGAAGCGCAAAAAGCCGCGCTTGACTATATCCGCAAGACTTACGGCGACGAATACGTACCCGCGAAACCGAATATTTACAGAACGAAACAGACAGCGCAGGACGCACACGAAGCGATACGTCCGATAAATATCGCGCGCACGCCCGACAGCGTTAAAAATATTCTCGACAAAAACCAGTACAAATTGTATAAACTTATCTACGACAGGTTTATAGCGTCGCAGATGACCGAAGCGCTTTACGACAGCGTGGCAGTTGACGTTAAGGCGGGCGATTATCTCTTTAAGACCAGCGGCAAGACTATGACCTTTAAGGGCTACACCGTCGTTTACGACGACACCAAAAAAGAAGAAGACGAAGAGAACGGGAACGCGCTTCTGCCCCCGCTCGATACAGGCGATCCGCTTATTCTTAAAAATCTTTTTAAGGAGCAGAAGTTTACAAAGCCCCCCGTTCGCTTTACCGAAGCGACGCTAATAAAGAATATGGAAGACAAGGGGATAGGCAGACCTTCGACTTACGCGACGATTATGGCAAAACTTACCGACAAAAAGCGCGAGTACGTAAAAAAGGACAAAAAATATCTCGTGCCGAACGACATTAGTTATTCTCTGATTGATTTTTTGGTAAAGTACTTTCCTGACATTATGAACGTGGGCTTTACGGCGAGAATGGAAGACGAACTCGACGCGATAGGCGAAAACGGTAAGGATTGGCATAAACTCATCGCCGATTTTTACGCGCCTTTTGAAAAGCAACTTGAAAATTCGAGAATTACCGACGTAAAGTGCGATAAGTGCGGCGCGCCGATGATAATAAAAAGCGGCAAGTACGGCAATTATTACGCCTGCTCCAACTATCCGAATTGCAAAAACATAAAGCCCGTCAACGAAAAAACGGTTATTCCGACTGACAGGATATGCGATAAGTGCGGCGGTATTATGGTGGAAAGGGAAGGCAAATTCGGAAAGTTTTTGGCTTGTTCAAATTATCCCAAGTGTAAAAACACCATAAGTCTTGCGGAAGACAAGTTGGAAGGCGTTTGCCCCGTTTGCGGAAAACCCACGAAAAAAATGACCAGCCGTTCGGGAAAGATATTCTACGGTTGCTCGGGATATCCCGATTGCAAGTTTATGAGTTGGGATATGCCGACGGGTGAAAAATGCCCCGTTTGCGGCGAATATTTGGTTAAAGTCGGCAAAACGGTCAAATGTTCTTCCAAATCGTGCAAGTACAGTAAAGATGAAGGTTAAAGTTATCGGCGCGGGGCTAGCGGGCGTCGAAGCGGCTTATTATCTTGCAAACCGCGGCGTAAAAGTCCAACTGTACGATATAAAACCCAACGCGTTCACCCCCGCACACAAAAGCAAAGATTTTGCCGAACTCGTCTGTTCCAACTCTTTAAAGTCGAGCGACGTTTACGGCAACGCGGCGGGATTACTTAAAGAAGAAATGCGGCGGCTGGGCTCCGTAACGATGGTCGCGGCGGAGATTGCCAAAGTTCCCGCGGGCGGCGCACTCGCAGTCAATCGCGAAGAGTTTTCGCGGTACATAACCGATAAGATAAAATCTCACCCTGATATAGAGTGTGTTTCGGAAGAAATAAAAAAAGTTCCGCAGGACGGATACGCGTTGATAGCGACGGGACCTTTGACGACCGCGGATTTTGCAAAAGATTTACAGAAATTAGCGGGCGCGTTGTATTTTTACGATGCTTCCGCACCGATAATCGCGGCGGACAGTATAGATATGGAACACGCGTTCGTGGGCGATAGGTATAATCGGGGCGACGGCGATCATATAAATTGCCCGATGACGAAGGACGAGTATATCGCGTTTTACGACGCGCTTATATCCGCGGAGCGGGCGACTCTGCACGAGTTTGAAAAAGCCGAGGTGTTTGAAGGCTGTATGCCCGTGGAAATAATGGCGGCGCGCGGCAGGGACACTTTAAGGTTCGGACCGTTAAAACCCGTGGGGCTCGACGATCCCAAAACGGGAAGGTGGGCATACGCTACCTTGCAACTTCGTAAGGAAGATAAGGCGGGCACTACGTACAATATGGTCGGGTTTCAGACCAACTTGAAGTTCCCCGAGCAAAAAAGGGTGTTTTCAATGATACCGGCGCTTAAAAACGCGGAGTTTTTGCGGTACGGCGTTATGCACAGGAATACCTTTATCAATTCGCCCGAAGCGTTAAATCCCGACTATTCATTTAAAACACGCCCCGACCTTTTTATCGCTGGGCAGATAACGGGCGTAGAAGGATACGTGGAAAGCGCCGGTTCAGGGCTTTTAGCCGCGATATATTTAGAGCGAAAGTTAAGCGGC
Organism: Clostridia bacterium; assembly: GCA_017612915.1. Classification (GTDB taxonomy): domain Bacteria; phylum Bacillota; class Clostridia; order Christensenellales; family Borkfalkiaceae; genus UBA1259. The sequence continues at coordinate 20,700 of JAGAEX010000047.1, read as the reverse complement.
AAGCCGCAGGTAATTATCTCGGAAAACACGATTCTCGGCGCGCTTTCAAAGTATATAACGACGCCTAACAAAAATTTTCAACCTATGAACGCCAATTTCGGCATTTTGCCGCCGATAGACGTTCGCGATAAAAAAGACAAAAAACGGATCGCGGCGGAACGGAGTTTAGCCGCGGTAGAGCAATTTATTTCGGAAATCAGTTAAGGAGAAAGTATATGAACGAATTTATGGGGACGACGATATGCGCCGTCAAAAGGGACGGGCATACCGCGATAGCGGGCGACGGACAGGTTACTATGTCGCAGTCGATAATATTTAAAAACAACGCCGTAAAAGTGAGAAGGATATATAACGACAGCGTTATTTTCGGGTTCGCAGGCTCGGTTGCCGACGCGTTTACCCTTTCCGAGCGTTTTGAAGAAATGCTTAACAAGTATTCTGGCAATTTGATGCGTAGCGCGGTGGAACTCGCCGAACTTTGGCGTTCGGATAAGGTGAGAAAATTGGAAGCGATGATGATAACCGCGGATAAGGACAGCCTTTTGATAGTTTCAGGCACGGGCGAAGTGATAGAGCCCGAAGACGGCGTTTGCGCGATAGGTAGCGGCGGCAATTACGCGCTTGCCGCGGCGCGCGCTCTTAGACAGGAAACCGATTACAGTGCCGAAGAGATAGCGAAAAAGGCGCTTAAAATAGCGAGCGAGATTTGCGTTTTCACCAACGGAAATATCACTTGCGAAGTGCTTTAAGGGGGGTAAATTATGGATTTAAGTCCTAAACAGATAGTCGCGGAACTCGATAAATATATAATAGGTCAAAAGGAAGCGAAAAAGGCGGTCGCGATCGCCCTTCGTAACCGTTACCGCCGCAGCAAACTGTCGAAAGCGGAAATGGAAGAGATAACGCCTAAAAATATCATAATGAAAGGTCCGACGGGCGTCGGTAAAACGGAGATAGCGAGAAGGCTTGCAAAACTCGTCGGCGCGCCGTTTATCAAGGTGGAAGCGACTAAATATACCGAAGTCGGCTACGTCGGAAGAGACGTGGAAAGTATGATCCGCGATCTCGTCGAGTGTTCGGTAAGGCTCGTAAAAGAAGAACGCTTTAAAAAGGTAATGGAAAAGGCTGGCGGGACTGCGGACGCAAAACTCGTAAAGATACTTGCGGATATCCGCAAAATGGATAAGGGCGAAACCCCTACGGAGATATTTGAAAGCAATATCGCGGAAGGACTTAAAAAGGGCTATTACGATAACGAAGTGATAGAACTTGAAATCGTTGACGCGCCGAAGCCTATGGAACTCGTTCCGGGTGGCGCGGAAATAAGTATCGGCAGTATTTTCGGCGATATGCTCCCCAAAAGGAAAAAGAAGAGAAAACTAACGGTAAAAGAAGCCCGTCAGTACTTAATAGACGAAGAAGCGGATAAACTTATCGACAAGGATTCGGTGAACGAAGAAGCGATTCGCCGCGCAGAACAGGAAGGCATCATCTTTATCGACGAGATAGATAAGATAGCGGCAAAAGGCACGAGTTCGGGCGGGCAGGACGTTTCGCGCGAAGGGGTGCAAAGGGATATCCTTCCCATCGTCGAAGGTTCTACCGTCGTAACGAAATACGGTTCTATCAAGACCGATTATATCCTGTTTATCGCGGCGGGGGCTTTCCACGTTTCCAAAGTGTCCGATCTTATCCCCGAATTGCAGGGGAGATTCCCGATACTCGTCGAACTCGACAGCCTTACCAAAAAGGATTTTATCGAGATATTGACGAACACTACCAACGCCATAACCAAGCAATACGCGACCTTGTTAAAGGTGGACGGCGTGGAACTTGAATTCACCGCCGACGCCATAGAAGAAGTAGCGGGCGTCGCCGAAGATATGAATGCGACGAGCGAAGATATCGGCGCAAGAAGACTTCATACCGTTATGGAAGAACTCTTAGAAGAAGTGTCCTATAACGCGGGCGGCGGAGATTCGTATAAAGTCGTTATAGATAAAGCGTTCGTGGAAAGTAAACTCGGCGCGGAAAAGAAATCCAAAGATCTTAAAAAATACATTTTATAAATAAAGCGGTGAAAATATGATAACCTTACCGAAAGGCACGAAAGACGTGCTGCCCGAAAATTCTTATAAATGGCAGTTTGTAGAGCGCGTTGCGCGCGAAACGGCAAAGACTTTTAACGCAAAAGAGATACGCACGCCCACGTTCGAGCATACCGAAGTGTTTTCGCGCGGGGTAGGCGAGACAACCGATATAGTCAATAAGGAAATGTACACCTTTTTGGATAAAGGTGGCAGGAGCATTACCTTAAAACCCGAAGGCACGGCGGGCGTGGTCCGTTCGTTCGTGGAGAGCGGGCTGTACGCGGGCGCGCTCCCGTTAAAAACTTATTATTTAACGCCCTGTTTCCGCTACGAAAGACCGCAAGCGGGCAGACTCCGCGAGTTTCATCAGTTCGGCGTGGAATTTTTCGGCGCGGACGACGCGGGGTTCGACGCGGAAGTGATACTGCTTGCAAAAACTTTCCTTGACAATTTAGGCGTTAAAAATATTACCCTTTATATTAACAGTATCGGCTGTAAAGAGTGCAGGAAAGCCTATCATCAGGCTTTGAAAGAGTATTTGCAGGCAAATTACGACGACCTTTGCGATCTTTGTAAGGACAGATTCGACAAAAATCCAATGCGGATTTTAGATTGCAAGAACGAAAACTGTAAAAAGATCACCGAAAACGCGCCGTCTATTCTCGATTATCTTTGTTCCGATTGCAAAGCGCACTTTGAAAAGGTAAAAAGTCTGCTTAACGCGGCGGGCGTGGAGTATAAGATCGACGCGAAAATAGTCAGGGGCTTGGATTATTACGTCAGAACCGTTTTCGAGTTCGTGTCGGAAAATATCGGCGCGCAAGGCACGGTTCTCGGCGGCGGCAGATACGACGGGCTCGTCGAACAGTTCGGCGGCGGAAAGATCCCCGGCATTGGGTTTGCCGCAGGGATAGAACGGCTTTTACTTTTACTCGAAAGCGCGGAGAGTATCGAAAAACAGGACGTTTTAACGCTGTTCGTTGCGCCGATGGGCGACGAAGCGCGGGCAAAAGCCTTTGAGATAGTGTCCGCAATACGCAAAAAAGGCATTATTGCCGACACCGATTATATGAATCGCGGCATTAAAGCACAGTTTAAGTACGCCGACAAGTTAGGCGCAAAATACGTTGCGGTAATCGGTTCGGACGAACTCTCGCGCGGGATCGTCAAATTAAAGAATATGACAAGCGGCGAAGAAAAGGAAGTTTGTGCGGACGAACTTTCGGAGCACTTGAAATAATGCGTGAAAAGGGCGTTGTTACCGAAATAAAGGGCGGAACGACAGTCGTTTCGGTGGATAAAAGGGAAGAGTGTGCCGGTTGCGGACTTTGCGTTTTTAATGACGGAACGGGCAAGTCGGAGTTTTACGCCAAAACTCAATCGGGTGTGAAGTTAGGCGACACGGTTATAGTGGAACGGTCGGAAAACGGTAGATTTTTAGGCGTGCTTTTGGTTTTTTTTATTCCGCTTATGCTTATCGGGCTTTCCGTTCTCGTAAATTATCTGTTAATAAAAAACGAGATATGGATACTCGTTTTAAGCGGGGGCTTTATCGCGGCGTGGTACGCGGTGTTAGCGCTTTTAGATAAAAAGTTCAAAACGGTCGGCGCGTTCAACTCCGTAATAGTCGAAGTCGTGCCGAAAGACGAAAACGATAAAGAACGGGATCTACCGGATACCAAGGAGTAAATTTATGCAATACAAATCGGCTTTAGGGTTAATAGAAACGGAACAAGCGATAAAATTCGTAAAAGACGAATTTGAAAAAGAACTTGCGAAAGCGCTCAATTTAACGCGCGTTTCCGCACCCCTTTTCGTGGAACCTTCAACGGGTCTCAATGATAACCTTAACGGCGTGGAAAGAGCGGTAAAGTTCGACGTTTTAACGCTTAATAAAGACGTGGAGATAGTTCAGTCGCTCGCCAAATGGAAGAGAAACGCGCTTGCAAAGTACGGGTTTAGCGCGGGGAGCGGGCTTTATACAGATATGAACGCTATTCGTCGCGACGAAACTCTGGACGCTATCCACTCCGTTTACGTGGATCAGTGGGATTGGGAAAAGATAATAACGAGAGAAGAGCGTAAACTTTCTTATCTTAAAAAGACGGTAAAAAGCGTTTATAAAGCAATAAAAAAGACGGCGGCGAAAGTCGGCGCGAAGTATCCCGCCGTGGCGCGTGAACTTCCCAAAGATATCACTTTTATTTCGACCGCTATGCTTGAAAAGGAATACCCCGACCTTTCCCGTAAAGAGCGCGAAAACGCCGCGGCGAAAAAGTACGGCGCGATTTTCGTGTATCAAATCGGCTGGGATTTAAAAGACGGCGCACCGCACGACGGCAGGGCGGCGGACTACGACGATTGGAAACTTAACGGCGATATAGTCTTGTGGTACGATATTTTAGGTATTGCGTTCGAGATATCTTCTATGGGTATAAGGGTGGACGAAAAGAGTCTTGTAAAACAACTTAAAAAGCGCAAAGAAAATTTTAAACTCGATAACCCGTATTGTCAGGATATAATAAACGGCAGGCTTCCTTTAACTATCGGCGGCGGGATAGGACAGTCAAGGCTTTGTATGTTCCTTTTAAGAAAGGCGCATATCGGCGAAGTCCAAGCGTCTGTTTGGTCTGAAGAAGATATAGCAAAATATCAAAAGCAAGGCATCAACTTGCTATAAGGTAAAATATGAAAATACTTATCGCATCGGATATTCACGGCTCGGCGCATTGTACCGAAAAACTCAGAGAGCGTTTTATTGCGGAGAAAGGGGATAAACTTATACTTCTCGGCGACGTGTATAATCACGGGCCGAGAAATCCTTTTCCCGAAGAGTACGCACCGCAGACGGTCGCGGAAATATTGAACGGGCTTAAAGATAAACTTATCGTCGTAAAGGGCAACTGCGACAGCGACGTTGATACCCTTATTTCGGACTTCGATTTTGTCGATAATACGGTTATAATCGTCGGGAATAAGACGGTTTTTTGCACTCACGGACATATTTATAATAAAGATAATCTGCCTGCTACTCGCTTTGACGCAGTCGTTTACGGGCATTTTCATACGGGGTTTATCGAGCGTAAAAACGGCGTGGTGGTCGCAAACTCAGGCTCTATATCTCTCCCTAAAAACGACACGCCGAGAAGTTATCTTGTTTTAGACGGCGAAAAGTTGACGCTTAAAACACTTGATGGCGAAATTATAAAAGAAGAGAATATTTAAAATTAAAACCTGAAACGGAAAAAGCGCCCGCCGCGGATACGCGGCGGGCGCAATTTATTTTAAATAAAAATCACTTTACTTCAAAAATACATTTTCTCGGACACTTATTTACGCAGGTCAAACAACCAGTGCATTTAGAGTAGTCGATCTTCGGGAGATTATCCACCATTTCTATCGCGTTTTCAGGGCAGTTTTTAGCGCAAAGCCCGCAGCCTATACAACCGCTTTTACACGCCGACATAACGTCTTTTCCTTTACAAAGCGAAGAACAGGCAACTGCGACTTTTATATTTTTCGGTAAAAGTTCTATAAGGTTTTTGGGGCAAGCCTTAACGCATTTTCCGCACGCGGTACATTTGTTCCGATCGACGCTTGCCACGCCGCCAATAACGGATATCGCTCCGTAATCACAGACAGAAACGCAAGTCCCGTCGCCCAAACAGCCGAACGCGCACGCCTTATTTCCGCCCGCAAACGAGCATTTAGCCGTGCAACCGCCATTTCCCACGTAGTCGAATTTTTCGGCGCAAAGATCGCCGCCAGAACAATGCACGAACGCGCAGAGTTCGCCGCCCGAAAAGGTTTTGCCGAGTATGGCGGCAATTTTCGCCTTGTTTTCGGGCGAAGTCGGACCGCAAGCGGAAATATCCGCTTTCCCTTCCGCAACCGCCTTTGCAAAGTCCGCGCAGCCCGCGTACCCGCAACCGCCGCAGTTGGCGTTGGATAAAAGGTCTTGTATCTGTTCGACCTTTTCATCGGTCTTTATCGCGGTAAAATGTGAAACGATAACTATAAGAACGGCAAAGACCAGCGCCACCGCCGCGACTATTCCGACCACCGTAAACAGAGTATTTAAGTTGATTTGTGCAAGTAAATTATCCATATTTTTCTCCTTAAATCAGCGTAAACACGTAAAACGCCATAGCGATAAAAGTCGCCGTCAGCATAGCGATAGGAAAGCCTTTTAGTTTTTTGGGAATAGGTGAGCGCGCTATTTTTTCGCGAAGCCCGCTCATCAATACGATAGCAAGAGTAAATCCCAGCCCCGCAAACAGCCCGTAAAGCACCGCATAGCCCATATTCATCTGTGCCGCGGTGATACCGATAAGCGAGGCCATCTGCCCGCCGTCGATAACAAGTTCCGCCGCGCCTAAAACCGCGCAGTTCGTAGTTATAAGCGGAAGATATATGCCCATCGCGTTATAGAGCGTGGGGGAGAATTTTTTTAAAACCATTTCTATCATCTGTACGATGGATGCAATTATGAAAATAAATACTATTATTTCCATAAATTCAAGTTTTAAAGGTACGAGCAAGAAAGTGTAGATAGGGTAGGTGATAAGGCAGGTCAAGGTCATAACGAAGGTTACGGCGAGCCCCATACCGAGTGCCGACTTAAAGTCTTTACTCACTCCTAAAAACGGGCAGATGCCCAAGAACTGCACGACGACGAAGTTGTTTATAAATACCGCGGAAACGATTATCATTAAAAATTGAGCCATATTATTTCGCCTCCTCTATCGGTTTGGTGAAGTCGCCGTTGTTATTCTTTTCGGCGAGTTTCGTTTTTTCCGCTATACTATCGGTAATAAGCGCGAACAGCACGATAAATATTGCGTAGGTAAAGAACGCGCCCGCGCTCGACGAGAAAAATCCTATTGAGAAATCCCAAAGTTTATAGCCGAATATCGCACCCGCGCCGAGAATTTCACGCACCGCGCCCATAGTGGTAAGCGCAAGCGTAAATCCAATGCCCATAAAAAGCCCGTCCGCCGCAGACGCCAAAACGCCGTTTTTGCTCGCAAAACTTTCCGCCCGCGCGAGAATAATACAGTTTACGACTATGAGCGGAAGATACAACCCCAAACTTTCGTAAATGTCGGGCAAATAATAATCGAGCGCAAGCCTGACTATCGTAACGAAGGTCGCGATGATAAGAATAAACGCTGGGATACGGACTTGCTTTGGAATAGCCTTTCTTAAAAGCGAGATGAGAATATTACTGCAAATCAGAACGAAGGTTACGGCGAGCCCCATACCGATACCGTTCATCGCGGCGGTAGTAAGCGCGAGCGTGGGGCAAGTGCCGAGCACGAGTTTCAGCGTGGGGTTTGACGAGATTATTCCGTCTTTTGCTATCTTTTTGAAATTCGTTTTCATTATCTTTCGCCCCCCAAGTATCTTATAACGCAGTTGACGGCGTTTGTTGCCGCGGTCGCGGAATAGGTCGCACCCGACACGGGGTTGTAATTTGTTGCCGTTTTATCGGACGCGCTGAAAAAGGATTTATCGTTGTACGCGGCGGTAACGTCCGTAAGTTTGAATCCGTCGTAAAAATCGCCCGAAAGTTTGCTCATAAGCGTCTGTTTTTCGGCGCTCTGCAAAATGATTTTATCTATCGCGTATGTTTCGCCGTTTTTAGCCGCTTTTATCCAAAGCGTGATAGTGCCGTTTTTATATCCTTTATATCCTGTCGTTCTAAAAAGCAGATCTCCCGACACGTCGTAAACTTTGTTTACAGTCCCTACGCCGTCGTATTCTATTATTTCGTCTTCGCCGTCGGCGTCTAAAATTACCGAATATTCTTTTTCTTCACCGTAGATTTTTTTGATAGCGCGCGCCGTGCGTTCCGTTGCGGAAACTTCCCAAAGGTTTGCAAGCACGGTTATTGACGCGCCGGAAATAAGCGCTATAACGAGAAGACAGGCAATACATTTAAACCAAACGGTCTTGTAAAATTTCATTACTTCGCCTCCTTCGCTTTTTGCGGCTTTTTGTAGCCGAAAGGCTTATTTAGGATAAATTTATCTATTAAAGGAACGGTAAGGTTCATTAAAAGTATCGCAAATGATACCGTTTCCATATTGGTCGCGTATCTTAAAACCGCCGTCAGCACGCCGAGAAACACGAAATAGACGGTATTTCCCAAAGTGGTGTTCGGGGTGGTGGTATAATCGGTCGCCATAAATATAGCGCCGAGAATAAGTCCGCCTGAAAGTATTGACGGTAAAAACAAGGCAAAATCAAAGCCGAAGATCAAGACCGTCGTTATTCCCGCAAGCGCAATATAAATAAACGGATACATAATATTGATAACTCGCCTGATAGCGAGATATATCCCGCCTGCTAAAAGCGCCAACTTACACGTTTCGCCTATACAACCTTGCATACCCGTACCGAGCAGCATATCGAGAACGGAAAGTTTCGGAATAATACCTTGCGACACGTTTACGACCGCGGTTGCGGAAGTTTCCGCTGTCTGACCGAACACGCTGCCGATAGCGGGGAAGAGCCACGCACCGACCGCCCATTGAAAGGATATAAAGATAAACACCCTTCCTGCAATAGCGGGGTTGACGACGTTTTTACCCGTGCCGCCAAACAGCATTTTTACGGCAACTACCGCGAAAAGACTTCCGAAGATCGGCGTGTAAAAAGGATAGTTCGTGCCGATGGTAAGACCTATCAAAAGCCCGGTTACCACCGACGAAAAATCGAACCGATCGGTTATTTCTTTAAAGGTTTTGCCCGCGATAAGAAGATAAAGATATTCGCCTATCACGGCAAACGCCACCGAAAGCGCGACGAGGAGAAGGGCGTACAGCCCGAAATAAATTATTCCCATAATGGTCGCGGGCAGCAAAGCGATGCACACGTCGATCATTATTCTGCGCGTGGTCCTTTGCGCTTTTATGTGCGGAGAAGAAGAGTAGATAAGTTTATTTTCCATTTTTCATCTCCTTGATTTTTGTTTTTGCGTAAACGATACTTTGAACGAGCGCGCGTTTAGCGGGGCAGTTGTAAGCGCAAAGACCGCACTCGATACAGTTCATAGCGCCGTATCTTTCCGCTTCTTTAAAATCGCCGGATAAAGCGAAACTTTCAATGTACATCGGCATAAGCCGCATAGGACATTTTCTCGCGCAAAGACCGCAATTTATGCAGTTTGACGGGCTTTCGGCATACGTTTCGTGTGCTTTTAAGCACAGTATCCCCGAATCGGTCTTTCTGACGTATTGGTCGAGATTTACGAGCGCTTTACCCATCATAGGTCCGCCGGCGACTATCTGTACAGTATCGTCTGACGTTCCGCCGCAATATGCGATAAGTTCCGAAAAGGGAGTGCCGATAGCGACTTGTAAATTTTTAGGTTCTTTTATTCCGCGTCCGCTGACGGTCAGAACCGTTTCGGTGAGCGGGCGGTCTTTCTCTATCGCGTAATACGCCGCAAGTACCGTTTTAATATTCAGTACGCAGCAGTTTACGTCGAAGGGCATTTTACCCGTCGGTACTTTTCTACCCGTCGTAACGTAAATAAGGTGTTTTTCCGAACCCATAGGGTATTGTCTTTTCAGACTTACGACTTCTAAATCGTCGAAAGCCGACAACGCTTCGATCGCGTTCGGTTTGTTTCTTTCAATACCGACGACTATTTTTTTGACGTTCAAAGCGCGCGCCGCGTATTTTATACCTTTATAAATATCGTCGGTGCGTTCCACCATAAGCCGATGGTCGCAGGTAAGGTACGGCTCGCACTCCGCGCCGTTGATCACGAGTGTGTCGAGCGGGTTTTTCGGCGTAAGTTTGACCGCCGTGGGAAATCCCGCGCCGCCGAGCCCGACGAGTCCGGCTAAACGTATGCGCTCTATAATGGTATTCGGCTCGAAATCGCCGAGCGGGGGCAAAAACTCTTCTTCGTTCTTAAAATCGTTGTCGATGATTATATATTTCTGTTTTTGGTTAAGCCCGTTTACGATATCGCGGATTTCAGCCACCGTGCCCGATACCGAAGAAAAGACGTTTGCGGAAATCGCGCCCGACGCTTCCGCTATCAAAGTGCCTTTTTTGACTTTGTCGCCGACGTTTACTACGGGAATAGCCGGCGCGCCGATATGCTGGCTTACCGAGATATACACCCGTGCGGGCGCAGGCGCTTTTTCTATCGGACAGTTTTTAGACAGTTTCGTGCCGTGTATCTTGCTGCCGAAAGGGAAGTGCTTTGGTTCAAGTATTTTCACCGTTGTCTCCTTGTGTTTTTTGTTGAAAAATTTTAAGCGGAACGAATTTTATCGTAATAAAGACCGCCGTTCCGACTATTGCGCCGCCTATCAGTCCGACGAACGCAAGGTAAGGCAGATAAACTATATATTCCGGCGTGGAAGTTATAAGACAGAACGCGGCGTTTTGCACGCTTGCGTTTATCACCCCGCCTACCACGCTTGCCGCAACAACGCTCGCTTTCGGCATATACAATACGATAAGCATCTGCACGGTATAAGCGATAGCGCCCGCAGGCAGGGAATACAGGACGGCGCTCGCGTTGCCCGATAAAAGGCTTCCGAGTACGGCTTTCAGTATAAGTACCGCAAAACCGTACCAAAAACCGCAACATATTCCTGCGATAAGCACGAAAAAGTTTGCAATTCCTATCCTTCCGCCGACGACTAAAAGGGGCGGGAACAGGTTTTCGAGCATAAACGCTATAAGTGCGAACGCAGTGAGAAATCCGCTTGATACGATTTTTTTAGGGGTATTCATTTTGCCACCTAACCCGATACGGGATCGGTTAGTCCCGTCGGCACTATTTTAAGGGCGTGCGGAGCGCAGTAAATAAACCCTCCGCTCGCCGAAACCTTTTGCGTCGTGCAGTCTTTTCCCGCGCATGTCGCGTCGGCTATACTTACGGTTTTATTCGTCTTATCTATAACGATATCGTTGTAATCGTTAAGATCGTTCTTGTCGGGGTAAAATCTTACTTTTTCGCCGTCCGTCTTAAAATGAGCGGCGTATTCGTCTTTTACGATTAAATTCCCGTCCGAATAATAATATTCCGCAACGACGACGTTTTCGTATAACACGAAGAATCCTTGCGAATCGCCCTTGTTACCGTTTGCGAGAACAAATACGAACGACAAAACCGTAAACGCCGCGACAGCGAGATATAAGACTATATCGAAGGCGTAAAACGGCTTGGAATTTTTAAGTTCGGAAAGACTTTTTTTCTTCAAAACCGTTTCTCCTTTTAACGCCTGAAACATTATATAGCAACCAAGCCTGTTCGTCAATGCTTTTTTTTATTTTGTCAGTTCTTTTGCAAGATTTTTTATTGTAAAAGCGTTCTCTTCCGTAAGCGCCGAAACTATCTTGACCTTGTTTTCGCAGAAAGTCAGATTTTTGCATTTTTCAAGCATCGCGCTCATAACTTTTACGGCGTTCGGCGCCCAAGATCCGTTTTCGATCAAAGCGACCTTTCTGTTAGAGAAATTACGTTCCGCAAGCCTGCCTATAAAATCGCTCATATACGGAAAGATATCCATATTGTAAGTGGTCGTCGCGAGCACGACATTGGAATATCTGAACGCCGCCGCGACCGCTTCGTAAATATCACATTCCGACAGGTTATAAAGCGGGGGAGTAACGCCCGTAAGATCTTTTATTTCGTCCGCGAGTAGTCTTACCGCTTTTTCGGTGTTTCCGTAAACGGAAGTATATATTATCGCCGTGCCTTGTTCTTCGGGAGTATAAGACGACCATTTGTCGTAAAGACCTATATAATATCCGAGATTTTCCGTAATTATTTCGCCGTGCAAGGGGTAAATTGCGGAAACATCGAGCGTCGCGATTTTTTTCAGTACCGCCTGCACCTGCATACCGTATTTACCGACTATGCCGATATAGTAACGTCTTGTTTCGGCTTGCCGGTCGTCAGACGTTTCGCGCGTGCCGAACCTTCCGAAAGCGTCGGCTGAAAACAGTATCTTATGCGTTTTATCGTAGATCATCTGCACTTCCGGCCAGTGTACCATAGGCGCGGCAACGAATAATAGTTCCGTTTCTCCGAGCGAGAAGATATCGCCGTCCTTTACTTCGGTTTTTCTGTCCGCAAAGTCTTCGCCGAAAAAGTTTTTTATCATATTGAACGCTTTAGCGTTGGCGACGATCTTTGCCCGCGGAAATTCCTTCATAAACAGCGCGATGCTTGCCGAGTGGTCGGGTTCCATGTGCGTTATGATAAGGAAATCCGGTTCGGCGTCCGCCGATCTTATGTTGTCGATCCAGGTCGCGCCGTACTCGAAACACACCGTATCAAAAACGGCGGTCTTTTCGTCTTTAATAAGGTACGAGTTATAAGCCATACCCGACACTTTGTATTGCCCCTCGAACAGGGAAACTTTCCCGTCGTTTATTCCCACGTTGCATATTTTCGTAATTGTCATTTTATTCTCCGAAGTTTTAAAGCGTTAAGTTTATAGTCATACTTTTGCCGAACACGGACACCGCTTCTATCGACCACTTGTTTGCGACGGCGATGCTTTTCGCGATGGAAAGTCCCAAGCCGTTTCCGCCGGAATCGCGCGCCCTTGAAGAATCGCCGCGGTAAAACCGCTCGAAGATCTTTTCCGCGTCCTGTTCGGGTATAAGGCTTCCGTCGTTATAAACGGAAAGCAATATTTTTCCGCCCTGTTTTTTGAGCGAAACTTTTATTTCGCCGCCTGCCGCCGAGTATTTTACCGCATTGTCCAAAAGTATGTTTATTATTTGCCTGACCGAATCTTTCGAACCTTCGATAATAATGTTTTCGTCGATATCGTATTTGAGAGTCTTGCCCTTTTCGAAGACTACGGCGTCGAAGGGGAGTACGGTTTGCATAATTTCGCCGGAAAGATCGAAAGATTCTTTTATTATTTTCGTATTGCCTTCGTCAAGGCGGGCGAGCGTCAACAGGTCGTTTACGAGAAAGTTAAGTCTTTCCACCTGTTTTTTTATGCCGTCGGTATAGACCTTGTTTTCTTCGGTAGCGATAACTTCGGTGTTTGCGGAAATTATCGTAACGGGGGTTTTAAGTTCGTGGCTGGCGTCGGATATGAACTGTTTTTGCTTGGTAAGTATGCGTCTTATCGGCTCGAAGACCTTGTTGGACAGAATACATACGAGCGCGCCGAGCGCCGCGAAGGAAATGCCGAGCAACAATAAAGTCTGTAAAAGCGCGGAATTTACTCTTTCCGCTTCTTCGCTCATATCTGCGATAAACACGACTGTTTTCGGCGAGCGTACGGTTTTAAAATAAATATTCCCTACGTTGCCGAACGCGTCGCCGTGAGAAAAGGCTTTTTCGAGCACGGCTTTAACGGTGTCCTGCGTAAAATTTTCTTCGCCGTAATAAAAATAGTAGTTACCCGCGTAAGAAGACAGTTCTATCACCGCGTATTTTCTGAAAAAGGGCGGAGGCATAGCGTCGTTTTCGTCGTTATAAGCGCGTTCCGCGTCGGAAAGCGCGCCCATGGTTTCGCGCGCGAAAGCGTTGGTGTTAATGCCCCAGATAAAAGCAAAGATCGCCGCGAACACCACGAAAAGTATGGATAACGTTATAAAAATGAATCTTCTTTGAGCGGTTTTAACCATTTTTAGCGCCCACCGTGTATCCTATTCCGCGTACGGAACGGATCTCCGCGTCGGAATTTATTGCCGCAAGTTTTTTACGCAAAAAGGATACGTAAACTTCCACGGTGTTGTATTCCGCTTCGGAATCGTATCCCCAGATTTTTTCTATAAGCCGCTCTTTCTCCACGCGCTTATTGGCGTTCAGCATCAAGATCTCAAGGATCTGAAATTCTTTTTTGCCGAGCGATATTTTTTTGCCGTTTGCCACTATCTCGTAAGTGTCGCGGTCTAAAATGGTGTTGCCGACTTTTAAAGAGTTGTCGGCGATCTTCGCCCCGCGCCTTAAAAGCGCCTTTATGCGGGCGATAAGTTCCTGCGCGTCGAAAGGTTTGGTTATATAGTCGTCCGCTCCGCCGTTCAGCGCGTCGATTTTGTCCGAAACGTCGGATTTTGCGGTCAGCATTATAACGGGCGTGGTTATGTTCTTCGTTCTTATGCGCTTCAATACTTCAAACCCGTCCATTTTCGGCATCATAACGTCCAAAATCACCACGTCGTAAATTCCGGACATGGCGAATTCCAAGCCGTCTTCTCCGTTATACGCGCAGTCAACCGCGTAATTATGCTGTTTTAAAATTGCCGAAAGGGCGCTTACCAGATCTCTTTCGTCGTCAACGATCAATATGTTCATATTTTGTGTAAATCGGGATCAAAGCAGGGGGATCGTTGCGAGATATTCGATATCTTTGCGGTCTTTGGCGTCGCCTTCGGCGAGAACGAACAGTTTTTTATAAATAATGCCGCCCGCTTTTGATACGAGTTCTTCAAGTCCTTTTAAACTTTCGCCCGTCGAAACCACGTCGTCCACGATCGCGACTTTTTTGCCGCGGATAACTTCTTCGTCGTGTTTGGACAGGAAAAGTTCCTGCGCTTTGCCCGTCGTAATGGAGGAACCGTATTTTACTTCGATGCCGTCCTGCATATACAATTTTTTGGATTTTCTCGCCACGGCGTAAAACTCGTGTCCGAGTTCGCGCGCTACCACGTGCGCGAGTTGAAGACCTTTTGATTCCGCGGTGATTATCGCTTCCGCGCCTTGCGCGAGTTTAGCGATCTCTTTTCCGCAATGTTCGGTCATCGCGGGCGCGCCGTGAAGGTTGAAGAAGGCGATTTTTACGCCCGAAGGAAGGGTGAGAACGGGTAGTTCCGCTTTAAAACCTTTGATATCCACTTTAAAAACTTCGCTCATAAAACAGTACAAACTCCCTGTAAAAATTTTTACGATAAAATTTTAACATAAAATAAAATTTTTGTCCATTTATAAAATCATATATTATGCGTTTTACGCATAATTTTTACCGATAGGGGGTGTTTGCCTTAATGAATTATCACGCAATTAGTACGGGCGTCGCTCTGCAACGATTGGATTCCGCAAAAAACGGGCTTAAAGAAAGCGAAGTTTTACTGCGCGCGAAAAAATACGGCAAGAACGAACTCACGAAAAAAACCGCTAAAAGTTTATTCGCAAGAATATTCGCCGCGATAAAAGAACCTATGCTCCTGATACTGTTAGTCGGGTTTACCGTAACCTTCGGCGCGAACATGGGGAAACTGATAAAAACGGGCGTCGGGGACTTTACCGAGTGTTTCGGCATACTCGCCGCCGTGGTCTTGTCTGTAGCGATCACTCTTATTATGGAAGGCAGTTCGGAAAAAGCGTTCAATGCGTTGAAAAACGTGTCGGACGGGCTTGCGGTAAAGGTGGTTCGGGGCGGCAGGGCAGATTATATCCCGAGCAAAGATCTTGTCGTAGGCGATATCGTTTTAGTGGAAAGCGGCGACAAAATAGTTGCAGACGGCAGGCTTATCGAGTGCGAATCGCTGTCTATCGACGAATCGGCTTTGACGGGTGAAAGCCGTTCGGTAGAAAAGGACGCCGCGGCGATATTGCCTGCGGGGGCGCATTTGGCCGAGCGGGTGAACTGCGTGTATTCGGGAACTTTCGTTGCGGGCGGGCGCGGGGCGTTCGTCGTTACGGCGACGGGGGATAACACCGAGATAGGTAAAATAGCGGGTGAACTTTCCACCGATATACCAGAAGATTCGCCGTTAAATAAAAAACTCGCCAAACTCGGTAAGACGGTAACGGCGATAGGCGCGGCGTGCGCCGGTGTGGTGTTCGCGACTTCGCTCGTAAGGCTTATAGTGCTTAACGGTGTAACTTTCGACAGTGTTTCCGAGTTGTTTATTTCCTGCATAGTGCTTATAATCGCGGCTGTGCCGGAAGGACTTCCTACCATCGTCGCGGTGTCGCTCGCTTTGAATATGATAAGACTTGCCAAAGAAAAGGCGCTTATAAAAAAGATGATAGCTACGGAAACGACGGGCGCGGTCAGCGTTATCTGTTCGGATAAAACGGGTACGCTCACCGAAAACGTAATGGCGGTGGAATCGGTGTGCGGCAGTGATTTCTGCGTGGACGAAAAAGGGGCGTATAAGAGAGTGATTTTAGAAAATTTCGTACTTAATTCCATCGCGGAAAAGACCGAAAAAGGGGTGTTTTTCGGCAGCGGAACGGAATGCGCGCTGTTAAAAGCGGCTGGTGTTCGCGGAGTGAAAACCGATATGCGAAAGCAGTTTCCCGTGGTTTACCGAGAGCATTTTTCTTCCGAAAAAAAGTATATGATAACCGCGGTCAAAACCGACGGCGGGGCGCGCGTGTATATAAAGGGCGCGCCCGAAAAGGTGATACCTTTTTGCAATTTGACGAAGGAGCAAAAAGCGCGGCTTTTTTCGGCAATAAAAGTCCACCAGGTCAATGCGAGAAGGGTGCTGTGTTTCGCGCATTTCGATTACGGACGCGTTAGCGAAAACGATATCGAAGCCGCGCTTAAAGAAAACGAAGGACCGCCTTTTATTTACGACGGATTCGCCGCGCTTACCGATCCCGTCAGAAAGGACGTGAAAGACGCTGTGGCGAGTTGTAAGAGGGCGGGTATAAAGGTCAAGATGCTTACGGGCGACAATCTTACGACCGCGCTTGCCGTTGCAAAGGAACTCGGTATAGCGGAAGGGGAAAAGAGCGCCGTTCTCGCCACCGATATCGAGAAAATGAGCGAAGAAGAACTCGTTAAAGCGCTCAAAAAAATCACGGTCGTCGCGCGAAGTACGCCCATAGTAAAACTAAAAATAGTAAAGGCGTTAAAGAAAAGCGGCGAAGTGGTCGCCGTGACGGGGGACGGAATAAACGACGCGCCGGCGATCCGTCACGCCGACGTGGGGATAGCGATGGGAAAAAGCGGCAGCGAGATAACAAAGGAGGCGGCGGACGTGGTGCTTTTGGACGACGGCTTTTTAAGCGTCGTTAAAGCGGTTGCTTTCGGCAGAAACGTCTATAAAAACCTGCAACGGTTTATACTTTTTCAACTGTCGGTAAATATCGCCGCGCTGACGTTCATAACCTTTTCGGCGATACTCGGACTGAACCTGCCCTTTAACACGCTGCAACTGTTATGGATAAACGTGATAATGGACGGCCCGCCCGCGCTGACTTTGGGGCTTGAACCGCCGTCCGACAACCTTATGCGTCTTAAACCCGTGGAAAGAAACAGCAGAATAGTGGGTAAAAAAGCGTTCATAAAGATACTCGTAACCGGTTTGTTCGTGGGGGGAGTAATGCTCGCGCAAACCCTGTATAATTTTCTGGGTGCGGCGGAAAACGAAAAGTCGGCGGCGACGTTTACTTTGTTTATATGTTTTCAACTTTTCAACGCCTTTAACTGCCGTGAACTCGGCGCGGAAAGCGTGCTTAAAAACATAGGCAAAAACAAGATAATGCTGGCGACTTTTACGGGTGTGTTTCTGGTGCATTTTATTATCGTGCAAATGCTGTATAAGCCGTTTGCCGTCGAGCCGATGAGCGCCGTTTTATGGATAAGGTGTCTGGTCGTTTCTTCGAGTATGATAGTGTTTTCCGAGACGTGGAAATGGATATACAGGGCGATAAAAGGCGGAAATCAAAAAAGTTTCGCGTTGAAAGTAAATAAAAATCAAGGTAAGGCATAAACTATAAGAGTATGGCAACGATTTGCATAACCGACGATATTACCGGCTTAAACGGTTTGGAATATATTAAAAACTCGGTGTCCGAACTTACGGCTAAAACGGATACCGCGGTGTGTATAAAAACGCAGTATAAAAGGTGTAATCTTTCTTTTGACTGCCCCGAATATTATTCGGATATCCTGTTTGCGGAAGTGGCGGACAGAGTAGCCGAAGTTATCGCCGTAGGGTATAAATACAAATACTTTACCACTGCCGTAAAGGTGGCGGGACTTTCCGATACGGAGCGCGAGATCCTGCTTGCAAGTTTGATCGCGGCGGATCTTGCGGAAGACAAAAAGTACGCGTTCGACAGAATAAAAACGCTTAAAGACGCAGCGATAGACGGAGTGTTTAATTTTAGGATGAAACCGTTACGTAAGAAATGGAAAGATATAGCCGAGTATATGCCCGCCGCGTTTATCGGCTCGCAACTTAAAGACTTCGTTTCCTATCTTTTGGAAAACAAAAAGAAAAGGACTTATATCGACGACTGCAAGGTTTATGACAATTATTACCGCAGGTTAAAGCGTTGTTCTCTTTTGGGCGGCGAAGACGGGGAGATAGTCCGCGAAGTGCTTTTATCCAACTGCGGTGAAGTTGAGATCCGCGGCACTCTTCCGCCGACCGACGAGAAATATCTTAAAGATTTTTACGGCGACAGAGTGTATTTTGCGGGAAACAACGCGTCTTTTTAAAAAGTGCTTAAAAAGGTTGACAAACGGGTAAAAAGGGTATATCATATACTCACAATTAAAAGCCCGTCAGGGCGGACAAGTAGCGTTTTATCGTTTTTTCAGAGAGCGGGCGGCGGCTGAAAGCCCGTAAACGGCAAAAAGGCGAAACCACCGCTTAATAGGGGCAAGCGTGCCGAACGCTTTATTTCGGAAAGAGCGGTCGTAGCGATAAAGCGGCTACGGCAATTAAGGTGGAAACGCGGAAATTATTTCGTCCTTACGGTGTATAGCCGTAAGGATTTTTATTTAAGGAGAAACTGTTATGAAAATTTCATTACCCGACGGCAGCGCTATAGAAATGGCGGCGAATTCGACGGTTAAAGACGTTGCGGCGGCTATTTCGGAAGGGCTTTTAAGGAACGCGGTTTGCGGCAAGGTAAACGACAAACTCGTTGATTTGTCGTACGTTTTAACGGAAGACTGCGAAGTTAAGATTTTGACCTTAAAGGATAAAGAAGGCTTGCAGGTTTACCGCCACACCACGGCGCACGTTTTAGCGCAGGCGGTCAAAAACATATTCCCGACCAGTAAACTCGCCATAGGTCCTACCGTGGAAAACGGTTTTTATTACGATATAGAATTTAAAACGCCCATAACCCGCGACGACCTTGCGAAAATAGAAAACGAGATGAAGGAGATAATAAAGAGCGACCTGCCTATCGAACGTTTTACTTACAGCCGTCAGGACGCGCTTAAGATCTTCCGCGATTTTTCCGAGCCGTATAAAGTGGAACTTATAAACGATCTGCCGAAGGACAGCGTTATTTCCTTTTATAAGCAGGGCGATTTTATGGATCTCTGCCGTGGTCCGCACCTTCCTTCGACGGGCAGGATAAAGGCGTTTAAACTTACTTCGATAACGGGCGCATACTGGCGCGGCGACGAAAAGAACAAAATGTTGACGAGAATTTACGGCACGGCGTTCGAGAAAAAATCCGAACTCGAAGATTATCTCGTTGCACTTGAAGAAGCCAAAAAGCGCGACCACAACAAACTCGGCAGGGATCTGGGTATCTTTATGACCGAAGAAGTTATCGGTCAGGGCTTACCGATTTTAATGCCGAAAGGCGCGAAGATATTGCAGATACTTTCGCGTTTTGTGGAAGACGAAGAAGAAAAGCGCGGCTTTATGATAACCAAAACGCCGAATATGGCGAAGAACGATCTTTACCGTATTTCGGGGCATTGGGATCACTACCGCGATAAAATGTTCATAATCGGCGACGAAAATTCGCCCGAAGCGATGGCGCTTCGTCCGATGACCTGTCCGTTCCAGTACCAGATTTATAAGAACGGTCTTAAAAGTTATCGCGAACTGCCGTGCAGATACAGCGAAACGGCGACGGAATTTCGTAACGAAGCGAGCGGCGAAATGCACGGGCTTATCCGTATAAGACAGTTCACCCTTTCCGACGGTCATATCGTCTGTACGCCAGAGCAGATAGAAGGGGAGTTCAAGCGCTGTCTTGACCTTTCGTATTATTTCCTTGAATGTCTCGGTATGAGAGACGACGTAAGTTTCCGTTTCAGTAAAAGGGGAAAGAGCAATAAGGCGAAATATATCGACAACGACAAAGCGTGGAACGAAACCGAAGCGCTTATGAAAAAGATTTTAGACGACATCGGGTTAGACTACGTAGAAGCGGACGACGAAGCGGCGTTTTACGGACCTAAACTCGACGTGCAGATAAAGAACGTTTACGGTAAAGAAGACACGTTAATCACTATTCAACTTGACTTTGCCGCGGCGCACTCTTTCGAGATGACTTATATAGACGAAAACGGCGAAAAGCAGTATCCGTTCGTCATACACCGTTCGTCTATCGGCTGTTATGAAAGAACGCTTGCTTTGCTTATCGAAAAATACGCCGGAGCGTTCCCGCTGTGGATATGCCCCGAACAGGTGGAAGAAGAGTTTAAGCGCTGTCTCGATTTAAGTTATTATTTCCTTGAATGTCTCGGTATGAAAGGGGACGTTACTTTTAGGTTTTCCAAACGCGGCAAGGAAAATAAAGAAAAATACATAGATAACGACAAGGCGTGGAACGAAACCGAATCGCTTATGAAAAAGATTTTGGACGATATCGGTCTCGATTACGTGGAAGCGGACGACGAAGCGGCGTTTTACGGACCTAAACTCGACGTTCAGATAAAGAACGTTTACG
>JAGAEX010000046.1 GCA_017612915.1 Clostridia bacterium | reverse complement strand
GTGCGCATGAACGGTGGCACCCGGACGGTAACCGTCACGTTTGCCATCCTGGATGACAACAAGGTCAACCGGCATGAAGCCATCATGAATATTACGAAGTGGGCCAAGAATGACCGTGAATACCGTCTTGAACTGCCGGAAGACCCGAACCGGTACTTAATGTGCGTATGTACGGAACGGCCTTCCCCGTCAACCCGCCAATGGTGGGAAAGCAAACTGCGCCTTGTTTTCACGTGCTTTGATGACCCGTATTGGATCAGCAAAGCCGAAAGGTCTGTTGCGTGTGGTACGCAGTTTGTGGCCCTGGGGGATGCCCCGCCGCTGATGCGCATTGAACGCACAGTATCCGGAAGCGCGGCAAGCAATCAGAGTTATGCACTGGACGGCAGGACGATCACCTTTTCATCACTTCCGGTCGGTGATATGGTGATTGACCTTGATAACCAGACAGCGGTTGTCGGTTCAACGGATATCATGCAGTATTACAACGTAAACAGTAAATTCCTTATTCCGAGGACCGGAACGATGACGATCACCGGCACAGGCACGGTGAAATACAGGGAGCGGTGGCAGTAATGGAGTGATGTCAAAAGCGAAAATCAATGTTTTGCAGAGCGGAACGAATAAAACACTTACGGAAATCGCCGCACATATACACTGAGATAACATAAACGGCAACGAAGCGTAAAAATACGCCTCGGTCGCGCTTGCGCTATATGCGTAAAAGAGCGGCGTTATCAAGTCGTCAACTAAAGTAAAGATCGCGGTAAACGCCGTAGATAATATTACTACCAATAAAAACGCGGGGAAAGTAATTTTGCGATCGAATTTATTTCCTAAAAAACCGAAAAACGACGCAAATCCCGTATAATACACGAGATACAGTATAATGACCGTCGGGTAAAACCCAAAAAGAAAACAGCGTATCGTAGAAAAACACACGGCGACCGTAACTCCCGCTTTAACGCCTGTCGCAAAACAAAAGGCGAGAAGAAAAACGGTAACGAGTTCCACGCCCGCTACCCCCGAAAGCGCGAACTGTATGCCAATTAAAAGCGCGGTATAAAGCGCCGTTGCGGTTATAAAACGGGTAGCACGCATTGTCAGAACTTAGTAAATACCCAGATATACGTGCGGCCACTTGCTATAACGAGAGATTCCGCGCCGAGCGTTGCCGAAGCATAAGTTTTGCCATCGTATTCGATCGTACCCCATGCGTCGTTTGAATTTGCCGCGTCGTCGGTATAAAGCATCCAATAAGTATTAGTCGTGTTTTTAACCCCGTCGATAGAAACGACCATACTGTTTTCAATAACGAAGTCAAGTTTGCCTTGGTCTTTTTCTGATTGCATAAATTCGGATAAAGTTTTCCCGACGAAATCGTCTTGCGGTTTCAACACGACCGTTTTACCTACGTTATCGCATCCGCAAAGAAGCGCGCACGCAAACACAACACACAAAATTAAAGCAACAATTTTTTTCATAAGCATCTCCTTTGAATTTTTAAAATAAAAAACGCCCGACGATCGGGCGCTGAAAAAGTACGCAAATAAAAGACTGTTCTTTTCTCCTTTCGCCCGAGAAACAGCCTTTAACGTTTGGCAGGCATTCGGACTTTAACCGTAATGACCGTTGCGACGGGATTTCACCGTACTTCCCCTGCTACGCTTTGGTGTAAAGATCACACAAAGTTCAAACGCTATTTAAAGCATACCTGTTTTTACGGCGTTTGTCAATCGTTTTCGTTAAAGGCGATTATAGTATCATTGACTTTAAGCGAATAAAATGATATACTTTAAAAACAACGAACGGATAAAGGTATTTTTATGAAACTGACCGAGATTTTAAATAGAAAAGAGTTGTCGCTTTCTTTTGAAGTGTTTCCGCCCAAAAACGAAGATCTTTTCGACAGCGTGAAAGATGCGACGGAAAAAATAGCGGCGCTTAAACCGTCTTTTGTGAGCGTTACATACGGCGCGGGCGGCGGAACGAGCAAATACACTCTCGAAATAGCGAAAAACATCAAAAAAACGTACGGCGTGGAAACTCTGGCGCATCTGACCTGCGTTTCTTCCGATAAAAATACCGTTAAAGAACGCATTAAAGATATGATGGAGAGCGGCATAGAAAACGTTATGGCGCTCCGCGGCGATATTCCCGAAGACAAAAAAAACGACGACAGGAGTCGTTGGGATTATAAATACGCAGTCGATTTAATTCGCGAAATAAAAAACAGCGGCGCGGATTTTTGTATAGGCGGTGCGTGCTATCCCGAAAAACACCCCGAAAGCGAAACGAGTAAAGACGATATAGCACATTTAAAAGAAAAGGTGGACGCGGGATGCGACTTTTTGACTACGCAGATGTTTTTCGATAACGACCTTTTATACGCGTTCTTGTATAAAATACGCGAAGCGGGCATCGATATACCGATAATCGCCGGTATTATGCCTATAACGAGCGCAAAGCAAGTGGAGCGGGCGATAAATCTTTCCGGTTCGTTTATGCCGCGAAGGTTCAAGAGTCTTGTAGATAGGTTCGGGAGCGATCCTCTTGCGATGAAACAGGCGGGTATCGCTTACGCGACCGACCAGATTATAGACCTTTATGCGAACAACGTGAAAAACGTTCACGTTTACACGATGAATAAACCCGACGTCGCAAAAAAAATTATGGAAAATTTAACAGGTATTTTAGGCAAATAAAAGTGTGTAAAACGGAGATAAAGACATATTCGGGCGCGCCTGTTGATTACGGCGAAGTTATGCGTTATGCTGGTGCAAAAAAAACCGACGCCGACTTGAAAACGCTTATAGACGACTGTTTGACGGAGTGTGAAAAGGAAAACGCCGTAAATTTTGCCGTCTGCTTTACCGAAACGCCCGTTACGGTAAAAAACGACGAAACGGATCTTTCCGTGTTCACGCTTAAAAGCAAAAATCTCGCCACCGCGCTTTTCGGAGCGGAATCCGCGCTTATCTTTGCCTGCACGATCGGTATCGGCATAGACAGGCTTATAAAAAAATATACGGAGATTGATCCCGTAAGGGCGCTCGTTTTACAGGCGCTCGGCGCGGAGCGGGTGGAAACTTTTATCGAAGTTTTTATTAAAGACTACGAAAAGACGCGCGGCGTAAAACTGTCGCCGAGATTTTCGGCGGGTTACGGAGATTTGCCGCTTGACGCGCAAAAAGATATTTTCGGGCTGTTAAACCCGCAAAAAAATCTGGGGCTTACATTAAACGACAGTCTTATGATGTCGCCTTCAAAATCGGTTACGGCGTTCGCGGCTATAAACGGCGATCGTGTAAACGACAAATGCGGTTGCGAAAACTGCGGCAAAAACGATTGCGGATATCGGAGATAAAATGGATATAAGGACTTTTCTTAAAAACAATATCGTAGTGCTTGACGGCGCAACGGGTACGGAACTCTATAAAGCGGGGCTTAAAGTCGGCGAAATGCCCGAAAGGTGGAATATCACCCACGCCCAAACGCTTATCGGCCTGCATAAAGCCTATTACGACGCGGGCAGTAACGTCGTTTCCGCAAATACTTTCGGCGCGAATTCTATGCATTTTAATGACGCCGAACTTGAAGAAGTTATCGCCGCCGCGATCCGCAACGTAAAGGCGGCAAGGGATTTGTCCGCCGGAACGCAGGAGAAATTCGTTGCGGCGGATATCGGCCCTACCGGCAAACTTTTAGAGCCTTTCGGCGATCTTGCTTTTGAAGAAGCGGTAGGCGTTTTTGCCAAAACGATCAAACTCTGCGCAAAATACGGCGCGGAGATAATATTTATTCAAACGATGAACGACAGTTACGAAACGAAGGCGGCGGTTATCGCGGCAAAAGAAAATTGCGATCTTCCCATCTTCGTTTCCAACGCTTATGGAAAAAACGGAAAACTTATGACGGGCGCGACGCCCGCCGCTATGTCAACGATGCTTGAAGGCTTGGGTGTTACCGCCGTAGGCGTCAACTGTTCTTACGGGCCTGACGACCTTATGGGGGTGGCGGACGAACTTTCAGAGTGTTCTTCGTTGCCCGTGATATTTATGCCTAACGCGGGGATTCCGAAAAACGAGAACGGCAAGGCGGTTTACGACTTGTCGGCGGCGGATTTCGCGGAAGGCGTCAAAAAAGCCGTAATGCGCGGCGCGCGGATAGTCGGCGGATGCTGCGGCACTACGCCCGAATATATCAGACTTTTATCGCAAGCGGTAAAGGATATTCCCGCAAAAGAAATAACGCCCAAACGTCTTACGAGAATTTCGTCGTATTCGCACGAAGTAAGATTCGGTTTTAAGCCCGTCGTTATAGGCGAAAGAATAAACCCGACGGGAAAAAAGCGGTTTCGCCAAGCGCTCGTTGAAAACGACAACGGCTATATATTAAAAGAAGGCGTGGCGCAAGCGGAAAGCGGTGCGGAAGTTCTCGACGTCAACGTCGGTATTCCCGATATAGACGAAAAAACCGTTTTGCCGGAAATCGTTGCTGGGCTGCAAGCGGTGATCGACTTGCCGCTGCAGATAGACTCTTCGGACGCCGTCGCTATGGAAAGGGCGGTAAGGCTGTATAACGGCAAACCGCTCGTCAATTCCGTAAGCGGCAAAAAAGCGAGTATGGAAACGGTGTTTCCTATCGTTAAAAAGTACGGCGGCGCGGTGATCGCGCTGACGCTCGACGAGAGCGGAATTCCCGAAACCGCACAAGGGCGGCTCGAGATCGCGCTCAACATATTAAAACAAGCGGAAAAATACGGCGTCAATAAGGAAGATATTATTTTCGATACCCTTTGTATGACCGTTTCCGCAAACCCCTTTGCCGCGCAAGTTACGCTTGACGCGCTAAAACTTATAAAGGAAAAAACGGGCTGTAAAACGTCGCTCGGCGTTTCAAACGTGTCTTTCGGACTGCCAGACAGAGAATCGCTCAACGCTGCGTTTTTAACGCTCGCGCTTGGAAACGGGCTCGATATGGCGATAATAAATCCCTTCTCCGCGCCCGTTATGAAAAGCGTAAAAGCGTTTAGCGCGCTTACCGGAAAGGACGCAAATTTTACGGAATATATATCGTTCGCGGCGAAAAACGAGATCGCGGCAGCCCCCACGCCCCCCGCGCACACGGGAGAAGTCGATGGACTTAAAACGGCGATAATCAAAGGATTAAAAGATCAGGCGGCGGACTCTGTGAAAAAGCTTTTAGAGTGTACCGAGCCTTTGGCGGTTATTAACGAAGAGATAATCCCCGCGCTCGATACTGTCGGCAAAGGTTACGAAGAAAAAAAAGTGTATCTTCCGCAACTGTTGATGAGCGCGGAAGCGGCTAAAGCGGCTTTTGAAATAATAAAGGAAAGATCCGCCGCGAAAACGGGAAGCGTTAAATGCGATTTCGTTTTGGCGACCGTATTCGGCGATATACACGATATAGGTAAAAATATCGTAAAACTGCTCTTGGAAAATTACGGTTTTAACGTTATAGATTTAGGTAAAGACGTGCCGCCGGAGAAGATCTTGGACGAAGTGGTAAAAAGGCGTGCGCCGCTTTTGGGGCTTTCGGCTTTAATGACGACCACCGTTCCCGCTATGGAAAAGACCGTCGCGTTGGTAAAAAGCCGTGCGCCGTGGTGCAAGGTCGTGGTCGGCGGCGCAGTCCTGACCGAAGAATACGCGAACAAAATGGGCGCGGACAAATACGCCAAAGACGCGATGGAAACGGTCAGATACGCCGACGGCGTTTTTAACGGATCGATCGGATAGAACACGAAAAATCAAAAGGACGGGATAAAAACCCGCCTATCGGCAACGTTATTGAAAAACGCGGCGCTTGCTTTTTGCAAACGCCGCGTTAAACTTTTTACGCGTATTTATTTCTTTAAAATCTTTCCTATGATTTTCGTCTGCCACTTTACGGGCAAAACATTTAAAAACCGCAACGAAAAATTTCGATTTACGTTGTAAACGTATTTAGGGCGACGGGCGGTTAGCGCGCGGAAAACGATTCCGGAGATCTTTTCGGGAGAAACGCTTTTCGACTCCACGCTGTTTACTATCTTTTTAAACTTTGCGGCGTTATAAGCGTAAGTTTTCGTATTCTCGCAAAAATCGTCGAGTTCTTTTGCGGAAACGGGCAAAAGCCCCGTTCGGACCGCGCCGGGGCGCAAGACGGAAACGCTTATTCCCAAAAGTTGTAATTCCATACGCAGAGAACAGGCGTATTTGTCGAGCGCCGACTTGGTTAACGCATATATTCCGGTAAACGGCAGTGGGGTGATGGGGGCGAGTTCGCTCGTCGTGATAATTATTCTTCCGCCTTGCCGTAACAACGGCAAAAACGTTTTATTTATCCTGTACGCGCCGAAAAGGTTTACGTCGAATATTCCGGTAAATCGATCTTCGCTCATTTCCGCGAGAGAGTCAAGCCGATATATGCCGGCAAAATGTATTATGGCGAACAGTTCGTCCGTCTGCGATCTTATCGTATTGAAAGCCAGCCGTACGCTTTCCGCGTCGGTCAAGTCCGTTTCTACGGGGATAATATTTTTTTCGGGTGCGGTTATGTTTTTATCGAGAGCGAACACCGTAAACCCCTTTTCGGCAAGCAGTTTCGCGGTGGCGTAGCCCATTCCGCCGTAAGCGCCGGTTATCAAAACGCGTTTCATATTGATTATTATACCATAATTTATTTTAAGAATAAAGAAAAACGGATGGTCTGGTGAGATTTTCGCGCCTTTTCGGAAAGGAATTATTATATATATTATATATTGTATAAAATGCTTCGGGAAAAAAATTAAAAATAATATCGATTTTTTTCATAAAATCGTTGACTTTAAAACGGTTTTCGTTTATAATCACAATTACCTAATTCAAGGGGCTTTTGATGCCGAGTTCTTAAATCGTAAGATTTTTTCAAACGATTTACAACGGTCAAGCACAAAAAATTGTGTTATGCCTGCCATGGAATACACAATATTTTGTGGGGCGAAAAAAGATTGCAAAAATCTTAAAAAAATCTTTAAAAACCTTAAAAAAATGCTTGACTTAAAAAAGGGACTATGGTATTATTAGTAGGCTGTCGCGAGCGAGAGCTCGTTTATGGCAACCGTCAACCGCTGTTGACGGAACGTTGTTTAAAAACTGAATAGAAGGAAATAAGACAAAATATTTTGTTATTTTGAAAGTTTCTGTCAAAATCTTTGAAGTATGAAATATGTACTTTAAAACAGTC
>JAGAEX010000045.1 GCA_017612915.1 Clostridia bacterium | reverse complement strand
GGATTACCCACGCAAAGGGTATCCATATCTATCAAAAGCACTTCGCCGTCCTGCATCATAACGTTTTTGACGTGATAGTCGCCGTGCATCATATGATCGTCCTGCGGGACCGCATTTACCATTTCGTACAGTTTATCGCCTGTTTCCTTCGGAAGATAATCTTTATCGAATTCCGCCCATTTAAGCGCGACTTCCTTCATATCCGGCATATCGCCGCGCTTTACGATCGTGCCGTGGATCTTTTTGAGAAGGTCCACGGAAAGACCTGCGTAATAATCTATTTTGTCCGGTTCTTCGGCAATGAGTTTTGCAAACGACTTAGCGTTAAGCATCTCGAACACCGTTCCGTAACCTTCGCCGACGCGTGCTATATCGTAAGAAATAGCAGTCGGTATCCCGAGAACGAAAGCCTTTTTGGCGAGATCTCTTTCACGTTGAATATCGCCGAAACTGTCCGGATTCAAATACACCTTGACTATCGTGTCGTCGTTTATCCTGTAAACTTTGCCGTTTGCGCCCTGACCTATAAGTTCCGCGCCATCCAAAGACAAACGACGGTACGCTTTCTTTATATCCATCATTTCGGTAAAGCCCGTCATCTCGAATATCTCGTACACTTCGGAATTAACGTTTATAACGCAAAGCGTAGGCTCTGCCTTTTTAAGTCTTAACACCACGCGAAGCCCTGCGGATGAAACGTACTCAAGTCCGTCCGCGTCAAGCACGATGCTGTCAAAAGTCGATTTTTCACGTATCTCGTTTATTTCCTTTTCGACCGAATCGGCACTCGAAGAATCTATCCTGCCCGAGAGAAATATCGTAAGCACGCCGTTTTCAAGTTTACTGTTCATTTCGTTGCTCCTTTCCGAAAATCGTATTTACAAGCCGCTCGTATTCGCCAAAAAATGGCGAATCGGCAAAATCTTTTTTCAATATCTCCGCCACGCTCCCATAATACCACGCGTGTAAGTTTTTATCTTTAACGTGAAAATTCGTCCAGACGCCGTCCCCTATCTCCAAATATTCGTTGTATATAGAACGAATATTCGAGAGTTTATCGCCAAGCCAAAGAATCTTAACGTTTTTATCCGTCGTCTGCCTTAAATGCGCAAGCGTTTCTTCTTTTCGTATTTTCCAAGTCGTTTCAGGCGCTAAGGACGGCCGCTTATTTTCCGTTTCCGAACCCACGAGTTCCGCAACTCTTTTACCGAAACGCTTTTCGATATCGTTAAGCGTGTATTCGGTATCTTCCGCAACGTCGTGCAAAACCGCGGCGCAAATAACGTCTTCGTCGCTCGTTATATAAGCGACGACAGACGCCGCTTCCAAAGAATGTAATATTGACGGTACGCCCGTAACCTTGCGTTTTTGCCCGTCGTGTGCTTTTGTTGCGAATTCTATCGCATTACTGATCTTATCCAAGTTTTTTCTCCAACGTCGTTTTTTGGCGGATCATAAAGCGTCGCCGTCTTCCGTTTTTCCGCTGTATTCCAGACACAACATAGTGATATCGTCGAATTGCGGCGCGTCGCCGACGAATTCGTCTATCTTACGACGTACCCCGCCTATTATATTTTCGGGGGTTTCGTCTTTTACTTCGTTTAACGCGTTCATCATACCGTCTATCGTGAACAAACGCACGTTTTTATCTGTCGCTTCCGGCACACCGTCGGTATATAAGAACACTTTATCGCCCTTACCGAGTATTATTTCGCTATCGGTATATTTCACCCCTTTCATCGCGCCCATAATAAACCCGTGTTTGCGCTTTTCAAGTTGAAACTCTTTACCCTTTTGCATGATCGCGGGATCTTCATGTCCGGCGTTGGAAAATGTGAATTTCCCCGTCGAAATCTCTAATATTCCAAGCCACACGGTAACGAACATATCCGCCTTATTGTGTTCGCAAAGATGCTCGTTGACGAACCCCATTATCTCTGCGGGGGTACCGCCCATTATCGCGCGGTTGTTGATGAGGATTTTCGTTACCATCATAAACAGCGCGGCAGGAACGCCCTTCCCCGAAACGTCTGCCATAACGAGAGCCAGATGATCGTCGTCTATCAGGAAGAAATCGTAAAAATCGCCGCCCACTTCCTTGGCGGGATCCATCGACGCGTACAGATCGAACTCTTTGCGGCTCGGAAAGGCGGGAAAGATCGTCGAAAGCGATCCTTCCTGTATCAATCTCGCTATGTGAAGTTCTGCGCCCATACGTTGTTTTTCGGCAATAACGACGGAAAGATTCTCGATATATTTAAGCGTTTCCGTTTCCATTTCGTCGAGCGCCAAGGCAAGCGAAGAAATTTCGTTTATTCTGCTGATATTATTTAAAACAGGCTTGTCCGGCGCGCTGTTATCCTTTGCGAAACGAGCCGCCTCGTCCTTTATCTTCTTTATGGGATCAACGAACTGTTTTTTCATAAACAGCGTGGACACGATTATGTACAAGACAGCCAGGATCGCCGTAAATACGGCGACTATCACCATATAACTTCTGCGCCCGGCGGAAAGTTCCGACATCGGGCGTTGAACGCACATTATACCCGATATCGTTCCGTCCGATCCCGTAAGCGCCAGGAGCAAAGTGATATGCGGAGCCGCGCCGTTTAAGTTGGTGGTTCTCATAACCGTACCCTGTTTTTGACCGTGTTCGTAAATATCGACGTAAACGTCGCGGTAAGAACCGGCGGTCGAAGACGTCGTAACGACCTTGCCTATTTCCCAGGGCGTATAGCCGCTGTTTTTATTCGGACAGTTGAAAATACAGGTATAAGTACCGTAGTCTTCCGCAACCTTTATAACGTATATCACGGTAACGTTTTGCTTGTTGCAAAGAATATCCAGCCGCTCCAAACTCTGATAGTATTCACGCGTAAGTTCGGTATTCTCGTTGGCGAGAATACCGTCTTTATTTTCGAGATAGGCATCCAAATTGTCAGGATTGACGAGCGTTGCCGCCGTATCCGCAGTGCGATATGCCGAATCGGTATATTCTTTGGTAAGCGAATCGGTAAACTTTGCGTAGCCGATAGTCGATGCCACCATACAGAACACGAAAAGCAAGACCGTCGTCGCCGCTATGATATTAAAAGTCAGGTTATGGGTGTAATTTCTGATTTCTTTCATCGCATATGATTATACAATTTTTATAATCGTTTGTCAAATCAAAAGCGACCTTAAAGACTCCGTACGCGGCTTTAACCGAGCGCGACGTCGAGCGCCATCATTATAGTAAAACCGAACATTACCCCCCACGCGCCGAGCCGCGGTCTTTTACCGGAAACGGCTTCGGGGATAAGGTCTTCGGCGACGACGAACACCATCGCGCCCGCGGCAAACGCCAAAAGCCACACCTGCGCTTTCAATAAAGCCTCCGCCAAAAAGTAGCCTATTACCGCCGCGACGGGCTCCACCGCGCCGCTCGACAATCCGAACAGAAACGCCTTGCCGTTATTCCACAGCGCCTTTTTAAGCGGTAAAGACACCGCCGCGCCTTCGGGAAAATTTTGAATAGCGATGCCGATCGCAAGCCCCAGCGCCGAATAAAACGCCTGGATATTGCCGACGACTGCCGCCGCCCCGAACGCAAAGCCCACCGCAAGTCCTTCGGGGATATTGTGAACGGTGAGTGCGATAAACAATTTAAGCGGCTTACTTAAAGCGGCGTCAAACGCCTTGCCGCCGTTTTGCGCTTTTCCGCCGAACAACGGAGTAATTTTATCGAGCAACAGGATAAACAACCCGCCCGATAAAAAACCGACGCTCGCGGGAAGGAAACTCCACGCGCCGTAATCGGCTTTCGCGCCCTCTATCGACGGAATAATAAGCGACCACACGGACGCCGCGAGCATAATTCCCGCGGCAAAACCCAAAAACAGCGCGTCGAGTCCGTCGGGAATATCGCTTTTAAAACAAAAAACCAGCGACGCGCCCAAAGTCGTCGCGACGAAAATCACAGAAAACCCAATAACAGTAAGTAAAACCGTATTCATTTTCACCCTTGTATAAACTATGTTTTTTACTATATATATGAAAAAACAAAAGTTTGCGACAACGGTAATATTTACTTGAATATGTGGAAATAATGTGATAAACTTAAAATACAGGGTTATTCGGAGAAAAAATGAACAAATTTACCTTCAAGTATTCGCCGCTTATATGGGTACTGCTGTCGCTCGTTACGCTTACCTTTGCGGCGGCAATCTATATGAATTTACACGACGCGGTGATTTATTCGGAAGACGCGATAAAATTCGCCATTTCCTTATCGTTAGCGACGGTTTCCGTCGTACTGCTCGTTTTGGTCGTCGCGGCGATGATATGCCCGAAATACGAAATAAAGGGCAAATATCTCGTTTTCCGTTTCGGATTATTGTATTCACGGACTAAAATAAGCGATATTTTCCAACTGACGGAATTCAAGGCGCAGAAAAAACTCGTTATCTATTTTAAAAACGAAAAATATTCGGTCGCGATGATAGACGAAAAGTATTACGGCGATTTTTACGCCGCGCTTAAAAAGGTCGAACCGGAAATAAATTACACCGTGCAGTCGGCAGAAGAATAGCGCAGGGAAAAAAGTAAATTTTTATAGCAAAAAAACCGCTTCCGGAATAAAATATTGTTGACAAGCGATTGAAAAAATAGTAAACTTAAATAAAACAAATAAACGTCGTCCGGTAGGTAAGGCTACCATAGGGATACGGATTGCTACCGCGAAATAGTGGAGACACTATTAGAAGGTTAACAGAGTTCGTCGAAAACAAGGCTTATTCCAACGCAATTACACAGCCCTACGGTGCTAAAGCCAGAATGGTTGCGAAGTCTTTTCGTATTTTCACCCGCCGAGACCGGCGGGTATTTTTAACACAACGGATTTTTTAAACGGAAAAGGTTCAGGGAGGTGCGATATGACGGAAGAATTGGAAGTTTTGTTTGAAAAACTTGCGAAAGACTACGAACAGAGAAAATTTGCAGACCTTCGGATGATACTTCTCGATATGGAGCCGACGGATATTGCGGCGTTTATGGAAGAAACACTTGACGATAAAGACCAGATACGGTTTTTCAGGCTGCTCCCCAAAGAACTTGCCAGCGACGTTTTCGTAGAGATCGACACCGACACGCAGGAACACCTTATAAAAGCCTTTTCCGATACCGAACTTAAAGCGGTTATCGACGATATGTTTTTGGACGACACCGTCGATATCATCGAAGAAATGCCCGCGAACGTGGTCAAGCGTATTTTGGAGACCGCGACTCCCGAAAACAGAAAACAGCTGAACGAACTGTTAGAGTACCCCGACGACTCGGCGGGCTCTATAATGACGACGGAATTCGTCGCCCTGTCCGCGAGTATGACGGTGGCAAAAGCTTTCGACAAAATAAGGAAAACGGGCATCAATTCCGAAACCATCTACACCTGCTACGTAACCGACGGCAAAAAACACCTGATAGGCGTAGTAACGGTCAAAACGCTTTTACTCTCGCAGATGACGGATATCATCGCAGAAGTTATGGACGACGCCCCCATTTCCGTCGAAACGTTAGAAGACAAAGAAGACGTGGCGATGAAACTTTCAAAGTACGACTTCCTTGCTCTCCCCGTCGTGGATAAAGAAGGCTGTATCGTCGGTATCGTAACGGTTGACGACGCGGTCGATGTCTTACAAGAAGAAGCCACCGAAGATATCCAGAAGATGGCGGCTATTTTACCGACCGAAAAACCCTACCTTAAACAGTCGGTATGGAGTATATGGAAAGCCAGAATACCGTGGCTACTCTTACTTATGGTCTCCGCGACTTTTACGAGTATGATCCTTTCGGGTTACGAAGAAAAACTTGCGTTGCTCCCCACGGGCGCGGTGCTGTACGCCTTCGTACCTATGCTTATGGATACGGCGGGAAATGCCGGCGGGCAGTCTTCGGTTACGGTAATCCGTTCGCTCGCTCTTAACGAAGTGGAGTTTAAGGATATTTTCAGAGTAATATGGAAGGAACTTCGCGTTTCGATACTGCTTGCAATCACCGTCGCTGCCGTGTGTTTTGCTAAACTTATGCTTATCGACAGATTGTATAATACTTTTGACTGGACGGTCGCGGCGATAGTTTCGGGCGTGCTGTTCTTAACTATCGTTATGGCAAAATTCGTCGGCTGTATTCTCCCCCTTATCGCGAAAAAGTGCCGTTTAGACCCTGCTGTCGTCGCGTCGCCTTTCATAACGACCATAGTTGACGCGCTGTCTTTAATAATTTATTGTTCGGTTGCTATCGCGCTTTTGGGGTAAATAAACGACACTATTTAAGCCCTGTCTACGTTTGTAGGCAGGGCTTTTTAATATCAGTCCGCTAAATTTAAGATTTTCTTCTTTTTTCTTATCGCTATGTCGAGAGTGTTTCTCGCACCGCCGCAATAAAGCACGTATGCTATTACATAATCCGCTTTTTCTACCATAAAAGCATTACGACGCACTATCGCCAGCCTTTTAGGTGCGTTTTCGATCGGCGGGTAAAGCGTGCCGTCATAACCGTCAGTATTATACTTTCTATCCAAATACGGTATAACGCGCGTCAACGTTACGTTCGGGTGCGTTTTTTTGTACTCCACACACCATTTTTTTGCAAAACCGTCAAACGCACCGTATCCGCCGAGAAAAAACTCGCAAGGCTTATCTCCTACCGTTTCATTTAAAAAAACAAGCACGGCTTTTTCGTCTTCTTCCCTGTATCGGTAATCGGAATGCCCTACGAACGTTATAACCATAAAAAAAGTGCCGTCCCTTGCGAAACGACACCATAGTACGTGTTGTTCGCGGTTGCGACACCAAACTATATTCTTCATTATAAAGCATTTATAGTGCGAACACACGCAACTACCAACGGTAGCCGCTTTATAATGAAAATTTTAATTTAAAAATATTAAGTTTGATGTCGCAAAGACATTGTACCAAATTATTGCGAAATTGTCAACGCTCTATTGATTTTAAAATTTTAATAGCCGACGGGAAACCCGTCGGCTATCAGTTTTTGATGTCAGCCTGAAAATTATTCGGCAACGACCGTAGCACCTGCTTCTTTGAAACGTGCGATTATCTTGTCCGCTTCTTCTTTCGTAGCGTTTTCTTTGATTACGCCGAGAGATTCGACAAGCGCTTTCGCTTCGCCGAGACCTAAAGTGGTGAATTCTCTTACCGCTTTGATAACGTCGATCTTTTTGTCGCCGATTTCTTTGATGGAAACTTTGAATTCCGTCTTTTCTTCTGCCGCAGGAGCCGCTGCCGCCGCTGCAGGAGCCGCCGCAACCGCTACGGGAGCCGCTGCGCTTACGCCGAATTCTTCTTCCAACGCCTTAACGAGTTCGTTAAGTTCCAAAACCGTCATACCCTTTACTTCTTCTAAAAGTTTCTGAATGTCTGCCATTTTTAATTTCCTCCGAATTTTTTTGAAATTATTTTTTTTATTTTTTAGTTTTATTTTTCGGGCTACGCTGTTGATCGCGCCCCACTCGGGCTATCCGCCCGCAAACTACTGCGCTTTCTTTTCCGCAATAGCGTTAAGCGCAATAACCAAACCTCTCGGGATCGCGGAAAGCACACCCACGAAATTGGATATAGGCGCTTGCAAAGAACCGAGCATTTTCGCAACGAGTTCTTCTTTTGAAGGCATTGCAGCGAGTTCTTTAACACCGTTTGCATCTACCTTACTGCCGTCCACGTATGCGCACTTGACAGAGATCTTGCTGTCATACTTTTTAACGGCGTCCATAATGATCTTCGCCGCTTGAGTTTCGTCCGCGCCGAACGCAATCGTCGTAGGACCGTTCAAGTCTTCGTCGAAATCATTGATGCCGAGATCGTTGAACGCGCGACGGACGAGAGTATTCTTCAAAACCTTGTATTCGACGTCTTTCGCCCTGAATTCTCTTCTCAAAGCGGTGTCGTCCGCAACGGACAAACCTTTGGACGATACCAAAACGACCGATTTAGCGTTCTGAATCTTCTCTTTTATTTCTTCTACTACCTGTTTTTTCGCTTCAAAATTTGCCGACATCTTATTACCTCCTTATAATTTTTGAAAACGCCCTTCTTGCCGAAACGGAAGAAGGGCGTTGTGATTCGCCTGATGTTTCCGCCTCGGTGGGTTCGCTCTTTTTAAGCGAGTTAAAAACCTACTGTCTTGGGCTATTTAATTTACGAATAAGATTATACCACTAACGTTTTGCGTTTGTCAACTAAATTTTAGCGGCAATTTTTACGCCGGGACCCATCGTACTTGCGAGCGCGACGCTCTTGATGTAAAGACCTTTCGCCGCCGCAGGTTTAGCCTTTATTATGGCTTCCATAAGCGCGTCGTAGTTCTCTTTGATCTTTTCCGCGCCGAAACTCTTTTTGCCGATAGCGCAGTGGATAATGGCGTTCTTGTCGAGCCTGTATTCGACTTTACCTGCTTTGGTATCCTGGATCGCTTTCTCGACGTCCATAGTAACCGTTCCGGATTTCGGGTTCGGCATTAAACCTTTAGGACCTAAAATCTTACCGATACGACCGACCAAACCCATCATATCGGGCGTGGTGATGATAACGTCGTAATCGAACCAGTTTTCCGTCTGGATCTTCTGAATCATATCTTCCGCACCGACGAAATCCGCACCCGCTGCTTTCGCGGCGTCCGCTTTTTCGCCCTTCGCGAGAACGAGAACTCTTACCGTCTTGCCCGTTCCGTTGGGAAGAACCAAAACGCCTCTGACCTGTTGGTCAGCCTGCTTGGGATCTACGCCGAGTCTTACGTGCAATTCGATCGTTTCGTCGAACTTCGCCTTTGCCGAGTCAAGAACCGCGGCGATACCTTCCGACGCTTCGTAAAGTTTTGCGGAATCTATCGCTTTTGCACTGTCAATATATTTTTTACCGTGTTTCATTTTTTACCTCCTGTGGTGCTTTCGGGAATTCTCCCTCCCACATTTTCCTTAATCTACGACTTCGATACCCATACTTCTCGCGGTACCCGCTATCATACTCATAGCGGCTTCCAACGTGTTGGCGTTCAAGTCCGGCATCTTTAATTTTGCTATCTTTTCAACCTGCGCTTTCGTGATCTTCGCGACCTTCGTCTTGTTCGGCGTCGCGCTTGCAGATTCTATACCGCATTCCTTTTTGATAAGAACGGGTGCGGGCGGAGTCTTCAATACAAAAGTGAAAGATCTGTCCTGATAGATGGTCATAACGACAGGAATTATAAGTCCTGCCTGATCAGCCGTTTTCGCGTTGAATTCCTTGGTGAAACCCGGAATATTGATTCCGTGCGGACCAAGCGTCGAACCTACGGGCGGACCGGGCGTTGCCTTGCCTGCCGGCAGTTGAAGTTTTACGATTGCTGTTACTTTTTTTGCCATAATAACCTCCTCGGTGGTGATATCGTCGCGACCATAAAAAATTTAACCGCAACTCCCACTCTATATACCCTTCGACTTGCGCCGAATCGTATCTCTTTTTATCCTTAAAGCCGAATTTCGCTTAATTCTCCGACTTTACGTTGATTTTTTTGACCTGGAAGAATTCCACTTCCACGTCGGTCGCCCTTCCGAACATCGAAACGTTGACCATAACTTTCTGCGACGCCTGATTTATCGCCACGACTTTACCCGTGAACGTTTCCAGCGGGCCGTTAAGTATCTGAACGTCGTCGCCGACTACGAAATCTATGTCGATATTCTTCGGCCCTAACCCCATACGCTTGACTTCTTCGTCGGTAAGCGGCATCGGCCTGCCCTGCGGGCCTACGAAACCCGTTACACCGCGCGTATTGGTAATGAGATACCACAATTCGTTACTGAATATCATTTTAAGAAATACGTAGCAAGGGAACTTTTTCCTTTCCACGACTTTCTTTTTGCCGTTAGCCTTTTCTTCGAGCGTTTCTTCGGTAGGGATCTGAATATCGAAAATATTTTCCTGTAAATTGTTGTTTTCGATAAGTTTTTCGAGCGAATCCTTAACTATCATCTCATAGCCCGAATAGGTATGGATAACGTACCACTTTGCGTCTTCTATAGCCATATTATCCCTTTAACCTCTCGGAGCGACGAGTTTCAATAATTCCAAAAGTCCCGAATCGAACGCGGTTATCACTATCAAAAACGCCAGAACGACGACGAGCACTACGCCCGTCTTTTTTACGACCTTGGAAAAAGTCGGCCAACTGACGCGTTTGAGTTCCGAAAAAGTATCCTTTATTTTAAGCCCCATTCTCTTGAAAAATCCGGGCTTCCCGTTCTTTTTCGCGGCTTTCTTGGCTTCTTTAGCCTTGATTTCCTGCTCTCTCTGTTTTTTAGCCTCTTCCGTCGTAGCGGTGAAGCCTTCTTTGTTGGATTTAAGTTTTTCCATTTAAAATCCCCTTATTTCAGGGCAGAATATCCTGCCCTTAAAATAGCAAATCAATTATTTAGATTCTTTATGAACGGTATGTTTGCCGCAGAATTTGCAGTATTTTTTAATTTCAATACGCTCCGCGTCGTTCTTCTTGTTTTTAAAAGTATCGTAATTTCTTTGCTTACATTCCGTACAAGCCAAAGTGATCTTGCTTCTTGCGCCTTTCGCTGCCATAACGCACCTTCCGAACATGAAAAAATTAACACCCCGAATCCGAGATGCTAACTTATTGTAACAAAAGCGTTACCCTTTGTCAAGTTTTTTAAGCCGTTTTTTAAATTTTAAACGTATTTTTCCAGTTTTGAATAGATATCGCCCCTTTTCAGTATTTCAGTCAGTTCCTTTTGCCCCAATTTTCTGATTAAAGTCGCGCCGCTATACACTTCTATCTCGTTCAAGGCTTTAACGTCCGTCATCCTTGCCAGCGCTTTGAGCGTGATATTTTTCGAGACCGCCTGTTTTTTTATCGGCAAACCGCGCATTAAACTTTCTTCGGTCGGTTGGGAAAAAATCCTGATATACTTAAATTCCTTTTCGCGTGAAAGGGCGCCTAAAAGCACGAACAGCCCGAAAATAAGCAGCGAAATATTCGGTTCGCTGAAAATTGTAAAGACGAACCCGACTATAAGCACGCCGCCGAACGCGATACCCATAATCTTGCACACGATATACGCCCGCCTTTCGCCGAGTTTTACGGACAACAGCGCGGAAAGTATCCTGCCGCCGTCGAGCGGATAGGCGGGAATAAGATTTATCAGCGCTATCGCAAAGTTGGCTTCGGCGGCGATATCGGTAAAAGCGTACGCTTCGGGAAATATCCACCAGACCGCCACAAACAAAAGACCTGTCGCAAGATTTACGGCGGGACCTGCCGCGGCGATCTTAAACTCGTCGTAAAATTTAAGCCCTTCAATATTGCCTTTTGCGATCGCGCCGAAGGGCGTAAGAGTTATCTTATTCAGTTTATAGCCTGATTTTTCGGCGACGAGCGCGTGTCCCGTTTCGTGGATAAGGGCGGTAACCGAATAGACGAGAAAGATAAATATTCGCCCCGTCAACGCGTAATATAAACCGACCGCGAAAAAAAGCGGGTGGACGGAATAATTTATACCGCCCATAACACGGCGCCGTCTTCGATCATATAATCGGTAATGACCGCGTCGCCCGCGTTAAAGCACATAGTAAAACCGCCTTTTACGTAACCCACGGGAATATTGCCGTAAACCTTATCGCCTTCGCCGAGATAGGCGTACGAAAGCCCCGAAATTCTGGACGAAAACAGTCCGCTGTGCGCTATACTCATAGTATAAGTCCCGTCTTCTTCACGGATAACGGAAGAAATTTCGCCGTCCGCCGCCGCATAAACCGAACCGCTGCCCGTTAACGAGATCACTCCTTCTTCAAGACTGATTTCGCCGTTGAAATTCATCACGGGCGTAAAGTCCGTGTAAGTTTTTTCCCGCAACGTTTCCGCTATCGACGGTGAAAAGACTTTACGCATAAACGCGTTGATCGCGCTGTCTTCGTAAAAGGCGTTGGTCAGAAAAATCGTCGCTATAAGCGCAAACGCCGCAATGATTTCCACGGTGAGAGCGGAGAACCTTAATCCCGATCTCTTGTTTTTTTTATGCACTTGCGCGCTGGCGTATTCTTCGGCGTTCGGCTCAATCTGCGGCGCGGTTTCGGGTAAAGACTGTAAAGCGTTTTCCGAAGCCCCCGCGTTTTCTTCCGCAGGCTCGGTCTCAACTTCCGCGTTGACTTTTTGCATCAATTCTTCTTTTACCGCGTCTAAATTCTCGGCGTGTTTTTTTGATCTGCGCCGTTTTTTGATCGGTTTATAACTGATACTTGTGGTATTCACCGGGATTTCGAGCATAGTTGCGTATTGCAATTTTTCGTTCATAAAAACTTCTCCTTTTGCTTTTACAAAAGATATATGCTTTCGATCCCCGCAATAGAACGCCCCGAATAAGGGAATTTTACCTTTTTCGGGGCGAAAATTACAAAAAAATGTCTTATTTACTTAAAAACTTTCTCATTAAACTCACGCCGCTGTCTGCGAATACCCCCGTCGCCTTTGCCAGCGACTCGCAATACTTATCTACGCCGCTTTTAACGGTTTTCGTACTGTTATAAAGAATATACGGCACGGGATCGGACACGTGAGTCATCACGTCGAGCGGAGTCGGATGGTCTGGCATAATAAGGAGCGAATAATCTTCGCCGCGCGCCTTTAATCCTTCCGCAACGGTTTTGACAACGCCGTCGATTTGTTCTATGGAATAGATCTTATGCTCGGCGTCG
>JAGAEX010000044.1 GCA_017612915.1 Clostridia bacterium | reverse complement strand
GTTGAAGGGGAGTTTAAGCGCTGTCTTGACCTTTCCTATTATTTCTTGGAGTGTCTCGGTATGAAAGACGATGTGAGTTTCCGTTTCAGCAAGCGCGGCAAGAGCAATAAGGCGAAATATATCGACAACGACAAAGCGTGGAACGAGACCGAAGCGCTTATGAAAAAGATTTTGGACGATATCGGCATAGACTACGTCGAAGCGGACGACGAAGCGGCGTTCTACGGGCCTAAACTCGACGTGCAGATAAAGAACGTTTACGGCAAGGAGGATACGCTTATCACTATCCAACTTGACTTTGCGGCGGCGCACTCTTTCGATATGACGTATATCGACGAAAACGGCGAAAAGCAGTATCCCTTCGTTATTCACCGTTCGTCTATCGGCTGTTACGAAAGAACGCTTGCGCTTTTAATAGAAAAATACGCGGGCGCGTTCCCGCTTTGGATATGCCCCGAACAAGTGCGTGTTTTAAGTCTTACCGACAGAACAATAGACTACGCCGAAGAAATTGCGGAAAGTTTAAGAAAGGCGGGTATCCGTGCAAAAACGGACGTTCGCAGCGAAAAGATAGGTTATAAGATCCGCGAAGCGCAAGTTGAAAAAATACCGTATATGATAATCGTCGGCGACAAGGAACAGGAAGAAAAAACCCTTTCCGTCCGCCACAGAAAAGACGGCGATCTCGGTTCGTTTACGCTTGAAGATTTTACTGCGAAAGTCGTTGACGAAGACAGAAATAAAAAGATAATTTAACGGCGAATAAACCTAAAAAAGAAAGCCGCCCGCGCTAAATAAAGTGCGGGCGGCAATTTTTTAGAATTTACATAATTTTACAGATAAAGCAGGCGAAAACGCAGGAGCAGAAGGACGCAAAAAGCGATATAACTATCGGCTTAAACAGGTTTTTCGTCTTTGCGCCC
This sequence comes from Clostridia bacterium, assembly GCA_017612915.1. Taxonomy (GTDB): domain Bacteria; phylum Bacillota; class Clostridia; order Christensenellales; family Borkfalkiaceae; genus UBA1259. The sequence continues at coordinate 17,742 of JAGAEX010000044.1, read as the reverse complement.
GCAAAATATACGCTTGCGACGTAAAAGACCGTTTCGCTCGAACCGTAAATAACGCACGCCGAGCGGGCGAGATAACTTTCCGCGCCGTATTCGGTAAAAATGTCGGAAAGCGTCGCGAGCGAGCCGCTGCCCGAAAAGGGCTTTATTAAAACTAATTTCGTGAGTTCTTTCGGTATTCCCAAAAATCCGAAAACGGGGGATAAAAAGTCGGAAATAAGCGAAGACAGTCCGCTTTTTTCAAATAGTTCGGTAAGCACGAAAATACTGACAAGGTAGGGAAAAATACTTACCGCAAACGGTACGGCGGATTTTACGCCGTCAGTAAAAGTGTCGTACGGCTTGACCTTTTTTATAAATGCAAAGACGAAAATAAATATAAAAAACAGCGGGATAAGGTATTGCATTAAGATTTCTTTTTGATAAACAGTTTAACGAGCAAGACGCCGATAACACTCGATAGCAGCGTTGCGAGAATTGTCGGTAAAATTATATCCGACGCCGCGCTTGCGCCGAATTTTATGCGGAGCGCCAAAACCGACGACGGAATGAGTTGCACGCTCGTCGCGTTTATAACGAAAAACATCGCGATCGCGTATTCCGTGCCCTTATATTTTTCCATTTCGCGCACGGCTTTTATGCCCATAGGGGTAGTCGCGCCGCTCATGCCGAGCATATTTGCCGAAATGTTAAGCGATACGTAGTCGTTTGCTTTTTCGGGGAGAGTTCCGAATAAAAATTTATTCGCGGGCTTTAAAATTTTTGCGCATTTACCCGATAGCCCCGTTTTCTCGAATACATTTAAAACCCCCAGCCACACGGCGTAAACTACGGTCATCTGCACGGCGAGAGCGAGCGCCTTTTCGCCGCCCGAAATAAACGCGCTGAGCACCTCCTCCGGACTGACGAACAGCATAAGCGTCATAGTTATTACGAGAATAATACCGAAAATTGCGTTCATAGTAGGATTTTATGATGAATTATCCTTGAATATGAAAAGAAAATGTGATAAAATAATAAAATAAAATATTTAACGGGGACACTTAATTGAAAGACAAATTTTATCTGACTACGGCTATCGCCTACACTTCGGCAAAACCGCATATCGGCAACACTTACGAAGCGATTTTAGCGGACAGTATCGCAAGGTTTAAAAGGAAACAGGGCTACGACGTGTTTTTTCAGACGGGCACGGACGAGCACGGACAGAAGATAGAAGAAAAGGCAAAGGCAGCGGGCAAAACCCCCAAGGAATACGTTGACGGCGTTGCGTCGGAGATCAAAAGGCTTTGGGATTTGGTCGGCGTTTCGTACGACAAATTTATCCGCACCACCGACCTTGATCACGAAAAACAGGTGCAGAAGATATTTGAAAAACTGTATAATCAGGGCGACATTTATAAGGGCGCTTACGAAGGCTGGTACTGTACGCCGTGCGAATCTTTCTGGACGGAAAGTCAACTTGTTGACGGTAAATGCCCCGACTGCGGCAGACCGGTAAAAAAGGCGCAGGAAGAAGCGTATTTTTTCAAGATGAGCAAGTACGCCGACAGACTTATGAAATACTACGACGAACACCCCGAATTTATTTTGCCGCTTGCCCGCAAAAACGAGATGATAAACAACTTCTTAAAGCCGGGACTTCAAGACCTTTGCGTGTCAAGAAGTTCGTTTAAGTGGGGAATCCCCGTCACTTTCGACGATAAGCACGTCGTTTACGTTTGGCTGGACGCGCTTACCAACTATATCACGGGTATCGGCTACGACGCCGACGGGAACAATGCCGAAAGATTCGATAAACTCTGGCCTGCCGACCTTCACGTTATCGGTAAGGATATAATAAGATTTCACACTATTTACTGGCCTATCTTTTTGATGGCGTTAGGTCTTCCGCTTCCCAAGCAGGTGTACGGACACGGCTGGCTGTTGCAGGACGGCGGCAAGATGAGTAAGTCCAAGGGCAACGTCATCTACGCCGACGATTTAGTGGAATTTTTCGGGCGCGACGCGGTAAGATATTACGTTCTGACCGCTATGCCGCAGGCGAGCGACGGGCTTATATCGTGGGAAGGCATAATCGAAAAGGTGAACGCAGATCTTGCGAACGTTCTCGGTAATCTCGTTAACCGCACCGTCGCGATGAGTAATAAATATTTCGGCGGTAAAGTCGCCGATAAGGGCGCGAGCGAAGAAGTCGATAACGACTTGAAAGCGGTCGTTTCTTCTGCGTACGAAAAGGTTTGCGGCTGTATGAAAGATTACAGCGTTTCGGACGCTTTGGAAGAGATATTTACGGTATTCCGCCGCGCGAATAAGTATATAGACGAGACCGCGCCGTGGGTGCTTGCAAAGGACGAAACCAAAGCGGACAGGCTCGCGACCGTGTTGTATAATCTTACCGAAAGTATCGTGACAGGGCTTTCGTTGCTCTATCCGTTTATGCCGGAAACTGCCGAAAAGGGCGCGGCGAATTTCGGACTTTCTTTAAGAGAGTTCGATACTTTGGATCAGTTCGGCGGTTTTACCGAAACCACGGTAAAAGAAACGCCGGAGATATTGTTTGCCCGCCTTGACGCGAAAGCGGTTTTAGACAAGGTGGAAGCGATGCACGCTTCCCGCGCGGAAAAGGAAGCGCCGAAAACGGAAGAAAAAAAGGAAAAACCTATGATAGATATAGAAGATTTTGAAAAAATACAGTTAAAAGTTGCGAAAGTCGTTGCGTGCGAAAAGGTGGAAAAGAGCAAAAAGCTACTTAAACTTACCTTAAAAGTCGGCGATGAAACGCGCACCGTCGTAAGCGGGATAGCGCTTCATTATACTCCGGAAGACTTGATCGGGAAAAAACTCGTATTCATAGCTAACTTAAAGCCCGTAAAACTTTGCGGGATAGAAAGTCAAGGTATGATAGTGTGCGCCGAAAACACCGAAGGCAAGATCGCATTTTTAACGCCCGAACAGGACATAGAAGACGGGAGCGACGTGTTTTAATGTTCGTTGACAGTCATTGTCATTTAGACGACGAAAAACTTAAAGGCGATATCGAAAAGGTCGTCGCGGAATTTAAGGCGGCAAACGTCGGGATAGTCATAGATATAGGATGCGACGCTGAAACTTCGGAGATAGTAAAGGAACAGGCGGAGCGGTTTAACGGCGTATATTTTGCCGCAGGGATACACCCTATGGACGTTAAGGACGCGAGAGACGCTGACCTTGATAAGATCGCCGAACTTGCCGCGCACCCGAAATGCGTCGCGATAGGCGAAATAGGGCTAGACTATTACTGGGACAAGACTTTTGCGGAAAAACAAAAGGAATTTTTCGTTCGGCAGATAGAACTTGCGAGCGAAGTTAAATTGCCTATCAATATCCATATAAGAGACGCGATGGGCGACGCGGTGGAGATATTAAAGGGAAACGCCGATAAACTCGTCAGCGGCGGCGTAATGCACTGCTATTCGGGTAGCGCGGAAACCGCGAAAGAACTGTTGAAACTCGGACTTTATATCTCTTTCGGCGGTACGGTTACTTTTAAAAACTCACGGAAAGCGCAGGAAGTCGCGGCGATAGTGCCGATAAATAGGATACTTACCGAAACGGACAGCCCGTATTTAGCGCCGGAGCCTAAACGCGGCACGGTCAATTCGCCGAAAAATATACCTTTCGTCGTGAGTAAACTTGCGGAGATCCGCGGCACGGACGCGGGCGCGATAGAAACCGCCGTCTATAACAACACGCTTGAACTTTTCAAAAAAATAAGGATATAAAATCAAAAACACAAGGGGAAACCCCTTGCGTTTTCTTTGTCTTCGGTAATAAAAGGCGTAAGCCTTTCGGTATTAAAATGTGTAAATTGAGCAAAATTATTCGGGTTTAACTATGGATAATTCTCTGAAAATTCTTCTCGCTAAAAATAACGTCGCGCTTAAAAAAGCGTACGGTCAGAACTTTTTGACCGACGAGAATTTGCTTTGTGAAATAGTGGAAAAAGCGGGGATAACCAAAAACGATACCGTGCTTGAAATAGGTTGCGGCGCGGGCGCTTTGACGCGGCAACTAGCATTGAAAGCGAAAAGAGTTATCGGCTACGAGATAGATAAAAGCCTTAAACCCGTTTTATCCGAAACGCTTTCAGGTTTTAATAACGTCTGCGTCGAGTATAAAGATATAATGCGCGAAAAACTTGCGGACGTGGAAAAAGAACTCGGCGGGGAATATAAACTCGTCGCAAATCTTCCATACTACATTACGACGCCGATAGTGATGAATTTTATTGAAAATTCTTCGCTTTTAAACGGTATGGCGATAATGGTACAGGAAGAAGTCGCAGACAGATTTTCCGCTCTTCCCGCAACCGCGGATTACGGCGCGATAACCGTCGCTATAAATCTTCGCGGAAGTGCGAAAACTGTGTTAAAAGTTCCGCGCGAAAAGTTTACGCCCGTGCCGAACGTCGATTCCGCGGTAGTTAAAATTGACTTGGAAAAGGATAAATTCGCGGGTGCGGACTTAAAATGGGTACGGGATATAGTGCGCGCAGGGTTTAGTAGTCGCCGCAAAATGCTTGTAAATAACCTTATGAACGGATTTAAACTTACGCGTTCTCAGGCGGAAACGGCGTTAAACGACGCGGGAATTTCGCTTACCGCAAGGGGTGAAACGCTCTCCGCCGCGAATTACGTTAAACTTTCGGAAGTCGTAAAACGGGTGAAAAATGGATAAAAAAAGGATAGTTCTGGCGTCGGGCAATAAGCATAAGATAGCGGAGATCTCTTCTATGCTGCCCGATTACGAAGTGGCGGGTTATAAGGAGTTTTTCGACGGCGAGATAGAAGAAACGGGCGCGACTTTTTACGATAACGCGCTTATTAAAGCGAAGACCGTGTCGGAAAAATTGAAATGCGCCGCGCTTGCGGACGATAGCGGGATTTGCGTGGACGCGCTTTCCGGTGCGCCCGGAGTATTCAGCGCGCGTTACGCGGGCGACGGGGTGGACGAGCATAATAACGAGTTGTTGTTAAAAAATATGCAAGGAAAGATCGACCGAAATGCAAAATTCGTCTGCTGTATGGTTTATTGTGCAAAAAACGGCGATATACTGTCCGCAACGGGTGAAGTTAAGGGTGAAATACTTACCGAAAGACAGGGGGAAAACGGGTTCGGATACGATCCGATATTTTATTCGTACGAATTAGGGAAGAGTATGGGGCTTGCGACGGCTGAAGAAAAGAACTCCGTGTCTCACCGCCACCGCGCTCTTATTGAAATAATAAAGAAAATAGAAGAATACGAAACAGATAAAAAGCAGTAAGTCGAGCAAACGTTGCCCGAACGTGCTGTTTTTATATATTCATTGACTTGTATATGCTTTAAGTTGTATAATAATTTACGTTCGAAGTGCGGAAAAGACGGTTAAAGTCCGTGAAAAAATAAAAAATATTAAGGAGTAAACAGTGGATAAGGAGTTGGTTACGGGTTACGCCGGAAAGATAGTTTCCGAGTGTTCCAAAGTGGTGCTTGGTAAGGAAGAGCAGATATTGCTTATAACCGTTTGTCATTTGTGCGGCGGCAATATTTTATTCGAGGATATCCCCGGAACGGGAAAGACGCTTTTATTAAAGACTTTTGCTACCGTAATAGGCGGTAAATTCAGCAGAATACAGTTTACTCCCGACGTTTTGCCTTCGGATATTACTGGTATAAATTTTTATAATAAGAAAAAGGAAGAGTTTGAGTTCAGAGAAGGTCCGATCTTCGCAAATCTTGTGCTTGCCGACGAAATCAATCGTTCCAGCCCGAAGACGCAATCAAGTTTGCTCGAAGCGATGGCTGAACGGCAGGTTACCGTCGATGGCGTTACGAGAAGGTTGGAATTGCCTTTTATGGTCGCGGCTACCCAAAACCCGCTCGAATCATACGGAACTTACCCGCTGCCGGAAGCGCAGTTGGATAGGTTTATGATGCGCTTAAAGATGGAATATATGAGCAGGGAAGACGAGATAAAAGTCGCGAGAAGGGAAGATAATTCCAAACTTATCGCGCAACTTTCGCAGCAGGTCGATTATGCCGAAACGCTTAAAGTTATAGGCGAGGTACAAAAAGTTACCGTCTCCGCCGCGGTCGAGAAGTACATAATGGATATCATCTGGAAGACGAGAACGGAATCGAACGAGATAATCATAGGTGCGTCGCCGCGTTCGACGAGAGATCTGTACAACGCGTGCAAGGCGTACGTTGCGCTTAACGGCAGAGAATTTGTTCTGCCCGAAGACGTTCAGAAGATGGCACCCAATATCTTGTTGCATCGTATGACTTATGCCGACGCCGATACGGAAGCGAAACAAAGAGCGGTTTTTGAGCGGTTAATGGAAACGGTCGAAGTTCCTTTAGAGTCGTAATATGTTTTTTTTCATTGCCTTATTCCTTTTGTTAGTGATCGTTTTTCTGAATATTTACGCCAAAAGGGATCCGGTTTCAAAAGATAAAATATCTCACAGCGTTGAATTTGACAGGGAATTGGCAGAGCCTGGCGAAGATTTTTTTATTGTAACGAAAGTCGAAAACTTTTCTTCCCACTCTATGGGCAGGGTGTATATTACCGCTGCCATCGATGAAGGAATAGAAATAAAGAACAAAAAGTATAAGGTAAAATACTCCAAATCCCAGAAAACAGTTGTCTGTAAGACGAGTATCAGGAGCAGGAGATCCCGTGAATTGCAAATTGCCGCGTCCGTTGAAAAAAGGGGTGCGTATTGGATAAAGTCTTTTCAACTCGACTGTCTTGACGCTCTCGGTTTTCATATTTCCTATTACAATAAGCCCGTCAATAAAAAAATAGTAATTGCGCCTAAACGGGTAAACCACGATTTTATTTCCAAAATGGTCGTGCCGGGATACGGCGATGAAAATGCAAAACACGGGTTTATTGAAGACGAAACCGCTATAAGGACTTACGGAGAATATACCGGACACGAGCCTATGCGGCATATAAATTGGAAAAAATCCGCGCAGGTCGGCGAATTCGTCGTAAAACAGTTTGAGCCTATGGGTACGAACGTGAACACGGTGGTGTTCGATATAGGCGGGTGCGTCAACTCCAAAGCGAACACGCTCAATAACGATCTTTTCGAGTATGCCGTTTCTATGTTGCGCGAAGTTTTGGAATATTTTGAAGCGAAAAGAATAAAGTATCGCGTTATCACGAACGCGAAATCGAGTATGTTACGCGAATTGACTTTTTCTTCTGTTCCTTCCGGTAAAAAGACGAGAAACAAGATGCTGTATATGCTTGGCGAACTCGATTGCGAAGTCGGTAAAAGCAAGTATTATTCTTCACGGGAACTTTTAAGTTTTGCCATAAAAAGTTCGTATAATGCGCCTTTTGCGTATTTATCCACGGCGAGCAGGACAGGTATTACGCTGTCTTTGCGAAAACTGATGAAGATCAAAGGTATAGATATAATAGAATTGTACGCGCAGGATTATTATAAACCGCAGCAGGGGGAAACGGAAAATGTTAATAAGGCTTAATCAAGCGTTTATCAGATTTTTGAAGACGTTTTTGGCGTTGTCCGTGTTTTTCCTTCTTATAAATATTTTTATAGGTTTGACGGAATACAGGAGCGTTTTGTCCGTTTCCGATATCTGGCTGTTCGTACTTATTTCTTTTTTTATTTGCTGTTGTATTCTTATCCCGTTCAGGGCTTTAAAGGTATTTTTAAGATTTATTTTCGTGTTGGCGTCGTTCTGTGCTTTGCCATTTTTTCTCAATTTGCCGTTAAACGATGTCGCGCAACTCGTTACTCTTGTTTCCGGTCAACTCGATTACGATTTTATTATAAGGATCCTTATAGGTGTAGTCGCTATCCTGATTTCTGTAACGAGTTCGTGTAAAGACGGGACTTACGACGTCAGTTTTCCTTTGGAGTCGTATCGCGCCAACCTTAGATTTTTCAAGAATTTCTCTATATTTATAGCTTTTATTCTTTTAACGGGATTGGTCGTATATTTCATAAAGGCGGAGATCATAGAAAATATTTTATTGAACGTTTCTTTCAGTCTTGCAATTTATTTTCTGGTGGAACTTCTGCTGATAAGGGTATCGAGAGATACTATTTATTTTGGGATCAAATCCATAAATTCACAGTTTTTTATTGCAAAATACGTGATTATCGGATCGGTAATAAGCGTAGGATCGACGATATTGTTGCTGTTACGAAATACGCTCGATCGCCTTTATAACGACCTGCTTGATTACATAAAATTCATTTTTTTCAAAATAGGCGAATATTTTCAGAACCTTATCGCGTATATCGCAAAATTGTTTGTCAGCGAAGGGGAAATCATTGATCCGTTAAACCCGTATAATCCCGGTGGTTCGGGCGGAGAAAATCCGGGCGGATCGGGCGGAGAAAATCCGGGCGGATCGGGCGGTGAAAACCCGGGCGGCTCTGGCGGTGGAAACCCCGGCGGATCGGGCGGAGAAAATCCGGGTGAATCAGGCGGAGAAAATCCGGGCGGCTCTGGCGGTGGAAACCCCGGCGGATCGGGCGGAGAAAACCCCGGTGGTTCTGGCGGTGAAAACCCCGGTGGTTCGGGTGGAGAAAATCCGGGCGGATCGGGCGGTGGAAACCCCGGCGGATCAGGCGGTGGAAACCCCGGCGGATCGGGCGGTGGAAACCCCGGCGGATCGGGCGGTGGAAACCCCGGCGGTTCGGGCGGAGAAAACCCCGGCGGTTCGGGCGGAGAAAATCCGGGTAATCCAAGTGGTCCCGGTAATTCCGAAAACCCGTCGAAACCGGAAGAAGGTGAGTTGGAAGAACAGGAAAAAGAACTTGACACTTCTACAGAAAGTTGTGCGGAAGTAAATATACCCTGGGCAACTATCGGCATAGTCGGCGGCGTTTTGTTGGCGGGTTTGGTGGTCGTTCTGGTAGCGGTTTGGATCAAAAACAACAGATTTCGTTTGTCGATGCGTAAGCGCAAAAACAAAAAAGATAAAAATTTGACAGATGAACAAAAGAACGAGATCGAGACGAAGGAGCGTCAGGCAGTATCGAGGATAATTCGAGAGAATTACAAAGAATTCATTAAGATGGCGGGTAAAAACGGCATAAGAAGATACCCGATAGATACGACGGAGTCTTTAAGACTGAAATACAAAACGAATATAGAGCCTAACGAAGCGATCGAAATATTGACGAAATTGTACCGGATCGTGAGATATGATCCCGACGCAAATCTTAATTATGAAGACGCCGTTCAGACCGAACGCTGTATCGAAGTGCTGAAAAAATCGTTTAAGGGTAAAGAAAAAGAAAAGAACAAATAAAATATAAAGCGAAAGGCGTTTGACTTTCGCTTTATATTTGTTTTAGAAACGGTTTTTTTATCGGAGTGATTATTTTGGTTGAAATCGCCAACAGAATAATTGATACGATCGGCGGTGCGATATTTAAGGCGAGTTGTTTCAGATCGTCGGGTAAGAATAATTGACCTTCCGGAGAAACGAATAAGAAGAAAAGTTTTGCAAGCAGCAGTACGCAGGCGAAAAATATTATTCTTGAACAGGTTTTATTCATATAATTCGCCATTTCGTTTTCGGCGGCCGTACGGTTAAGCGTTTCGGGCTTGTATTTTAATATCAGTTTTAATACGTTGTCGGTTTGCAAATATAGAAAATAACCGATAGCGGGCAATAAAAACATTTCTACGATCTTGATCGTCGGTAATTCCTGTTTTGTATAAAGTAACACGTCCGCTCCCGAAAGAATTTCGTATAATTGTCCGCGCGCCGTTACGGCAAGCAGTATTAAGGCGATCGAGATCGTAAACGTCGATTTCGTTACGGAGATCGAAAAATATTTTTTCGCGAACAAACCTTTATCTACGTCGTAATATAAGTCTAAATCCTGAAGGATGTTCGTAAACAGGAAAAACAATGCGTATAAAAATAAAGTAACGACGGGAAGTGTGTCGATTTTTGCGGAAATCGCAAAAGTTATCAGTATGGTTTTGACTACTAACCTAAAAGAATATACGGTAACTTTAACGACGTCGCAAGTCAGCGCTCTGTGGTTTATGCGTGAATTTTTTATATCGGTTATATCGGTCAGATATTTAAGTGCCTTGACGAGTTGTTTTATCAATAATATCGTGATGATTATATACGCAATGAAAAACGCGATGCCGATAAAAAGTTTAATAAGAGAAGTTACGGGACGGTTTGTTGGGGCGTTCGGCAGATTTTCCAACCAGTTTATTATTTCGGGTAAAGAGAAAGTTAGGTCGAAAACCTTAAAAGCGCCTAAAAACAACCAGGCGATCAGTAAATACAAAATACAGGCAGAGCAAAAAGACGCCAAAATCACATAAAAAATTTTGCAGGTTTTTTCGTATCTGTTTACTCTGTTTTTTAGTATTTCCTGATCGAATTTTAATTTTTCGTTATTTGCGGAAAAATCCATTTTACTATGCTATTTTTACGAATAAAAGAATAATGGCGATAGCCGTTAATATTGAACCGATTATTATAGGTTTCCAATCTTTCATAACGCCTCGCGAAACAAAAAAGAATCAAAATACTTTAAAATTATAACATTTATTATAGGGTAGTGTCAATTAAATTGCGCATTGATTAGGGTGCGCATTTTTTGGTAAAATAAAAAGCCATTTATAAAAATGGCTTTAAATCGGTGGTTTTAGGCGTTGAATTTTTACGCTCTTTCTACTTTTCCGCTTTTAATGCATCTTGCGCAAACGTATTCTTTTTTGATCGTGCCGTCAGCTTTTTTAACGCTTATCTTTTGAAGATTAGCCTCGTAAGACTTGGGTGCCCTGCGGTTGGAGTGGCTGACCGTGTTACCGGATAATTTGCTTTTGCCGCAAACGCTGCATACTTTACTCATATTTATATCCTCCGATTAGTGGTATTCCGAATTTTTTTAACGAATAATACTTTAACATATTACTTAACAAAATGCAAGTTTTTTTACTCATATTTTGTAAATTTTTATTTTTATATTTGACTTTGCGCTAAAAAAATTTTATATTTTGCTTTAAATCGTTGCAAAATCATCTTAAATAAGGTAAAATAAATGTAGTGCGTACAGAAGGAGAAGTTATGTCCGTTAAGACCAACAATATTTACGGTACTATCCTTGTTTCGGATAATACTATAGAGCGTTTCGTTTCGCGCGTAGCAGAAGATTGCTACGGCATCGTTGCGTTCGTCCCGTCTTCTTTCTGGGATAGGATCGTTGGTTTTTTCCGTTTCCGTACTTACGTCGCGGGCGTTAAGGTCCGCACAGAAGGCGACAGAATTTTTATCAACGTCGCCGTTGTCGTAAAATACGGCGTTTCCATAAAAGCCGTCGTCGATGCTTTGAAAACCTCGATCAAGTACAGGGTGGAAAAATTTACGGGTATGATAGTCGATACTATGAACGTCAAGGTCATGGGGGTTGAACGCTGACGCGCTATAATAATGTTTTTAGCCATTCGGGGTTATATATATCATGAGAAAAACTATAAACGGACAAATGCTGAAAAGCATGGTGTTATCCGCCGCTAAATATTTGGATATAAACAGGGCGCAGGTTGACGCTTTGAACGTGTTCCCCGTTCCCGACGGAGATACCGGTACGAATATGTCTTTGACCTTGCAGTCTGCCGCGAAGGAACTTGCGAACGTTCGTTCCAACAAAACGGTGGACGTTACCGAATCGGTATCAAAAGGCGCTTTGCGCGGCGCAAGGGGCAATTCGGGCGTTATTCTTTCCCAGATATTAAGGGGAATTTGTCAGGTATTGAAACAAGAAGAAGAGATCGACGTCAAATTGTTTGCACAAGCGTTGAAGACGGGTGCGGAAGTCGCTTACGGTGCGGTCAGTCAGCCCAAAGAAGGCACGATCTTAACGGTTATCCGTATGGTGGCGGAAAGCGCTCAGTCCATTCGCAGAAAAGCCGCGGATTTTGAAGAATTCTTCAACGAGATAATAGAAGCGGGCAACGCCGCGGTCGAGATAACGCCGACGCTTCTTCCCGTTCTTCGTAAAGCGGGCGTCGTCGATGCTGGCGGCAAAGGACTTATGTGCGTCTTTATCGGTATGCAGAAAGCCCTTCTCGGTGAAACGATATCCGGCGAAACTTCTTTCGCGATCCCCGAATCGGCGTCAAACGACGGCGGGTTCGAGCATATGGATATCGTGAGTCTCGGCAAGATAGAGTTCGCTTATTGTACCGAATTTTTCATTATAAATATAAATAAAAAGACCACGATGGCGGACATCGAACGTTTCAAAGAATATCTTTTGACGATCGGCGACAGCGTAATAGTTATCGGCGATCTGGAATTCGTAAAGGTCCACGTTCACACCAACCAGCCGGGACTTGCGCTTACCAAGGCGCTTCAGATCGGCGAACTCGACAAATTAAAGATCGAGAATATGTTGGAACAAAACCGCGCGCTTATCAAGAAGTACGAAGAAGAAAAGAAAGAAATGGGTATGATGAGCGTTTCCGCGGGCGAAGGAATAACGAGCATATTCAAAGATCTGACGGTTGACGCAGTTATAGAAGGCGGTCAAAGTATGAATCCTTCCGCGAGCGATATCGCAGACGCGGTGCAAAGGATCAATGCGGACAATGTGTTCGTTTTCCCCAATAATAAGAACATAATTCTGGCGGCGGAGCAGGCGAAATCGCTCGTGGAAAACAAGACTATCCACGTTATTCCGACCAAGAATATACCGCAGGGATTTGCGGCGGCGCTTGCCTTTAATCCCGATCTTCCCGTAGATGAAAACAAGGCTAATATGATACACGCTTTGGACTCGGTAACGGTCGGTCAGGTAACTTACGCCGTAAGGAATACCAAACTTTACGGGTTCGACCTGAAAGTGGGCGATATAATGGGACTTGACAACAAAAAGATACTTGCGACGGGCAAGAACGTCAGCGACGTTACGTTAGACCTTATCGAAAAACTTCGCAGCGACGAAGAGATAATAACCCTTTACTACGGGCAGGACGTTACCGAAGCGGACGCCGAAGCCCTGCAAGCGATGATACAGGAAAAATACCCCGATTGCGACGTGGAATTGCATTACGGCGGTCAACCCATTTATTATTATTACATTGCTTTGGAATAAAAACTTTCGGGAAGGCACGACCTTCCCGTTTTAATTATTATGGAACTGACTAAAATTCGCGGAATAAGTTCGGCGAGATGCGCGGACTTCAATAAACTCGGCGTTACGGATACCGAAGATCTGGTTCGGTTTTTTCCGCGCGCCTATATAGATCTTCGCGAAAAACAACTTCTGCGCTACGCATACAATAACGACTTTGCGCTTACCGCCGGAAAGATAATTTCCGCGCCGCAGGTAAGATATTTTCGTCGCGGCAGAGGCGGTATGGTAAAAGCCTATTGCGAACAGGAAGGTTTTAATTTTTCCGTCGTCTGGTACAATATGCCGTATATCGCCGATAAACTTAAAGTGGGCGACGAATATCTTTTTTACGGCAGGGTGCGCATAGACGGGTTCGAGACTTCGCTTACCAATCCTTCGTTCGAGCCGATTGACAAGGTTTTCAGACTTCAAGGGATAGTGCCGCAGTATAAACTTAAAGGTTCGCTGACTCAAAAATGCGTGCGCGACAGCGCGCGTATCGCCGTCAATTTAGAAAGGCCGCAAAGCATAATCCCCTTTAATTTACAGCAGAAATACGCACTTTCGGATCTGTTTACGGCGTATCGGGAAATACATAATCCGACGAGTATGGAGAAAAAGCGTCTTGCCGCTGACAGAATAGCCGTCGAAGAGTATTTTGCGCTTATTTCGGCGTTCAAAATAATAAAAGGCAGTAATGAACAGATACGACTGAACAGGTATTCGTGTACTTCCGCGGAACTCGTGGAGTTTATCGTAACGCGCTTTCCGTTCGAGTTTACAGACGGGCAGAAAAAGGCGACAAACGAAATTTTTGCCGATATGACGGGCGGTTCGGTGATGAACAGACTTATGCAAGGGGACGTCGGAAGCGGTAAAACGGCGGTGTCCGCTTGCGCGATCTTCGTCGCTGTAAAGAGCGGTTTTCAGGCGGCGATGCTCGCACCGACAGAAGTTTTGGCGACGCAAAACTATAACGTTCTGAAAAAGATTTTTAGCGATTATAACGTCGCGCTACTCACCGGTTCGATGAGCGCGAAGGATAAAAAACAGATAAAAGCCGACTTGAAATCGGGAAAAACAGATATTCTGTGCGGCACGCACGCGATCTTGACCGAAGACGTGGAGTTTTCCGCACTTTCCTTATGCGTATGCGACGAACAGCAGCGTTTCGGTGTGGCGCAAAGGAGCGCGCTGTTAAATAAAGGCGTAACGCCGGATGTTCTGGTAATGAGCGCGACGCCTATTCCGCGTACGTTGTCGCTCATTTTTTACGGCGATCTCGATATAACGACCATTTCCGACAAGCCGAAAAACCGCTTGCCCGTTCAAACGAATATAGTTCCGCGTGAAAAGTACGACGACATGCTTAAATTTATCGCCGGCGAAACGATGAAGGGCAGGCAGGCGTATTTCGTTTGTCCGAAAATAGAAGGCGACGAAGAAGGCGAGATTATGAGCGTAAACGAACTGTACGAAAGCCTTAAAGCCCGCTTTGCGAACATACCGATAGGGCTTTTGCACGGCAAAATGAAAGATAAAGAAAAATCCGCCGTTATGCAGGATTTTAAAGATAAAAAGACGATGATGCTCGTTTCCACGACTGTTATAGAAGTGGGGGTTGACGTGCCGGACGCGTCCGTTATGGTTATAATGGATGCCGAACGGTTCGGGCTTTCCGCGCTCCACCAACTCCGCGGAAGAGTGGGGAGATCGGATATAAAAAGTTATTGTTTCCTGCTCACTAAAAAAGCGACGGGCGACGCTCTTTCCCGCCTTAAAATAATGCAGGACAATACCGACGGTTTCAAGATTTCCGAATTCGACTATAAATTAAGGGGTTCGGGCGATTTTATGGGTGAACGGCAGAGCGGTAAATTTATGGACGATCTGGGCAGTCTGGATTATTCTACGGAGTCGATCTTTCTTGCCAAAAAGATAAGTGACGAAGCGTTTATATCGGGCGGCGATATAACCGAAATAAAGCGCGTTGCCATAAAGAGATACGAAAAACTTAAAAATATTTCGATGAACTGATATGACGGGAACTGTCTTCAAGAAAGGGCTGAACGGCAACGCTCTTAAAATAATCGCGCTCGCCGCGATGACTGTCGATCATATAGGTATGCTGTTTTTCCCTTATAGCGTCGTGTTTAGAATAATAGGGCGGCTCGCTATGCCTATTTTCGCGTTTATGATCGCCGAAGGTTGCACGTATTCCAAGCACAGGGTAAAGTATTTCGCTCTCGTTTTCGGGATCGGCGTTATATGCGTGGCTGGATACCTTATCGCGGAAGGTGAACTTTATCTTAATATACTCTTAACTTTTTCTCTTTCTATTGTAATAATTTACGGTTTAGATTACGCGGCGCGCGTGAAAAGGACTTCGGCGTATCTTTTGCCCGCGCTCTTCGTAGTCGTTTCGGCGTTTTTAAATTACGCTTTGCCAAAAATAGCAAACGACCCGGAATTGACGCTTGATTACGGTTTTTTCGGCACGCTTTTACCGGTCGCGATTTACGTTTTTAAGGATTTTCGTCTTAAACTCGTTGCGTTGGCTTTGATACTTACTCTTATAGCGTTCGATATCGGCTGGGTAGAGTGGTGGGGGTATCTTGCGCTCGTGCTTTTGGCGTTCTACGACGGCACACGCGGAAAACTGAACTTAAAATATCTGTTTTATCTGTATTATCCCTTGCATTTCGTCGTTATTTACGCCATATATCTGCTCGTTTGAATTTTTGAACTGTCTAAAAACGCGGTTTTTTGCGATTTTTGCAAAAAACCGCGTTTTTATTGTGCTTAAAAATTGCATTATTTTAAAAAACGGTGTAAAATATAATCAACTAAAAACTTAAAATCTTAAAAAAGGCGGTTTTTATATGAAATACGGTTTTGTAAAAACGGCGGCTGTTACGCCCCGAATAATGGTCGCGGACACCGGTTTTAATACTGAACAAATTAAAAAGAATATCGAGATTGCGGATAATGCCGGCGCGGAACTCGTCGTTTTTCCCGAACTCTCTATAACGGGTTATACCTGCGGGGATCTTTTTTATTCGGAAACGCTTCTTACGGGCGCGCTTAAAGGTTTACGCGAGATAGCCGATTTTACGAGCGGCAAAAAGATGCTTTTATTCGTGGGGCTGCCAGTAAAGATAAACGGACTTATATATAACGTTGCGGCGGCAGTAAATAACGGCAAAGTGCTGTGTCTCGTTCCCAAAACGCACCTGCCTAACTATAACGAGTTTTACGAAAAGCGGCAGTTTTCCGCGTGGAATTTGAGCGTGGAAAACACCGTTATCGAAAACGCTCCGTATTTTTCCGATATGCCGCTTACCGTTTGCAGAAACGTTATTTTTGCCGATAAGACAGACGCTCGTTTTACCGTTTCCGCGGAACTTTGCGAAGACCTGTGGGCGATAGATTCGCCGTCGGTTTTCCACGCGAAAAACGGCGCGAATATCATAGTAAATTTATCTTGCAGCGACGAAACGGTCGGCAAAGCCGATTACAGGAAAGATCTGATAAAAGTGCAGTCGGCGCGCCTTACCGCCGGGTACGTTTACGCCGACGCGGGCGATGGGGAATCGACGACCGATATGGTTTTCGCAGGGCATGATCTCATCGCGGAAAACGGCAATCTGCTCGCGGAGAGCAAACTTTTCGATAACTGTATAACTTACGCCGATATTGACTTGGGGTTTATCGATTACGAGCGTGCGAAAATGTTCAACGGGCATATAACGGGCTTTAATATTCCCTACCGCAAGACTTTCTTTGACGGGTATAGGGATAATTGCGATATAGAACGCGTTTTCGATCGTTCGCCTTTCGTTCCGCAGGACTTTGACGAGCGAAATTCCCGCGCCGAACTGATACTCGATATACAGTCGGAAGGGCTTAAAAAACGATTAAAGCATTCGGGAGCAAAGACGGCTGTCATAGGGCTTTCGGGCGGATTGGATTCTACTCTCGCGATCCTGGTCGCGGTGCGCGCGATGCAAAAACTCGGTAGGGATCTTAAGGATATTATCGCGGTAACAATGCCGTGTTTCGGCACGACGAGCAGAACTTTCGAGAATACGATAAAACTTGCCAAATCGCTTGGCGTTACCTTACGAAAAGTCGATATCACAAAGTCGGTTTTAAGGCACTTAAAAGACATAAAACACGGCGGGGATACCGACATAACGTACGAAAATTCGCAGGCGCGGGAGCGTACGCAGGTCTTAATGGATATAGCGAATATGACTGGCGGGCTTGTCGTCGGAACTGGCGACCTGTCCGAACTCGCGCTCGGTTGGGCGACCTATAACGGCGACCATATGAGTATGTACGGGGTAAATTCTTCCGTGCCCAAAACGCTCGTAAGATATATCGTCAAATATTGTGCCGACAACTCGCGCGGAAAACTTAAAGCGGTTTTATTTGATATTTTAGATACCCCCGTAAGTCCCGAACTTCTGCCGCCCGACAAAGGCGAGATAGCGCAAAAGACCGAAGACATCGTCGGGCCGTATATTTTGCACGATTTCTTTTTGTACAATATGTTAAGGCGCGGTGCGTCTCC
>JAGAEX010000043.1 GCA_017612915.1 Clostridia bacterium | reverse complement strand
TTATAGGTAGTAAGATCGAGTTGTACGCCGAAGCGGATGCCGTCTTCGCCCGCCGCATCCGAATAACGGATAGACATACCGAGCATCTCGAACGTAGAAGGCGTTATAGCGTTTGCCTTGACGGCCGGATTCGCGAATAAAACCAAT
Source organism: Clostridia bacterium (assembly GCA_017612915.1). Lineage (GTDB taxonomy): Bacteria > Bacillota > Clostridia > Christensenellales > Borkfalkiaceae > UBA1259. The sequence goes on along the minus strand of JAGAEX010000043.1, from coordinate 3,602 downwards.
CCGAACATGAGCGAACAACACGCAATAACAGCCATTATCACTGTTAATCTCATTTTTAATATTTTTTTCATTTTTAATACCTGCCTTTTATTTTTTATGACAACGGAAAAAGTTATCTGCGTATTCCCCATCGTCTTGAAATTTAGATTTTTGCCAAAATGTTATAATTCTTAAGATAATTAAGGAACTATTTTAATGAACGGTGTGTAATCGTCGTCGTTCGGATCTGGAACGAACACGTTGATCTCTTTTGAATCGGTCGAATAAACGATATCGGAGAATTTTGCCGAACCGTTAAACACCGCGCCGCCGAACTTGATCGTAGCGGAAGAAGATCCTTCTCCAAGCATAGTCCCGAGGAAACTCCAGTTTCCGCCCCAACTCGGAGTAAGCGTGCCTGTCGTTGCCATGACCTTAACTCCGTCGATGAACATATAGTAAATTCCGTTTTTATAAACGAACGTAAGAGTATTATCGCCATAAGTCAAGTCGAGATCAGAGCAATCGATAACGCCTTCACCCGTCCAGTCCCAACCGTCGCCGGCTTCGCGATAGACCTTTAATTTTTTACTCTCCGACCACTGGAAGAGAACGTGATACCTGTTATCGGGAGTAGAAGGACCGTCGAAAGTACCTACGGCAAATCCGATACTGTTTGAATCAACGCTCGTTACGTTGACGGAAACAACGAAGTTCTGCCCCTGTGAAAATTCAACACCGTCGAAAAGCATAGCGGCGGGTTTGTTCGTATTTACTTTTATGGTTTTACCGGTCGCCGTGCCGTTGGGATAAATACCTGTATCGGAACTTAAAACGGGGGCTGCGGTGAAAGCCAAATAATCGCATATCACGCTTTTATCGGTCGTCAAAACGAAATCTCCGAATATTGCCGAGCCGAACGAAGCGGTAAGTCCCGTCTTCACCTTGCCTTCGCTGCCGATAACGCTCTTTATCGTTGCCGAAGACCCCGCAAACGCCTGATCTTCGCTTATTTCAAGAACTCTCTTGTTATTTATCAAAAAATAATATTTATTCGCTTTGTAAACGAGAACGAGTTTTGCCGGACCGAATTCTATATCGCAAGGATAGTCATTATCGACGACGCCTTTCCAGCCGTAAGGATTGTACCTCCATATATAGATATCTTTTAAAGAACCTCGATTCCGCCAATCGAACATAACGTGCTTTGCGTTGTCGTCCCCTAAAGTTCCGACGACGAAGCCGACGTTTTCCGCATTGAGATAATCGAGATAAACGGATATCATAAAACTTTCGCCCGCATCGACTTCCGCCCCGTCGAGCATAAATGCACCGACAGTACCAATAGAATCAATTCTGTAATCGCCTTCGCGGCTCTTTATCTCGCCGTCATAAAGCGATACCGCATCGTTTTCGGCAGTAAATCCCGAATAATCGTAGGAATAGCCGTCAATAAGAATAGATTTTATCCTGCGTATAGTGCTTTCAGAAACGTTAACGGTGTTAACGAGATAGTTTTCTATCTTTTCGGATAAAGTGCTGCCGCTTTGGCTATCAAGCATATTGACGTAGAGATTTGCAATGCTATTGACCGATCTCGACTCTTCTATATAGCCGAAATTAGAAAAGAGATAATCCCTTAAAAGCGTTTCTTTCTGAACACCGAGAAGCCCGTTAAGAAGATAGGAAATAAATCCCGTTCTGTCGGTGCCAATGGTGCAATGGTAGATAATGGGATAATTGCTCCTTTCGGAAAGATATTCGAACACCTTCTTTATCGAAGGATAATTTACACTGCTGTTCAAGCCCGAAGAAAGGTGCATAGGACATTGATAGTAATTGATATCGTCACCGATCACACTCGCATCAGTGAGTCCGCCAACCTCGTTCATCTTTTTTTCAACATCCCAATAATCGGTCGAACGGAGATCTATTTCCGTCTTTATACCGAGATATCGCATCGTTTCGATACCGGTTTCCGTGATGATAGGATGAACGGTATTCGTGTCCGAATTATTAAGCCTTGCGCACCTGTAAACAAGCCCTTGCCTTATAGTTCCATCCGCTACGGTATAACCGCCGAGATCGCGCATATTCGTAATACCGTCACAATCGATAAAGCGCGGCAGTCCCGCGTCCGTCGTAAACGACTGCGCTTCGGTCGAAAAGATCTTACCGCAGTATTCGCCTTGCAGTTTATAATAATACGTAGTGCCGGTTTTAAGATTATATATTTCGGTTTCTTCGCCGACGACGTCTATCGTTTTAAACTCAGTAAAGTTTATATCTTCGCTTAAAACTATAACTCTGTCGTTAAGGTTTTCCGACGACGGCGAATTTATTATCACGGGCAAAGGTTTGCTCTGTTCGCTTGTTCCGTTTGCGTACGTGGCTACCGAATTATATGAGTCCGCAAGATACGCAAGCTGCTGACTTGTATGAATAACGGCGTTTTCGGATGAACGGAAGACCACCCTTTCGACCGACGCCTTATAAATCACATCCTTTTTGACGACGCAATCTTCTTCGCTGATCTCAATCGTCGTGTCCGACCAAACGGGTGAATTTTTCTTGTTTAAATTTTTGAGCCACCCGAAAAAGATACTGTCGCTTGGGACTGAATAATCATTCGGGAAAGAAAATTCTTCGCCGAATTTTAACTTTTGAGTATCTACAATCAGATTATCGTTTTCATCTAAAAAATCGACCGAATATTCAATAATATAGTTGTCGAGTTTTGCTGCCTGCGCCGAAGTGGTTTTGTATAAGTTCGCGCCGCTATAATCGTTGATTACGTCAAGCGCAATGTCCGCCATGGACTTATTGACCGTATCGCTGTGATTTACGGTAGCGGCCACGCCGTCGTTATTCCAATCGATATAGGCGACGGCCGTAATAGGCCTATTATAACTCGCTTCCGGAAAACCGTGCAAATAGACTATGCCTTCTGCATAAGATTCTTTTACAGTCCACTCGTTTACGTCTTCGGAACCATTGTATAAAATGCCGTATCTTGCCTTGCTTGCGGAAGCAGTCCACAAGGTTAACGATTCGCCAGATATTTTATCGGCAGGAGTGATAAGTATGCCCGCCACCGCATTGTTATCTTCTATAAGCGTATTATAGGTAGTAAGATCGAGTTGTACGCCGAAGCGTATGCCGTCATCACCCTCCGCGTCCGAATAACGGATAGACATACCGAGCATCTCGAACGAAGAAGGCGTTATAGCATTAGCCTTAACGGTCGAATTCGCTAACGACATAAGTCCGAAAAGGAGCGAGCAACACGCGATAACAGCCGTTATTACAGTTAATCTGAATTTAAATACTTTTTTCATTTTAACCTATAACTTAATTTTGATAAATATACGGGGAACGGTGAACGGTCGGATTTTAATATCCAATCTGCCGTTCCCCGTAGTTTACTGTTTGCTCAAGCGTTTACCTTAAACGCTTTTTGTGTTATTTTTTATTAAACGCCATATTTTGCCGATATCCAAGACGCGTTCGTCGAGTAACCCCATTCGGTACAGTTAAGATTACCGGCATTACAAGAAAGTCCTATCTTCTTTGTAGCGTCAGTACCTACAGCATTCTTCGGAACCATACCCCAACCGGTGTTC
>JAGAEX010000042.1 GCA_017612915.1 Clostridia bacterium | reverse complement strand
TATTCCGTGCTTTGCGGCGGTAGGTACTGCGAAAGCCGAACTTTTAAGCGGTAAATCGTTTAAAGGTACGCTTTTATTCTGGATAATATCGAGTTTCCTTGTGGCGGCGGCGGTATATACCATCGGCTCAATGTGGTGGACTATGTTTATCTGGGCGGCGGCTATTGCTATTACCGCGTTCCTTGTGGTATTATATAATAAAAGGGCAAACGCTAAACAAAAAGAACATATATCGGAATAATTAAAGGTATAAAATGAAACTTATCGAAATAGTGATAATAATCGCGGCGGCTGTGCTGGTAATAGGCGTTATCGCCGCTGCGATAATAAGAAAGAAAAAGGGCATAAGTTCTTGCGACTGCGATTGCGGCTGTTGTTCGCATTGTAAAAGTTGCGGGATAAAAAAGTCCGAAGATAAATCGGAATAAAGATTTTAGATGGTAAAACAAAAATTCGACGTAGGCGGCATGAGTTGTGCCGCCTGCTCGTCGGGAATTGAAAAAGCGGTCAGTAGACTTGACGGGGTAAAACAAGCGGACGTTTCGCTGCTCGAAAAGTCTATGACGGTAATATACGACGAAAGTTTGCTTTCGGCAGAAACAATAATCGCTACGGTGGAACGCTTAGGCTATACCGCGGCGATTTTCGGCGTTATAAAAGATAAAAACAGCGACGCCGAAAAACTTAAACAGCGGTTTTTTATATCGCTCGTTTTTTTATTACCGCTGATGTATCTATCTATGGGCAAGATGTTCGGTGCGCCGACTTTTGAAAGATTGTTAGGCGCGGGCTTTGCCGTTGACATTGCCTTGCAATTTATACTTGCGACGGCGATAATCGCGATAAACTTTAAATTTTACACGAGCGGCGTCCGCGCGGTAAAAAACCTGTCGCCTAATATGGATACGCTGGTGTTTTTAGGCTCTTTTACCGCGTACGTTTACAGCATTGTGATTTCCGCACTTATGATATCGGGCGCGGCGGATAAAACTCACGTGTTTTTCGAAGCGTCCGCTATGGTTATGACTCTCGTGGATTTAGGCAAGTATTTAGAAGAGATTAGTAAGCGCAAAACGGGCGCGGAAATAGAAAAACTTTCTAAACTTCTGCCGAAAACCGTCGTTCGCGAAAAGGGCGGCAAAGAAGAGACCGTTTTAACGTCCGACCTTAATAAAGGCGATATACTAATTCTTAAAGCGGGCGATTATTGTCCCGTTGACGGCAGGGTGATTTCGGGCGTAGCGGCGGTAGATAAGTCCGCGATAACTGGCGAAAGTATTCCCATTGAGGCGGCTGACGGCTACAATATAGTGTCCGGCAGTACTTTAAAGTCCGGATATATAAAGGTAGAGTGCGAGAACGTCGGCGAAAACACGCTGTTTAATAAAATAGTCGAAACGGTTAAGACGGCGGGCGCAAGCAAAGTGCCTATGCAAAAATTTGCGGATAGTGTTGCCGCGGTTTTCGTGCCGATTGTCGTTTCGATTGCTGTTTTGACTTTGATTTTACAAATAATTTTTAATGCGGGCGACTTTGGCTACGCTGTTAAGTGCGCGATTAGCGTCGTAGTTATTTCCTGTCCGTGCGCATTAGGGCTTGCTACTCCCGTCGCGGTTATGGCGGGAACGGGCAGGGCGGCGGCACTCGGCATACTTTATAAGGACGGCGAGGCGCTCCAAAAAGCGCGAAATATAGACTGCGTGCTTTTCGATAAAACGGCGACCTTAACCGGAGGAAAACCCAAAGTTATAGACTTTATCAATCTTTCGGATAAACCCGACGGGGAAATATTCGCTATATCATCCGCACTCGAAAAGATGTCTAATCACCCGCTTGGCGCGGCGATACGGGAGTTTTGCGGCGACACGGATAAAGTTGTTAATAATTATTCTTACGAAACGGGTAAAGGCATCACGGGCGAAATCGACGGCACAACTTATTTTCTCGGCAATTTCGGCGAAGAAAAATATTTTACAGATAAAACTACGGTTTCTTTGTTCTCCTGTGGTAAGTGTTTGGCGGTGTTCGGGATATCCGATACCGTAAAACCAGACAGCAAAGCGGCTGTAAGCGCGTTAAAGGAAAACGGCATAACCACCGTAATGATAACGGGCGATAACAAAGCGGCGGCTGAAAGCGTTGCGGCGGAAACGGGGATAGAAAGATATGAATATTCCGTTCTTCCGACGGGCAAAGCGGAATACGTCAATAAATATAAAGAACAAGGGTATTTTACGGCGTTTGTCGGCGACGGAATAAACGACAGCCCCGCGCTTAAAACGGCGGACGTCGGCATAAGTCTTGACAGTGGCACGGATATCGCGATAGAAAGCGCGGATATCGTGCTAGTCGGCGGTTCAGTCTCAAAAGTTTCGGAAGCCATAAATTTAAGCAAAAAAACCGTGCGTATAATAAAGGAAAACCTGTTTTGGGCGTTTTTCTACAACGCGGTGATGATACCCATCGCGGCAGGGGCGTTTGCGTTTATCGGGATTAAATTCGAGCCGTATATAGCCGCGCTTTGTATGAGCGTAAGTTCGCTTTTCGTGGTACTTAACGCATTACGCATAAATAAATACGGCAAAAAATCTAAAAACAAGAAAACAGGAGAGGGAAAAATGATACTAACGGTAGAAGGTATGATGTGCGAGCATTGTAAAAAGCGGGTAAAAGAAGCGACAGAAAGTGTTTCGGGCGTAAAGAGCGCCGAGATTGACTTAAAGAAAAAGACGGTAAAGATTATCGGCGACGCCGATATTTCAAAAGTTAAAGCCGCGATAACCGCCGCAGGCTACAAAATAATCGAATAGACTTTAATCAAATTTCGTCCGACGCAAAATTTTGCACCGGGCGAAATTTTTTTTGCCCTGCGCTTGAAAAAAAACACAATATAATGTATAATATATTCTATATTGCTACAAAGGATAGTGCGGAGGAACAATGGCAACAGGAAGTTATAATGCGGAAGACATTAAGATTTTAGAAGGGCTTGACGCGGTGCGTATGCGCCCGGGTATGTATATCGGTACGACGAGCGTAAAAGGGCTTCACCATATTTTGTGGGAAATAGTGGATAACGCCGTCGATGAAGCGGCAAACGGCTACGCGAACAGAATAGAGGTCAAACTTTATAAAGACGGCAGCGCTTCGGTGGAAGATAACGGCAGGGGAATACCTACGGATATTCACCCGAAGTCGGGCGTTTCGGGCGTACAGGTGGTATTTACCCAACTTCACGCGGGCGGAAAGTTCGGCGATACGAATTACCGTTTTTCGGGCGGACTTCACGGCGTCGGCGCGTCGGTAACGAACGCTCTTTCGGAGTGGCTTAAAGTAGAAGTGTACAGGAATACCGTTTATAAAATGGAATTCCGCAGCGTCTTTGACGAAAAGACCAAAAAAGTTAAATCGGGCGTACCCGTCGCTCCGCTTTTGGATACCAAAGTAAAGACTAAAAAGCGCGGTACTTTCGTGCGCTTTATGCCAGACGCCAGAGTGTTTGAAACTATCAAATTCTCGGTGGAAAGTATATTGAAACGCCTTAAAGAACTCGCCTTTTTGAACAAGGGCGTTACCATAGATTTTTACGACGAAAACACCGATTTCCACAGAGTTTACGCCTACGAAGGCGGACTTGTGGACTTTATCAGGTACGCAAACGAAGGCAAGACCACGTTGTACCCCGAACCCCTTTATTTGAAAGCGGAAAAAGACGGTATTTCGGTGGAGATTGCAATTCAGCATACCGACGTTTATACCGACAGCGTGTTTTCCTACGTCAACAATATCCCGACGGGGGAAGGCGGTATGCACGAAACGGGCTTTCGTTCGGGATTAACGCGCTCCTTTAACGACTACGCGCGCGCGCATAATTTTTTAAAGGACAAAGACGATAATCTTATAGGCGACGACTTTAAGGAAGGGCTTACCGCGATAGTTTCCGTCAAAATGCAAAACGTGCAGTTTGAAGGGCAAACCAAAAACAAACTCGGCAACCCGGAAGCTCGTCCCGCGGTGGAATACGTCGTGGTAAACGAACTCGCCGCGCTTGAAAACAACAAAAAACTCGTAAAGACTTTCGATACCATCATAAACAAAGCGATGGGCGCGGCAAAGGTAAGGCTTGCGGCTAAAAAGGCAAAAGAACTCGCCCGTGCGGCAAAGAGCATAGAGAGCGCGAATCTCGTCGGCAAACTCGCGTCCTGCTCGGGCAGGAAACCCGAACTCAACGAACTTTTCATAGTCGAAGGCGATTCGGCAGGCGGCAGCGCAAAACAGGCGCGCGTTCGTCAGACGCAGGCGATCTTGCCTCTTCGCGGCAAGCCATTGAACGTAGAAAAGAAAAAACTCGACCAGATACTTCAAAACGAAGAGATAAGGACGATAATCTCCGCGCTCGGCACGGGCATAGGCTCGGAATTCAATCTCGAAGATCTTAAATTCCATAAAGTTATAATTTTGTCCGATGCGGACGTTGACGGCAGCCATATCCGCATACTTTTATTGACTTTCTTTTTCCGTTATATGCGCGAACTTATAAACGAAGGACACGTTTATATCGGTATGCCGCCCCTTTACAAAGTGTATAAGGGCAAGGAAGAAGAGTACGCGTACGACGACAAGGAACTCGCCGAAAAGATAGAAAAAGTCGGCAGGGGATATCAGGTACAGCGGTATAAAGGTCTCGGCGAAATGGATCCCGCGCAACTTTGGGAAACGACGATGGATCCCGAAAAGCGCAATCTTATGCAGGTAACCATCGAAGACGCGGCGGAAGCGGATAAGCTTATAACGGTGCTTATGGGCGACGAAGTCGCCGAAAGAAAGAAATATATATTCGAGCACGCGGACTTTGACAGAGTGGATAAGTTCGCCAAAATGAAACGGTCGTAAGGGGGGTAAGAACAAATGGAAAACGAAAACACGAAAGGTCTTATTTTAAGTCCCTTGGACGAAGTTTTTAAGAGTTCGATGATAGCGTACGCGGAAGACGTTATTTTAGACAGAGCCCTTCCGCGCGTGGAAGACGGACTTAAACCCGTTCAGCGCCGCATACTTTACGATATGTACGAAATGGGCTTGACGCCTGATAAACCGCACAAAAAATGTGCGAAGATTGTCGGCGAAGTGCTCGGTAAATTCCACCCGCACGGGGACAGTTCCGTTTACGGCGCACTCGTGCATTTGGCGCAGGATTTCAATATGCGACACCCCCTTATCGACGGACACGGAAACTTCGGCACGGTGGACGGCGACGGGGCGGCGGCTTACAGGTACACCGAAGCGAAATTATGCCCGCTCGCCCTGGAACTTTTAGCGGATATAGAAAAGGATACCGTCAATTTCAGTCTGAACTTCGACGATACCGAAGAAGAGCCCGACACTCTGCCGGGGCGTTTTCCGAATCTTTTGGTAAACGGCGCGATGGGTATAGCGGTAGGTCTTGCGACCAACATACCGCCGCATAATCTTGCGGAAGTTATTAACGGGGTCGTCGCCTATATCGACAACCCGAAAATCACGCTTAAAGAAATGATGAAATTTATTCCCGCACCCGATTTTCCGACGGGGGGATATATAATTGCCGACGACGATCTTGTCGAAGCGTATAAAACGGGCAAGGGCAAAATTCGTATCCGCGGCAGGGTAAATATCGAAAAAGAGAACGGCGACAAGCAGAATATAGTTATTTCGGAGATACCGTATCAGGTCAATAAAGCCGAACTTTTAAAGCGCATTTCCGAACTCAAAGAAGCCAAGAAGGATATTTTGGGCGGAATAGCGGACGTCGTTGACGAGTCGGACAGAAACGGTATGCGAGCCGTCGTCAAACTAAAAAAGGACACCGACGCGAAAGCGATAATAAATTACCTTTATAAAAACACGAATTTAGAAACGAGTTTCGGTATCAATATGGTGGCGATAGCGCACGGTAAGCCCGCGCAACTCGGACTTCTCGACATAATTTCATATTACGTAAACTACCAGCGCGACGTCATCTTGCGTCGCAGTAAATTCGATTTAGAGCGGGCAAAGGAACGCGCGCATATTTTGGAAGGTCTTATCATCGCCGTCAAAAACATCGACGAAGTGATCAAGATCATAAAGGGGGCTGACAACACGACCGACGCGAGAGCGAAACTCCGCGCGAGGTTTTTGCTTTCCGAAGCGCAGGCTACCGCGATTTTGGACTTGCGTTTAGCAAGGCTTACAAAACTCGAAGTGGAAAAGTTGGAGCAGGAACTCAAAGATCTTAAAAAGCGCATAACCGAACTAACCGAAATAATAGGCAGCAAAGTCCGCCAGATGGAAGTCGTAAGAAGCGAAATTTTAGATATAAAGAAAAAATTCAAGGACGATCGTCGCAGTAATATCATAAACGGCGGCGAAGCGATAGATATCAAGAGTGTGGAACAGGAATTAAAGCCCGTCGAGGACTTTGTGTGCGCAATGACCTGCGGCGGCGCGTTCAAAAAGATGACAGAGCGCAACTTTAAGTCGAGCGACAGAAAGGTAAAGGACAACGCGGATTTAAACGAGTTTCTGGCGTTCGCGACCACGGTAAAAAGCGATCAGACGCTTATCGCGTTTACCAATCTCGGTAATTGCTGCAAGATAGATCCGGAGATTGCGCCTGAAAGCCGTTTCCGCGACAAAGGCTATAAGTTTACCGATATAGTTAAAGACGCTGCCCGCAACGAGCGCCCCGTCGCGTTCTTTGCGGTGAACGAAAGCGCGCTCCCGCAAGGACATCTTTTATTCTATACCAAAGACGGTTTGATAAAGAAGACCGAGTGGGCGGAATACGGACTTATTAAGCCCTATTATCAGGCGATAAAACTTAAAGACGGCGATACCCTTTTGGGAGTGGAAGAAGATCGCGCCGACACGACGATAGCCTTCATTACCGAGCAAGGTATGGTGCTCAACGCGTTAAAAGACGATATTCCCGTTCAGGGGAGAGTCGCCGGCGGCGTGAAAGGCATCAATCTTAACAAGGGCGACAGTATCAAATTCGTGGCGCAGGTTGACGAAGAAGGCGAATATGCGCTCATCACCGATACCGGATTCTATAAGCGCGTTATCACGGCGGAGATTGAGCCGCTTGCAAGGTACAGAAAGGGTGTCAAGATCTGCGAACTCGGGCGGCAGAACAAAATAATTTACGCCGCGTGCGTAAAAGATCCGTTCGATATAGCGGTAACGGATAATTTCGGCGTGGCGTTTACCGTAAACACCGAAGATATGCCGATAGAAAACAGAACGACAAAAGGTAAGACCTTAAAGAACGAAAACAAAAAGCGCAAACCCGAAAAAGCCTGTAAAATACTGTAAAACTTCACTGAAACGATAGTTTAGGCACAAATGCGGAAATTTTTGAAAAACGTAATTACGTTTGCCGTCGTTGCGTTATGCTTTTTTGGATCAGTCGCTTGCGGCGGTAGCTTGCAAGACTATACCGGCGACGAGCATACGCACGTTTACGACCGCCTGATCGATACCAAAGAACCTACTTGTACCGAGTATGGCGAAATAACGTTTTCGTGCGATTGCGGCGAAAATTATTCGGTACGGCTTGCTCCGATCGGGCACGATTATAAATCGGGCGTAATAGCGCCCGATTGTATCGCGCAGGGCTATACGGTGCACACTTGTACGCGTTGCGGGGATAGTTACACGGATAATTACCTTCCCGCACTCGGGCACGATTACCAAATTGAAGTTGCCGCACCTACCTGTACCGAACAAGGCTATACGATTTATACCTGTTCGCGTTGCGAGGATAGTTATGTGGCAGACTATTCAGATTCGCTCGGACACGACTATCTATCGCAAATAACCGCACCCGATTGTACGGAAGAAGGTTTTACCGTCTTTACTTGTACGCGTTGCGGGGATGGTTACACGGATAATTACCTTCCAGCACTCGGACACGATTACAAAGATAAAACTACCGCACCCACTTGTACCGAACAAGGCTATACGATTTATACCTGTTCGCGTTGCGAGGATAGTTATGCAGCAGATTATATAAATTCGCTCGGGCACGATTATCTATCGCAAATAACCGCGCCGACTTGCACGGAAGGCGGTTTTACCGTCTTTACTTGTACGCGTTGCGGGGACAGTTATACTGCGGATTATACTGATGCGTTGGGGCACGATTATTCCGAGCGGATCAGTGAGCCGACTTGTACCGAAAACGGCTTTTCGACATATACTTGTGTCAGATGCGGTGATAGTTATAACGAAATTATAGCCGCGCTCGGGCACGACTACGGCGAGTGGACGATAGACGGTGCTTACGCATACGCGAAAGAGATCGGCGGAACCGTGTATCTTTACGATCAAAGCGTAGGTCGCGCCGGAGCCGTTTGTTCAAGGTGCGGCGAAGAGATATATACGGAAGAATATAACCACGATATAATTTCGACCGAACTTCCCACAGCGTATAAAGACGGCGAGATGGTCGTGTATTATTATTTTGATATTTATTTGGTGGCGAAAGCGACTATTCCCATAATCCTGATAAAATAATAAGATAAAAGGAGATAAAAATGGACAAGTGGCAAGGGAAATCAAAAGCGTTGACTTTCAGTTTTGACGACGGCGTAAAGCAAGACGTTCGCCTTATCGGAATTCTGAATAAGTACGGGCTTAAAGGTACTTTTAACCTTAATTCTTCGGTTTTGGGGCTGGAAGGTCAACTTCCTTACGGCGAAAACAAGTTCGTAAGGCACGATAAGGTCCGC
>JAGAEX010000041.1 GCA_017612915.1 Clostridia bacterium | reverse complement strand
GATCTCTATCTGCGTAGTGGCCCACTCTTCCCACATATCTTCATAAAAATTAAGATAATAAGGCGAACCGAATTTATCCGCGTTCATATAAGGGTGCCAATCTAAAATATCGAAATAGTTATCGGGATCGGTATCGGAATATTCCGCGCCGTATGGCAAAGTTTTCGATTCCACCGCTTCGTAGATAGACGTGAAAAAAGAGTGATCCGCGTCGTAATAAAGAGAAAGTCCGGGAAGCGCGACTCTATTTTTATCGCTTACCTTTTTGATCTCTCTTCTTACGTACCAGCAAAGATCGCAAACAATCTCCGCGACTTCTTTATCAGTAAACAAATAAGGCTGGTTAGTGTCAGGATCGCTTGTATAACCGTACTTATGCATACCGCCGCCGTTAAGATCGGGCTCGTTGCCGACTTCCCAGTTGGTTATTTCGGGAAATTCCGCCGCGAGCATTCCGTAAGCCCTGGCGTTTATCTCTAAAAACGCAAGATAGTCGTCCTCGTCTTCGTAAACGTCCGGCACGTCGTACCCCACCATCGGAGAGCCGTAAGGATAAAGATAAGAAGTGTTTAAAAACAAGAAATTTTCCACACCGCCGCGTTTTAAATTGTTAACGTAGTCGTGAACTTTTGCAAGATAACCGTAATTGAACGAAAGATTATTGTGCTTATCAACGGTAAACATTCCGCCGCCCTTTCGTGAGTCTAAATTTACCCAAAGTCTGAAAGACTTTACGCCCAAAACGTCGGCAACGTCGCCAAGCCACTCGTTGGTGATCGCCTTATCCACTCCGCCGCCCAAAGAACCGGACGGATCGCACAAACCGAAAAAATAATCCCTGTTGAACTTATAATTCCCGCCGCAACCGGAAAAAACCGTTACGCACATTATAAAAGCGATAATAAGCGATATAAAACCTTTCCTTTTTATATTAACCATTATCTTTTCTCCTTTTGACAGCAATAAAAATCGCAAACACCGTTCCGAACGCGAGAAAAACGTAGATATCGCCGCTTATCGCCCCCGAACAACCGGAATTTTTCTCCTGAACTGAAGTTCGCGCTATCCTTACTTCCTGCGGAACGTAAACGCCGGAAGAAATACTGACGTTGGTATCGAGATTAAATACGGACAGTTCTTTTACGCTTGCTATGCCCGAAGATAAAATATAAATTTTATCAAACGTCAACGAATTATTTACCGCAAACTCGTACACGTTATTCGTGATCGCGGCAAGCGGCTGATCGCCCGAAACGAACGAAACGACTACTTTGCCGAGCGTTTCTTCGATTTCAAGTAAAGCGTTTCTATAAACGAAATCTTTGCCGAGATTTACCGCGCGTTCGGTCGTGCCGTCGGATACGGTTATTTTACCGTTCGCCTCGTTCACACCGACGACGATATTTCCGTGCTTATACGACGCGCCGGTATTTATTTCCGCAAATCTTATTCTCGTAATGTTAGCGCCGACTTTACCGCTCGTATAAATGCCTTCTTGCCCGCGGATGGTCTCCACGACGTTTTTCTCTTTATTGACGATCCCGCCCGAAACGGCAGAAAGATCACGTCCGTCCGTTCCCGTCGAAAAATCGTAACGGAAAGTCTGAATTTTTTCGCCGCCGCTGTAATCGTCGGTAAAATATTCGTAATCTAAATTGACTATCGAAAAATTATCTAATTGCAGGCTGACGCCGTTCGCCGCGAACATTGCGACGTATCCGTCTGTATCGACGTTTTCAAATCTCGCCCGTACATAAGATAAAACGCTTTCGGGCTCGTTTGCGTTTTTAACGTGAAGGGTAACGACGCCGTTTTTCGCTATAGCCATAAAGTTATAGGTCTCGCCTTCCACGAAGATCCTGCTCGTAGCGCCGCTCGGCGCGGTGATCGGTTTATTTATAAACCCTTCGTCGCTCACGCACTTATTAGATATATAATAAGTTTCGCCGCCGATATTCTGGAAGCCTACGTACACGGAGTTGGTTGCGCTTTGAGATATATCCGTCTTACCTAATTCCACCCCGAATATATTGCCCGATTTTACGACGGAAAACTTAACGTCGAACCGAACGATAAAATCGTTATATTTCTTTTTGGGCGCGAAACAGCAATAATCGCCCGCATTTGAAAAGATAAGATATCCGTTATCGCCTACCACGAAAGGCAATGAAATTTCGTTGCTCTTGTACCAGTCTTTCGACGAACAATAGTAATCGTAAACGGTATAACCGGCTATTTCGGTCTCCTTTACGTCTTCGAAATTGCTTTTGGAATCGGCGGACTTACTTTCGACGTATTCGCTGTTTTCGTAAGAGAAATTATCGGCATAAGCGCCTACACCGCCGGATTTCGCGAAAGTTTTAAACCCTACGTATCCCGCAACGTAATCAAGATCGAAAGAATAATTTGCGCCGTCAATTCTGACTTCCGCCCTTCCGTCGTAAAACACGCTGACCGAAAGGTTTATGACCGAATCGGTAAAAACCCCCGCTCTCTCGCTTTCTTTTCCGTCGCTATGGAAAGAAAGTTCGCTGTCGGTAAGATTTTTGCGAAGTCCTATAAATGCCCCGCCGTTACCGTTTTTGTCAGTGCCGATAATAAATCCCGATTCCGCGGAACTCGTCATTTCGTCCACGTAGAAATCCGCAGATAAAGCGTATAAGAGATTAAGTCCTTTATCTTCCGCGTTGCTAACCGCTTCTTTATAAATAACGCCGCTGCCCGATTTCGTGATATCCAATCTGCCGATACTTCCGACGATAAGATTCGATCTGTCCCAAAAACTCGTCGCATACCAAACGGGGTTTTCCGCTTCGCCACCCGTGTAAGACACTGCGGGAGCGGAAAAATCGTCGTAAAAAGCAGGTTGACTATTGCCGTTTTCGTAAACGCGGAAATCGAATATATCGACTTTCATCGTCGAAGAATTGAACCCGAAATATCCGTCGCTAACGTAAACTTTGCCGTAATTATCGGAACCGATAACTTCTTCCGTCAAAGCGTCTATGCAGGTCGCGGACAGGTAGTAATATCCTTTTTCGCCCGAAACCTTGTCAAATTGCACGGATAGTTTTACTTTCCTGCCTTGAAATATTTTGAATTTGCGTACGTAATTCGATCCGTCGGCATTGGCGAGCGCGCCGTTTACCGATTTAAAAAGATTCGATCCCGACGAGTAAAATATAAGAGCGCCGGAAGCATAAGGAAAACCGTACGAAACGTCTTCCACACCATAAGAAAATGCAAACCACGCACCGTTTTCATCTACTTTGTCGAGAGTGATCTCTACAGTGCAGGAAGTATTTATTTTGTCGTATTCGAGTTTGTATCCGCCGTTTACGATATGCGCGTTCCAATCGTAATCGTCGTTGTTTATTCTCATCGCACGATAATCGGTCTTAAAAGTCGCGCCGCCGAAGGCAATAAGATCGTCGCTTAATTTACCGCTTTCGGAATCGAATTCGTCGAAATAGACTAAATTGTTTATAACGGCGGCAACCGCGTCTTTCCTATTAAAACTCGCCGCAGCCAGCGCGAAACATAAAAAAGCCGTTATAGTCAAAACAATTAAACTTTTTATTGTTTTTTGCATATTTTACCTCAAAATGAAACTTCGGGCGTCAACTTTTTGAATATCCAACGCATTAAAGTTACGAGTGGCATAATTATCAAAGATAACAAGATACCGAGCGTTGCCGCAGCGGGGATCGTCGATTTTGCCGCGCCGTTCTGCACCTGATCGAATATCTGCCACGGAATAGTGTAAAATTTATTGTCCGTTCCCCTTGCTCCTTCGGTCAGCAACATAGGTTGCATAAAGAAACCGAAAACGGAAGTTACTATCATCGTTATCCAGGTAGTAATGGTCGGCATAATCAAAGGCAAAGTTATAGTAAACAGTTCTCTGTAAAATCCGCAACCGTCAAGTTCCGCCGCTTCGGTTATAGAAGAAGGTATCCTTAACATAGCGCTGCTCATCAGAATAACGTTCGTGCCGAGCCCCGCGATAATGCCGAAAGCATATATCAAAGGCCACATCGTATTGCCTTCCGACGCCGTTGACAGCCATTCCGGAGCGTACCCGAACAGCCTGAAAAACTGATTGTAAGGTCCGTAAAACTCTTCGCCGTTATAGGTGTACGTCTTAAACATAGCGAGAAACGCCGAACACTGAACGACGATGGAAATGATCGACGGAAGATAAAATATAACCCTGAACGTCTTTTCGGCGTAAACCTTTTTATAAAACGCGTAAGCGGTAATTATCGAAATAGGTAAAATTATCAGGTTTACCGAGATCGCTCTGAAAGTATTTAAAAAGGTATTGAGATCGGTCGCTCTGCCTTCTATAAAAGTGTGCCTTATAACGTCGGCGTAATTTTTGAACCCGTTGAAAACGTATCCGTTCTCTATCTCGTCGAATCTGAAAAAAGTAAGCCTTACGGTATCGAAATTAACGTACACGTAGAATATAGCGAAATGAAGTAGCGATACCGACAGCATTAACGCTATGAAAAGGTATAATTTAAGTTTGGATCTTTTATTTTTGATTACAATCATTTTTCTCTTTCGTTATAAAGATTTAATCATATATTTACCGTAAGCCGATTCAAGATCTTTATAGTAGTCCACCGCAATTTTATACAGGCTGCTGTCGTCGTTGCCGACAACGATCTTCTGTACGGTAGTTGTTCTCATTTTATCCACGATAGACGCATAATCGTTGGTAAGCGCCCTTGCGTTTTTATAGGTATAGATTATCGAAGGTTCTGCATTTTCGCCGCGACGCTTATAGTTTCTCGGGAAAGCAAGTACCAGATCTTCGCAACCGAAATAAAGTTCAAAGGTGGACTTTTCAAAATCCCCCCACGTTTTGGCTGCGAGATATTTTTCTTTCATAGCCGTTTTTTCGGACGGGGTGTTTGCGCCGAAAGGTCTTATAGCACCGGTAAGTTCCGTAAACCTGATAAGATGCTCTTCGTCGTTGATAAACGCAAGGAATTCCTTTGCCATATCCTTGTTTTTCGCATTGTTCGGAACGTACATACAGTTAGTAATGTTCAGGAAAGTATAGTTTTCATTATGCTCGTTATCGTATGCGGGAACGGGCATAAGTTTAGCGTTGACTTTATCGCTGTTGTTTGCAAGGATCGTTTTATACTCTTTTGCAAAGAAATCGCCTGTCAGACAGAAAACCATTTCTCCGCGTGCAAACGCAGGCTGAACGTCCTTTATGGTAAGTGCCGACGGATCGCCGTATGAGTTGGCGAAACTTCCGTCCGCGGTGATCATTTCCTGAATATGTTCCAAAGATTTGACGATACCACTCTGTTTATACTTTTCGGCCGTGTCAAGATTGAAAAAGTCGTAAAACGAGTTCTGATTTTCTATTTTACTGTCGTCAAGCCCCTGATACTGCGCCCACCAGACGTAGATAAGCGATTCGAACCACAACATACCGTCTTTCATCGACCAGCCGAAAGCGGATATCTTATTGCCGTCGACCGTGCCTTGCGCCTTAATATCGGCAAAGCAAGTCATCAGTTCTTCAAAAGTTGTAGGCGCTTTTGCCCAAAATCCGTCTTCTACGCAGTCGCCGACGTTGCCGGAAGTCGTGTGCGCTATCTTTTTAAGTAAAGTTTCGTTATACGCGATGGAAAGCGGTATCGCCGTCCACGGAATAGCCCACTGATAGGAATCCGTACCCGCAGGGCGCATCGATCTGGTAAACTGCATCTTGCTTTCGGGCATAATATAATCTTTTATAGCGATCTCGCCGTTTGAAGTCGCGACTTTCGTGTTATACACGTCGGTAATATCCGCGATCAGCCCGTCCGATATATCGTCGTTTTTGATAGCGTTTGCCATGATCACGTCAGGGCAGTTTTTAGATTTCATTATCTGTGTGGAATACGCCGCAACGTCTTCACGGGGAGTGAGTTTATAATCCGCACTCGTAACCTTAGAAACGTCTCCGTCGTATTTTTTCTCCGCGACAAATTCTTTAACGAATTCTTCCAGCCAGTCGTTGCCGTAACCGCCGGGATAATAAGTGACGGTAAAAGCGTCCGACTGTTTAGTCCCGCCGCCGCAAGCGACGAGCCCCAAAGTACCGAAAGCCATCGTAAACGTCAACAAAAGCGCTATAAATTTTTTAATCATTTTTATTCTCCTTGAAAAAATTAAATCGTAAACCGAAAATTATTCCTTAATGCCCCCGCCAAGGCTTAATTTCATTATTTGTTTTTGGAAACAAAGGAATAGAATCACCATAGGAATAACGGTAACTATGACCGCCGCGTAATACATAGGATAGTTGTTCATATATTGCGGATCGGCAGTCTGCGTTACCTGAACGTAAAGATATTGCAATCCCGTCGCGATGGTCGCGTATTCGGGTTCGATACCTAAAAACAGTCTTGCCGAAGCGTAATCGTTCCACTGTCCGATAAATCCTATTATCCAAAGCGTACCGACGAGTCCCATAGCGTGCGGCAGCATTATCCTGAAAAACACGGTAAAGTACCCTGCCCCGTCAACTTCCGCCGCTTCCATATAAGTATCGGAAACGTTTACGAACAAAGAGTGGATAAGCAAGAAATTCATACCCGTACCGCCGCAGGAAATAAGCATTATGGACGCAAAATTTCCTATTAAATTCCAACTGTCAAGCAAAGTATAGGTGGACATAGTCGTTCCGCATATCGAAAGCACCATAGGCAGGATATACAATGCGTAAATGATCTTTTTGCCCAAAAATTTATACTTTGCCATAACGTAACCCGCGGTAACGCAGGAAATACAGGAAAGCGTGGGACACAAAAAACAAAGTATGAGCGAGTTGGTAAACATCCTTATTACGCTGAATTCTTCCAAACGGAAAATCGCGAGATAGTTGTCGAATATAGGACGTTCGGCAAACCCCATAGGATTCATAATAAATTCTTCGTAGCCGTTTTTAAATGAGTTCGCCAAAACCCAAAGGTAAGGGAACAATATCAAAAAGGCATAAATGCAGAAAAACACAAACAGCGCGATAAGATGCGGTTTGTGCATAGGATTACGCCTTGCGACGTTGTCTGCATTTTTTTTGATTTTTATGCGTTTTGTGTTAAGCATATATTTTCTCTGCTGTTTACCTGCGCCGCCTTATGTAAGGCGGCGCAGGAAACGTTTTTTAATCATAGTACCCGCTGACTACCGTTTGCAGTGCGGTGGTATCCTTCGTGCCGTTTATAACGTAGTAATACTCTTTCATTATGTCTTTGATCGTTCCGTCTTCTTCTATGAATCCGAGATTGCCTTCGCCGTAAACGTGCATATTGGAATATCCCATCGCAGTTTGTTCGGCTGCCAATATTGATTCGACGTCGCAAAGCCTGAAACCGATTATCGTACAATTATTATTGAAATCAAGCTCGTCAACCGCATTCAATAGACTGCTGAATACTGTGGCGGCAAGCGCTTCGTTTACACCTACCTTACCGTAAGCCGAAGACGATTCAACGTGCGTACCGAAATCTATCACACCGAGTTCGGTGAATACTACCTTCGGAGCATATCCGGTAAACATATCTACGAACAAATGATACATTCCGTTATTCCAGCCAACCCAGTCGAGAGGATAATCGTTATTCACGTAAGCCTTAGCAGTCGAACCGCCGTACCAACTCGAAGTCGTTTTGATTTCCGCGTAATAGAGTTCGTTATGTTCGCTCTGTAACCAAGACACGTAGGGGTGCCAGTTCAAAACGGTGAAGTAGTCTTCGGGATCTGTCGAATTCGGGATCACCGAACCACCGTATATTGCGGTAGGCGCAACGCCATCTAAAATCGCAGACGCCATTGAGTAGAGGAACGCGTCCGACTTAACGCCCGAAGCGATCGTCTGACCACTGTTACCGGTTATATACATAAGCGCAGGCGTCGTAACGAATCCCGTTCCGTCTAAATTCGCGTTTACGGCGAGCGTCATCTGATAAGCGACGTCCGTAAGTATTTTCGCGAGTTCATCCGTCGTAAAGTAGTTATAAGTATAAGCCGAAGAATAATTTCCGCGTTTATGGATATTGAGTTGTCCTTCGGGTTCGTTTATACCTTCGAAATAGAATTTAAGGCCCGACCAAGAACTGTTAGCCGCTTGCCACGTGGCGAGTTGCGAAGAGAGTGCGTTATAGTAATCGTATTGCAGTTTAAGCCACTTGGAGTACATTTCCGCTTCGGTAGAAGGATCGGGAACGCAAGAGTAATCGTTATAGCGTATCGTTTTATCAATATTGTCAGGATAATACACGTTATTCGATACCCAACCGATTTCATCCGCGTAAATTCTCTTGTAATCCATAAGTTGTAAATGTATGCCGATAAGATATACTTCTTTAACGCCGTTATTTGCAAGACCATTTATAAGATCAAACAATTCCGGCGTTTTGGCGTCATTCAGAGAAACTACGTTCGTACGGGAGACCGCCGCAACTTCACCGCCTAACCAGATACGGAAAGCGGTAGCGCCGAGAGCGCCCGTTATATTAGACAGCATCTCTGCCGTAGCAACGGTATTGCCATTGTTCCAAAGTGTGGAATCGGGTTCACCTATACCGTAAACGATACCGTCGGTAAATAATCCTGTCAGTTCGCCTGACGAAATATGCATAACCATAGAGCCGGCATTGACTTCACCGTCGAAATGAGTGGACGATACCTTTTTGCCGTTAATTATGATAGTCTTCGGCATTTCCTCGGAACCACCCCTTGCAAGGTAATAATAGCCGTCGGCAGAAGAAGTCAGATAAGGCGAAGTATAAGTGCGTTCGGTTATGACCTGATTGACGTTAAGGCTGCCTTTCTTGAAGGTAAGATCGGCGACCGCGTCTATAAAGACTTTAATGGTGTTAAGTTGCGAAGCGGTGTAATCTTCGGTGGTGTCGTTATAAGCGGCTTTCGCAACGTCGTAAATTGTTCTCGTGGTGTCGGCAAGTC
>JAGAEX010000003.1 GCA_017612915.1 Clostridia bacterium | reverse complement strand
CCGATACCCTTCACCACGCCAGGCACAAACGTCAGCCAGTCGCGCTCAACGGCCCATTGGTGGTGGTCGAAAATCCAGCGCTGAATGGCGGTCCAGAACTCGTCGGGCGTGGCGGTGTAACCGTAAATGGGGTGCTCAACGCGGCGGCGCAGAGCGTCAACCACAAACGGCGGCGTGGCAAAATCCATATCGGCCACCCAAAGCGGCAGCAAATCGGCACGGCCGTATCGCTGTTGCAAAACACAGTGTTTCAAGTCGTTGCCACAAGAACGGTCAATCACCTCGTCGAAATCGTATTTCATTTCAATGCTTGTTTAATGTCGGTAAAGTAACTCGTTTTTGGCCACAACTAAAACACCCGCTCTTTTTTATTGATTTTGCGGTGGAACCGAATGGCGTTCGGGCTTTTCCCCGCAGCCCGATTAACGGTTCTGACGCGGGCGGCGAGTTTGCGGAACCAGTTTTTGGGCACAAGGTCGCTCTGCCCAGGAACGCTGCCGTTTTGGTCGAGAGCGCGCAGGCGGACGAGCGTTGCAAAGGCCGATTGAGCCACGTCGATACACGACTGCCCAGGGCCCGCAATGCCGTAAAGGTGGCTCGACGCCGTTGCAACCGTAGCGTCAAGAACCGCCGAATCTTCGTCGGCAGTTGACCGTAACCGCCTGTAAACCACGTATAAATGTCGCTTATCGGTATTGATTTTGTTGGCAATGCGAATGGCTTGACGCAGATTACCAACCACCGCGCCCGACTTGTCGGTGACCAGAACGCCCCTGTCGGGATTGCTGTTCGGGCCCCACGGCATCGGCATTCCAGCCGCCCCGTTTATCGACACATAGCGCCAGCCCTGCTGCTCGTTGCCCACCATAACGGCAATGTGGCCGTTGCCAAAAGCCGCCTTTCGGTCAAGGACAAAGACAACGTCGCAACGCGCGGCGCAGTCGGCCCACAATACGATTGCAAACAGAATGGCAAGATATTTCGGGCGGCACGCTTTCACTCTTCGAATCGGCTTTTAATGCTTTGTAAGTGCCTGAACGACATCGTTATACAAATCGTCGACCGATTCCATTCCAATGCTCAAGCGGATAGTGGTGTCGTTGACGTTCATTGCGCGGCGCTGCGAGCCTGCAAAAGCGCCGAAGATTGTCGAAGCGGGGTGAATGGCCAGCGACTTGCTGTCGAAAAGATTCGTGGCGCGGCTGATAAGTTGCAGATTATCAATAAAATCGAAGCATCGTTGCTTATCTTCCAAATCAATGGTGAACATTGCGCCGTAGGTGCCGCCAAACTGCTCTGTGGCAAGTTGGTGGAACTTGTTGTCGGTCAAGCCGATATGGTTGACACCCTTGATTTCGGGCACCTGCCGCAGCCGACGGGCGAGTTCCAAGGCGTTGTCGGCCTGAACACGATAGCGAAGGTCGAGCGTCTCGAGTCCGTTGGTCTGCATAAAAGCAACCTGCGGCGTCATATAACTGCCTATGTTATAGAGCAATTCGAATTTCAGGGTGCGGTAGAGTTGCGGAAAATGTCCGTAGTCAATCACAAGTCCGCCAAGCGACGTGGCGCCGCCCGAAATGTATTTTGTGCTCGAAAGTACTTCAATATCAACGCCTAACGCCGACGCGCTGAACTGCGTGAACGGAATTATGGTGGTGTCGGCCACAAGCGGCACGTTGTGTTGGTGCGCCGCCGAAGCCAGCATCCGAAGGTCGGCCACTTCGAGTTGCGGGTTGGTGATAATCTCAAGAAAAACGCACGCCGTATTGTCGTCGATAGCGTTGGCAACTGCTTCGCAATCAAGCAAATCGATAAACCGAGTTTCAACCGAAACGTACGTCGGTAAGAACACGCCCGCGGAACATCTCGTTAAGTTTTATAAAACGTTCAGCGAGGTTAAGAACAGGAATTTCGACGGTATGATAATAACCGGAGCGCCGGTCGAAGATCTGGAATTTTCCGACGTAAAATATTGGGGCGAACTTGAAGAAATATTCGAGTTTGCAAAATCACACGTAACGAGTACGATGTTCATCTGTTGGGGGGCGCAGGCGGCGCTTTATTACTATTACGGTATCAAAAAATATCCTTTGTCGGAAAAACTTTTCGGTATATATAAGCATAAAAAACTTGTGGAATTCGATAAACTGTTAAAGGGGACGGACGACAGGTTTTTTATGCCGCACTCTCGCCATTCAACGATAAAAGAAGAAGATATAATGGCGTGTAAACAACTGGTACTTTTAGCATCGTCAAAGAAAGCGGGGGCGTCGGTAATACGTTCAAAAGACAATAAATTCGTGTTCATTACGGGACACGCGGAATACGACAGGGATACTCTCGAAAAAGAGTATTTAAGGGATAAAGAAAAGGGGCTTGCTATCGCCCCGCCCGAAAATTATTACGTTGACGAGATCGGCGGTGAAATATGTATGTGCTGGGCGTCAACGGCGAACCTTATTTATATGAATTGGCTCAATCATTTTGTTTATCAGACAACGCCTTATAATATTGACGAAATAAAATAGGGCGGCAATATGGGGGTGTTATAGATTCGATTGTGCGAGTGAGTTAAAGTGCAAGCATACCGAAGGCTCGGCTTCGTAAAAACGAGACTTTAAATTTAAATGCTAACAATCAGAAATTAGCATACGCAGCGTAGTCGCGCGTACGTTCTTCCGCACTTTTCCCGTCGGGAGCGGTAAGAGCGTCATTAAGGCGGGGAACGGCTTTAATCGTTTTGGCAGCGGCGTTGAAGCGGAATTCAGTTGTTATGGAAAGATCAAAGCCCGCCGATGGGCGTGATCTTTCCGAGATCAAACGTCGGATAAGTATGTAGAAAACTTTAACGAAGCGTGCAAGACCGGAGTGCAAGTCTCCGCATCTCCACCAGCATTGTAACGATAGACTTGACGTTGCGTTACAGCCTTGCGGAAAGGCAAACTTTTTTCCGCATAAAGGGTATGGATTTGACCCAAATAAGTCCATCAATTTTAACGCCCGACGGGCTTTTACCCGTCGGGCGTTTTTTCCAAAAAAAACCGTGCATCTTAAATCGACTTGTTATGCCGAAGCGGTGGCGGTATAGGTAACTCCTTCAAAGCAACCTTATGGCACACGAGCCTTTCTACTTAGTGCTGCTGTATTCCTACTCTGACACGGTTCATAGGGGATCGTTGCACAAGACCTTGATATCAACGCCCCTTGTACCGTTCTGCCTTCCACATAATAAGCCTTTTATAAGCATTCTGCTCCGCTAAGCGAATCGCGGATTACAGGGCATCGCTAACTCCCCGCATAGCACGGCTATTATATTTTAACCGATAACCCCGCTTTTGGCAAGTTTTTTTTGATAAAAAAAGGCTTTTCGCTTAAATTAACTTTACAAATCCGACAAATACTTTTATACTTATATATGTATCATTTTAAATACTTTTATTTCGGAGCGTTTTATGTATAAAAAAGTTGACACTTCATTGAATTTTCTCGATAGGGAAAAAGAAGTCTTAAAATTCTGGAAAGAAAACAAGATTTTCGAGAAGAATATGGCGGAGAACGACGGCGCAAAAGAATTCACCTTTTACGACGGCCCGCCCACCGCTAACGGTAAGCCCCATATCGGGCATATCTTAACTCGCGTTATTAAAGACATTATACCGCGTTATCACGTTATGAAAGGCGAGCATTGTCTACGTAAGGCGGGCTGGGATACTCACGGTCTTCCCGTCGAACTCGAAGTGGAAAAATTGCTCGGCATCGACGGCAAACCTGAGATCGAAAAGTACGGAATAGAGCCGTTCATTAAAAAATGCAAAGAGAGCGTCTGGAAATACAAAACCGAGTGGGAGAAAATGAGCGACCGCGTAGGTTATTGGGCGGATATGGAAAACCCGTATATAACTTACGACGACAAGTATATAGAGTCGGAGTGGTGGGCTTTAAAGCAGATAGCCGAAAAGGGACTTTTATACAAAGGCTATAAGATTGTTCCGTATTGTCCGCGTTGCGGCACGGCGCTTTCTTCGCACGAAGTCGCTCAGGGCTATAAAGACGTCAAAGAAACGTCCGTTTTCGTCGGGTTTAAGGCTAAAACCAAAGAAAACACCTATTTCCTTGCGTGGACGACTACGCCGTGGACGCTCCCGAACAATATGGCGCTCTGTATGAATCCTGCCGAAATTTATTCGGAGATAAAAGTTGCCGACGGCACGCACTATATTTTAGCAAAAGCGCTTATCGGTAAATACTTTGACGAATACGAGATTGTTGCCGAAAAAACGGGCAAGGAATACGAGTACGAAGAATATATCCCGCTATACGATTTTGCTATTGCCGATATCGAAAAAGCAGGGCAGAAAGCGTATTATCTTACCTGCGCCGACTACGTTACAATGGAAGACGGTACCGGTATTGTTCATATTGCGCCGGTTTACGGCGAAGACGACCACGTCGTAGGCGACAGATACAATCTTCCGGCTGTAAAACTCGTCAACCCGCAGGGCGTTTTAGACGAGCGTTGCGGTAAGTTCGCCGGTATGTTCGTTAAAGACGCGGATAAACATATAATTGCCGATCTTAAAGAGCGCAAATTGCTCTTTAAAACTATGGAATTTACCCATAGTTATCCCTTCTGTTGGCGTTGCGATACTCCGCTCATCTATTATCCGAGAGAAAGTTGGTTTATCAAGATGACTGCGGTTAAGGACAGACTTATAGCCGCGAATAATTCCGTAAACTGGATGCCCGAGACCATTAAAGCGGGCAGAATGGGGAATTTCCTTGAAAACGTTATCGATTGGGGCATTTCCCGTGAAAGATATTGGGGTACGCCGTTACCCGTCTGGGTGTGTAACAAGTGCGGCAAGATACACGTTATCGGCAGTAAAAAGGAACTTATAGACCTTTGCCATATTGACGGAGATATAGAACTGCATCGCCCGTATATCGACGATTGTACGTTTGAGTGCGAGTGTGGCGGCACGTTCGTTCGCGAAAAGGACGTTATCGACTGTTGGTTTGACTCCGGTTCTATGCCTTTTGCACAGTTTCATTATCCTTTTGAAAATAAGGAACTCTTTGATAAACATTTCCCCGCGGACTTTATCTCGGAAGCGATCGACCAAACCCGCGGCTGGTTCTATACGTTACTCGCCATATCCACGCTTTTATTCGATAAAGCGCCGTTTAAGAACTGCATAGTTTTAGGACACGTCAACGACAAAAACGGTATCAAGATGAGTAAACATAAGGGCAACGTCGTCGATCCGTGGAGCATACTCGATAAACAAGGGGCTGACGCTGTAAGGTGGTATTTCTACACCGGTTCTGCACCGTGGTTGCCTTCGAGATTTTACGAAGAGGCGGTGTCGGAAGCACAACGCAAGTTTATGGGTACGTTCTGGAACACTTATGCGTTCTTCGTATTGTACGCCGAGATAGATAAATACGACCCAAGCAAATTTGATCTTAAAGATTGCAAACTTTCCTTAATGGATAAATGGATTTTATCCAAGATGAATACTTTGATTAAAGACGTGGACGCAGGTCTGTCGTCCTACGATATTTTCGGCGCTGCAAGGCTTTTGTCCGCATTTACCGACGATCTGTCAAACTGGTACGTCCGTAGGGGGAGAGAACGCTATTGGGGCTCCGGCATGAGCGACGATAAGGCTGCGGCTTACACCACGCTTTACACGGTTTTAACGACCGTTGCGAAGGTCTCCGCGCCGTTTACGCCCTTTATGGCTGAATCGGTGTATCAGAATCTCGTTCCGCAGTTTTATAAAGACGCGCCGCAATCGGTACACCTTTGCGCTTTCCCGACCGCGGACGAGAGTTTTATCGACAAATCGCTCGAAGAGGGTATGCAGGACGTTTTGGATATAGTCGTTTTAGGGCGCGCGTGCAGAAATACTTCTAATATCAAAAACCGTCAACCGCTTTCAAAGGCTTACGTTTGTTCCGACCGCACCAAAGGACTTGCGGAAAATCTTTTGGATATCGCGAAAGACGAACTTAACGTTAAAGAAATAGTTTATCTTAAGGACGCGTCTAAATTCGTGTCTTACAGAATAAAACCTCAACTTAAAACGCTCGGACCGAAGTACGGCGCTAAACTCGGCAAGATAAGACAACTTTTCGAGACCGCAAACGCCAACGAGATAGTCGCTACTGTAAAGAACGGTAACGTTTATAAAACCGAATTCGACGGCGACACCTTTGAATTTGCGCTCGACGATCTTTTGATCGAAAGCAGCAGCGCGGAAGGGTTCGTTTCCGCGAGCGACAGCGGACTTACCGTAGTTCTCGATACGAATATTACCGAAGAATTGTTAAAAGAAGGCGTGATTCGAGAACTCGTTTCAAAGATTCAAACGATGCGTAAAGAAGCGGGTTTCGACGTTGTTGACAGGATCAAAGTTTATTATTCGACCGACGATCAAAACGCAAAAGACGCGATAGAGTCGGACGCGTTAAAGTCGGTTGTTCTTGCCGACGGGGTTTATAACGGTACGGCGGACGGCTACACAAAAGATCTCGACGTGAACGGTGCGAAAGTCGTTGCGACTGTAGTAAAGGCTAAATAATGAAAGCCGCCGAGTGGAAAGATTATTCCGTAATAGCGACGGGCGACGGCTATAAACTCGAAAGGTGGGGAAAGGTGATTCTTCTCCGCCCCGATCCGCAGGTCATTTGGAAATCACGAACCGACCTTGACTGTTATAAAAATCTTTCGGCAAAGTATATCCGCAGCGATACTGGCGGTGGACGCTGGGTGTTTAAGACCAAAATGCCGGAAGAATGGACGGTCGGTTATAAGGACCTTACATTTAAGGTCAAACCGATGGGCTTTAAGCACACGGGACTTTTCCCGGAACAAGCAGTCAACTGGGATTATATGCGCGAACTCGTTGAAAGAAGCGGCAGGAAGATAAACGTTCTTAACCTGTTTGCTTATACGGGTGGGGCGACCTGCGCTCTACTTAAAGCGGGGGCGAGCGTGTGCCACGTCGATTCCGCGAAAGCTATGGTGGAGCGGGCTAAAGAAAATACCGTTTTATCGGGCGTTGCAGGCGAAAACGTAAGGTTTATAATAGACGATTGCAAAAAATTCGTGGAAAGAGAGATCCGTCGCGGCAGAAAGTACGACGCAATCATTATGGATCCGCCGTCTTACGGGCGGGGGCCGAGCGGTGAAACGTGGAAACTTGAAACTGAACTGTATCCGCTTGTTGAACTTTGTGAAAAGGTGCTGTCCGATGAACCGCTGTTTTTCCTTATAAACAGTTATACGACGGGGCTTCAACCGCAGGTTATAGAAAACGTGCTGGTATCCGCGATAAAAAATAAGCGCGGTGGCGAAACCGAAGCGTACGAAGTTGGACTTGTTACCGAAGAAAAGGGAATAATATTGCCGTGCGGAAACAGCGGCATTTGGATAAACCGTTAGGAATTATTATGGAAGAATTAACTATCCTTTATGAAGACAATCATATAATCGTTGTGTTAAAGCCGCAGAATATTCCTTCTTGCGAAGACGAAAGCAAGGACAAGGATATGCTGACTATTATCAAGGATTATATCAAAGAAAAATACGCGAAGACCGGCAACGTTTATTTAGGGCTTGTCCATAGGCTCGATAGACCTACGGGCGGGGTTATGGTGTTTGCTAAATCGTCGAAAGCCGCCGCAAGACTAACCGACCAAATGAAAGACGGCGATTTTGAAAAGCGTTATTACGCCGTGCTTTGCGGTATTCCGAAGGAAGAGCAGGCGATTTTAACGCACTATTTAAAAAAGAACGCCATAAACAATATGGTTTATGTTTGTCCGCCACTGACCGAAGGCGCGAAGTTTGCCGAACTCGATTACAGAGTTTTAGAGAAGAAGGGTAAATATTGCCTTGCGGACGTTAGGCTTCATACTGGCAGAAGTCACCAGATACGCGTGCAGATGAACGCGATAGGCTGTCCCGTTTACGGGGATATGCGTTACGGCGGCGAAAAAGCGAAAAAAGGCTATCTTGCGCTTTGGGCTTACTATTTAGCCTTTACGCACCCCGTTAGTAAGGAGCGGCTGGTATTCAGGGTACAACCGCCCAAAGACGTCGTGCCGTGGAATTCGTTTAACACAGAACAATCGGTTACCATTGTAAAACCGAGTTTATGATTTAAGGGGAAGAGTTGGAAAAGTTTAAAAAAACTATTCGTTTATTTTTGGAGTTTTTTAAGATAGGACTTTTTACCTTTGGCGGCGGATACGCGATGATCGCCGTAATGGAACGTGAACTTGTCGAAAAAAAACGACTTATAACCCATGAAGAATATCTCGATATAATTGCAATAGCGGAATCGTCGCCCGGACCACTCGCGATAAATTCCGCTACTTTTATCGGCTATAAAACCTGCAAGTTTTTCGGCGCGTTATTAGCGACACTCGGCGTGGTTTTGCCGTCTTTTATCATTATTTTCGTTATTTCCTTATTTTTTGAAAAGTTTATTGCGATCGATTACGTGGGTTACGCTTTTCGCGGCATACAATCATGCGTGGCGTTTTTGATTTTATCCGCAGGGATAAAGATGTTAAAACACCTGAAACGCACAGTGTTTAATGTGATTATGGTCTTACTGACAGTTGCCGCGATGGTGGTTTTAGAGCTTTTTGCACCCGATTTTTCAACCGTATTTATAATACTTATCGGGGGATTTATAGGTCTTTTTTTGTATCTCGTCGGCTATTTTAAGACAAAATCGAAAATAAAAAAAGCGGAAGGGGGTAATAAGTAATGCCCGTTCTTCTGGATTTGTTTTTGACTTTTTTAAAGATCGGCGCGGTGTCGTTCGGCGGTGGGTATGCGATGATTCCGATGCTTACAGATGAAGTTGCCGCTCACGGCTGGCTTACCGAGTCCGAACTTATGAATTTTATCGCAGTTTCCGAATCGACACCCGGTCCAATCGCCGTCAATATGGCAACCTTTATTGGTGCGTCGCAAGGCGGTATTTTCGGCGCGTTATTAGCGACTCTCGGCGTTGTTTTGCCGGCATTTATTATTATTTTAATAGTTGCGTCAGTCGTAAAGGGATTGTTGAAATTTGCAGGGGTTCAAGGCTTTTTATCGGGCGTGCGCCCCGTTGTGGTCGGACTAATTATTTTTACTGGCGCATTGCTTTTTTTTGCGGTCGTTTTAGGTTACGCAAAGGTCGGAAAACCGCTTGCTTTCGACTATAAAGCGCTTATAGTTTTCGGTATAGTGGCATTGATATATATAATATATAAGATCATACGAAAAAAATCAATTTCGCCGATCGTTCTGATAATAATTTCAGCCTTTTTGGGTATGCTTTTATACGGGGTTTTGTAAAAAGATAAAAAATAAAGCCGTCTGTAAATCAACAGGCGGCTATTTGTTTTTAAAAGTCCCATTTCGGCACGTATTCTTCGCTTGCCGACACGCGTTTTTGGTAAAACATTTTTTCGATTCCGCGGCTTATTGCGTAATCAATAACTGCATTGTATTCTCGCTTGGTGATTTTGCGGTTTAGTTCGGGAAAATCTTTAATATCGCCAATCGGGGTGTATTGGCTCATAAGGTTCAAGTAAGCGTCGTCCGCTAAATTATCGGCAAAAAAGTCTATTATGCGCTTACTGTCTTCAACGTTCGCGGGGAGAACCAAGTGCCGCACTATAGTGCCGCTTTTCATCATACCTTTTTCGTCGAATAGGAGCGGTTTTTGCGCCATAAATTTCACTGCTTTACTTGCGTAATCGAAATAGTCGGCTTTTCCTGTGTAGCGTTTCGATATCGCGGGGGAAAAGAACTTTAAGTCGGGCAAAAATATATCTATATATGGGAATAATTCTTGCAAAACTTCGGTTTTTTCGTAGCCGTGAGTGTTATAAACTACGGGAATATTAGGTTTAAAAATATTAAGCGCATTGACTATCTTATCCGAATACTGCGTGGGGGTAACGAGATTTATGTTTTCCGCGCCCGCGATTTCAAGTTCTTTAAAAATATCGGCTAGTTCGCGTACTGAAATTTCCTTGCCCCGCAGGTTTCTCGACAACTCGAAATTCTGACAAAATCTGCATTTAAGCGAACATCCGCAAAAGAAGATCGTGCCCGAGCCTTTTTCGCCCGATATGCATGGTTCTTCGTATTTGTGAAGATAATATTTTGCTATTTTGATTTTATCGTCCGTACCGCACGCGCCGACTTTTTTCGTGCGGTCGGCACCGCAGGATATAGGGCAGAGAGAACAACCGCTATTCAAGTTCAAAAGCACCCGTGTAAAGTTGATAATATTTGCCCTTTTGGGAGATAAGATCCGTATGTGTTCCGCGTTCTATGATCACGCCTTGTTCTAACACCATAATCACGTCGGAGTTTTGTACCGTTGAAAGCCTGTGCGCGATAACGAACACCGTTCTGCCTTCCATAAGCCTATCCGTGCCTTTCTGCACCAACGCTTCGGTACGCGTGTCGATAGAAGACGTTGCTTCATCCAAAATCATAACAGGAGCGTCTTTTACCGCGGCGCGCGCTATGGATAAAAGTTGGCGTTGACCTTGCGAAAGATTGCCGCCGTCCGCTTTAAGCATAGTATTATATCCTTGCGGAAGACGTGTGATAAAGTCGTCGGCGTAAGCGAGTTTTGCGGCGGCGACACACTCTTCGTCGGTAGCGTCCAGCCTGCCGTAGCGAATATTTTCCATAACCGTACCCGTAAACAGGTTTGTGTCCTGTAAAACTATACCGAGCGAACGTCTTAAATCTGCTTTTTTTATCTTATTTATATTTATTCCGTCGTAACGTATTTTACCGTCCGCGATATCGTAGAACCTGTTGATAAGGTTGGTTATAGTTGTTTTTCCCGCGCCGGTCGCACCGACGAAAGCCACGTGTTGACCGGGATGAGCGTAAAGGTTGACGTCGTGAAGAACGATTCTTTCGGGGACGTATCCGAAATCCACGTCAAACATTTGGATATCGCCTTTAAGTTCGGTGTAGGTGATAGTGCCGTCGGTTTTATGGGGGTGTTTCCAGGCCCAACGACCTGTACGCTCGTTGCACTCGGTAATATTTCCGTTATCGTCGATATTACAACTTACGAGCGTAACGTAGCCGTCGTCCGCTTCGGGATTTTCGTCTAAAATATCGAATATTCTCGACGCGCCTGCCAAGCCCATAACGATAGAGTTTATCTGCTGTGATGACTGCGACACGTTGGCGGTGAACTGACGGCTGACGGGTAGAAATGCCATTATTACGATTATAAAACTCACTGTATCGTAGGTTATGCCGCTTGTTGAAAGATTCGGTACTTTAAGCGCCGCAAGCACGCTGCCAACGAACGCTACGAAAATATACAGTATGTTTCCGATGTTGCCCATAATAGGCATTAAAATATTCGCAAAAGTGTGGGCTTTCGTCGCCATTTCACAAAGTTCTTCGTTCTTTTTATCGAAATCATTTTTAGAGTCTTCTTCGTGGCAGAAAACTTTAATTACTTTGCTGCCTTGCATCATTTCTTCGATAAAGCCTTCTTCGCTGCCGAGCGATTGCTGTTGTTTGATAAAGTATTTCGCACTCTTGCCGCCGACGCCTTTCGTTACCTTAAACATAACGAAAATGCCTAAAAACATAACGAGAGAAAGCCAAACGCTATATGAAAACATAAGGACGAGCAGGGTAACAAGACTGATAGACGCCGACAACAGTTGCGGAATACTTTGCGACACGAGTTGGCGTAGTGCGTCGGTATCGTTGGTATAAACGCTCATTATGTCGCCCGTCTTGTGCCTGTCGAAATAACTTACGGGCAGAGATTGCATTTTATTGAAAATCGCTGTTCTGGTCTGGTGCAAAAATTTCTGCGTTAAGACCGCGCCGATTCTTGTATAAACGAATGAGCAAAGTATATTTACGAGATAAACCGAGCCCATAACGACGAATATCGTAATTAAAGACGGTAAAACCTTATCGAGTGCTTGATCGCCGGTCGAACCGTTGCCGATATATTCAAGTCCCTTGTTGATTACTTCCAATAATTTTTTTAGGAAGAAAGAAGACGCGACGCCCGTTATCGCCGTAACTATTATACAGGAAACGATAACGATAAACAGTTTTTTATTCTGCGAAATAAGCATCTTAAGCAGTCGTTTCATCGTGCCTTTTTTTGCTTTTTGCGGGTTAAAACCTTTTCCGCTTTTACCGGTTTTCGGGGGCATCATGCGAGGTGGCATTATTCGTTACCTCCTTTATCCGGTTCGATCTTATTCTGTGAATAATAAATTTCCTGATAAATTTCGTTGTCTTTTAACAATTCCGCGTGTGTTCCCACGGCGGAGATTGTGCCGTTTTCCATAATTATTATCTTATCCGCGTCCTGAACAGAAGCGATACGCTGTGCGATTATGATTTTCGTCGTTTCGGGAATATATTTTTTAAGTCCTTGACGGATAAGCGCGTCTGTGTGCGTATCTACCGCGGATGTGGAATCGTCGAGGATAAGTATTTTCGGCTTTTTGAGAAGTGCGCGCGCGATACAAAGTCTTTGTTTTTGTCCGCCAGAAACGTTGGTGCCGCCTTGTTCTATCATTGTGTCGTAGCCGTTTTCGCGGGCAAGAATAAATTCGTGTGCCTGCGCTAAACTTGCCGCGGCAAAAATTTCTTCGTCCGTTGCGTTTTTATCCCCCCATTTTAAGTTGTCTTTGATCGTTCCGGAAAATAGAACGTTCTTTTGAAGTACCATAGCGACGGCGTTGCGGAGTGTGTCAAGGTCGTATTCTTTAACGTCTCTGCCTGCGACTTTGACCGTGCCGACCGTAGCGTCGTAAAGACGGGGGATAAGACTTACCATAGTACTTTTTCCCGAGCCTGTGGCGCCGATTATACCCACAGTTTCACCGCTTTTGATTTGAACTGAAATATTTTCGACCGAATATCTGTCTGCGGCTTTGTTGTATTTAAACGATACGTTTTCAAAGGAAACGTCGCCGTTTGCGACTTCCGTAACGGCGTTTTCGGGAGAAATTATCGAACTTTCTTCGTTAAGGACTTCGGAAATACGTCTTGCGCTCGCGATACTTATAACGATAGTTACCATTATCATCGAGAGCATCATAAGGCTCATTAAGATCTGGAAGGAATAGGTCATAAAACTTTGTAATTCCGTCCATTGAAGAACTTCGTTTTCACGACTAATTATTAGTATCGAGCCGATTATGAAAATAAGCACGATCCCCGTGTAAGTGCAGAAATTCATTAGCGGGGAGTTAAGCGCGACGAGTTTTTCCGCTTTCGTGAAGTTCTGTTTTACTTCGTTCGACGCCTTGTTGAATTTTTGTTTCTCAAAGTCTTCACGAACGTACGATTTTACTACGCGGATACCGCGGACGTTTTCTTCGACCGACTCGTTCAGGGCGTCGTATTTTTTGAAGATCTTATGGAAAAACGGTATTGCTTTCGCCATAATTAAAATAAGGCCGCCTGCGAGAACAGGTGCTATACATAAGAATATAAGCGCCATGCTCGCGTTTATTGTGAACGCCATTATCATAGCGAATACCATCATAAACGGCGCGCGGATAGCCGTTCTTATTATCATCATATAAGACATCTCGACGTTGGTAACGTCTGTGGTAAGTCTGGTTATAAGCGATGAAGAAGAGAATTTGTCTATATTTGAAAATGAAAATCCCTGGATCCGATAGTAAAGGTCTTTACGAAGGTTTTTAGCGAACCCGCTCGACGCGATCGCCGTGTATTTGCCTGCCTTTACGCCGCAAGTAAGCGAAAGCGTAGCAAGAACCATTAGTACCGCGCCGAATTCAAGAATTATTAGTATATAACTTGGGTTTTCGGCTCCGCCCTTTAAAAACTCTAACAGTTTGACTAAAAATTGATCGTGGTTTCCCTGCGGTCTGCTCGCGACGTCCAAAACACCCAAAAGCAGAGTCATGATCCACGGGATAAGACATTCTATAATTGTTTCAAACATAACGAAAACCGGTGCGAGAAGGGAAGGCCTTTTATATTCCCGTACCGATTTCGACAGTTGTTTGATGATCGGTATGAATCTTTGAGATTGATCTTGCGAGTTGTTTTTTTCTTTCATTTCGTTGCCTTTGAAAAATTGTGGTAAATAAACTTTTTATCAATTATATTCTTTGTAATTATACAAATAAAACTTTTTTTTGTCAATAGTTTAATATAATAGTAAAATAGTTTTGTAAAGTAGATTGACAGTATAGTCTTAAAAGTGATATAATACCAAAGAATAATTTGCATAAAAGGTTTTCTTATGAAAAAGTTTTTTACAAGCGAAAGCGTGACTTCCGGTCACCCTGACAAATTGTGCGACAGGATATCCGACGCTATTCTCGACGAATATATTAAACACGATCCCGATTCACGCGTTGCGTGCGAGTGCTCGGCGACGAGCGATTTCCTGCTAATAATGGGGGAGATCACTTCCAAAGCGAAAGTCGATATAAAGGAAGTCGCAAGGCGCGTTATCAAGGACACCGGCTATGATTACGAAGGCTCGGCGTTTTCTTCTGACAATGTGGAGATAGTCGTTAAACTCAACAGACAAAGCCCCGACATTGCACTTGGCGTGGATAATTCTTTGGAATCCAAAGAATACGGCAGCGACCGTTTTGACAGGATCGGTGCGGGCGATCAGGGGATTATGTTCGGATACGCCGTGCGGGAAACGGAAGAACTTATGCCGCTTCCCATTACACTTGCGCATAAACTTTGCGCAAAACTTGAAGAAGTGAGAAAATCCGGAGTTCTTCCTTATCTCAAACCCGACGGTAAAGGTCAGGTAACCGTCGAATATATCGACGGCGTGCCGAAAAGGATAGACGCTGTGGTTTTGTCTTCTCAGCACGACGGAGCAGTTTCCACCGAAAAACTGCGTAAAGATTTAAAAGAGTTCGTTATCGACGCCGTTCTTCCGGAAAAGTATATAGACGGCGACACGAAATTTTATATCAATCCTACGGGCAGGTTTGAAATAGGCGGGCCCGAAGGAGATTCCGGGCTTACCGGCAGGAAGATAATAGTGGATACTTACGGCGGCAAAGCACCGCACGGCGGCGGCGCATTTTCGGGCAAAGATCCGACGAAGGTGGATAGATCTGCGACTTATATGGCGAGATTCGTCGCTAAAAACATAGTTGCGGCAGGTCTTGCGGACGAGTGTCTTATTCAGGTCGCGTACGCAATAGGAGTCGCTCGCCCCGTCTCGGTAATGGTAAATACTTTCGGCACGGGAAAACTTTCGGACGATAAACTTTCGGAAATAGTTTTGAACGAATTCGATCTCCGTCCCGCCGCAATAATAGAAAGACTCGGTCTTAAAGCACCCGTGTATTATAAGACAGCGGCTTACGGGCATTTCGGAAAGGCGGAATTTGCTTGGGAAAATACCGATAAGGTTGCCGATCTTAAAAAATATTTGTAAAGTTTTATGTGCTTTAAGGATTTTATCGTTAAAATTCTGACCAAGGGGTTTTACGATCCGACGTGGCGATGCAACGGTTGCGGCAAAGAGATGTTCGGCGACAGATTCTTTTGTGAAGAGTGCGAGAAACATCTGCCGTATAATGATAAGATTGTATGCGAGCATTGCGGCAGGGCGATAAAAAGTCCGTCGGCTTACTGTTCCACATGTAAAGAAATTCTTCTTTCGGTGGATAAAGCAAGAAGTGCGTTCAACTATGATAAACCGATAAGCGGACTGATCAAAAAAGCGAAATACGATAACGGCAGATATATTCTCGACTATTTTGCGACTAAACTCGCTAACTTGTATTTTGCCGAATTTGCGAGTTCCGAAGTCGTGTGCTGTGTTCCGATGAGCAAAAAACGGTTGAAAAAGCGCGGCTACAATCAGTCGGAACTACTCGCAAAAAAGGTGGCGGAAATTATAAACGTCCCTTTTTCCGATTGCGTCGCTAAAAATAAGGAAACCGCAAGGCAGGCAAAACTTAAAAGAAGCAAAAGGCTTAAAAACCTTACAGATTCTTTTCAGATTAAAGACAAAAATGCCGTGCGCGGTAAAAATATTCTTCTTATCGACGACGTTACGACTACCGGTGCGACGG
Organism: Clostridia bacterium; assembly: GCA_017612915.1. GTDB lineage: Bacteria > Bacillota > Clostridia > Christensenellales > Borkfalkiaceae > UBA1259. The sequence continues at coordinate 10,899 of JAGAEX010000003.1, read as the reverse complement.
CGGAAGCGGTCGCCGTAAAACTTAAAAAAGCGGGTGCGCTTCGCGTGCATATGATTACGGTTGCAAGCGTACCGAGTAAAGACGGATATTAGAAAAAATATTAGAAATTATAAGCAATAAAGGAGAAAATATGGGCTTATTCAGATATATTCTCGGCAGTGAGGCGAGAAGGAGTTTGAGAAAACTCGACGGGATGGCGGAAAAAGTTCTCGCGCTCGAACCGAAATACGGTGCGTTAAGCGACGCCGAACTTGTTGCGCAAACGGAAGTTTTAAAGAAAAGACTTGCGGACGGCGAAACGCTCGACGGTATTTTATTCGACGCTTTTGCGGTGTGCCGCGAAGCGGCGTCGCGCGTTCTCGGTATGAAACATTATAAAGTTCAGATAATCGGCGGTATCTGCTTGCATCAGGGCAGAGTCGCGGAAATGAAAACGGGTGAAGGAAAAACTCTCGTCGCAACGCTTCCGGCGTATCTAAACGCGCTTAACGGGCAAGGCGTTCATATCGTTACCGTAAACGATTATCTTGCCGCCCGTGACGCGGAGTGGATGGGTAAAGTTTATAAGTTTTTAGGTCTTACCGTCGGCGTCGCGATCTCCGGTATGGAAGACGAAGACAAGAAAAAGGCTTACGCTTGCGACATAACTTACGGAACGAACAACGAAATGGGGTTCGATTATTTAAGGGATAATCTTAAAAGTCGTATTGAACAGATGGTACAACGCCAGCTCGTGTTCGCCATCGTCGATGAAGTTGACTCTATCCTCATAGACGAAGCGCGTACACCGCTCATTATTTCGGGAAAAGGTGAAGAGTCGAGCGATAAATACGTATCGGCTAACCGTTTCGTAAAAACTCTTGTTCCGGAAAAGGATTTTACGATCGACATAAAAGAAAAGACAGTGCAGATAACCGAAACAGGTGCAAAAAAAGCCGAAAGTTTCTTCGGACTCGTCAGTTTTTCGGATATAGAAAACGCAACTCTTTCGCATCACATACAGCAAGCATTAAAAGCTAATTACATTTTTAAACGCGATAACGATTACGTCGTAAACGACGGCGAAGTAATAATCGTTGACGAATTCACCGGTCGTCTTATGATAGGCAGAAGATATTCCGACGGCTTGCATCAGGCTATCGAAGCGAAAGAAGGCGTTAAGATACGCAACGAAAACAAGACTTTTGCAACTATAACTTTCCAGAATTATTTCAGGCTTTACAAAAAACTCTCCGGTATGACGGGTACTGCGAAATCGGAAGAAGAAGAGTTTCGTTCAATATACGGACTTGACGTCCTTGAGATTCCGACGAATAAGCCTGTAGCGAGAATTGATATGCCCGACGTCATTTACAAAACGGTCAAGGGCAAAAATCACGCTATCGTTGAAGAGATCGCTTCGCGGCATGAAAAAGGTCAACCCGTTCTCGTCGGTACGGTAACGGTCGAAAAATCAGAAGAAATCAGTAAACTTCTTATTGCAAAGGGTATAAGGCACAACGTTTTGAACGCTAAAAACCACGCTCGCGAAGCGGATATCGTAGCGCAGGCAGGCAGGTTCGGCGCAGTTACTATCGCGACAAATATGGCTGGGCGTGGAACGGATATACTTTTAGGCGGTAATCCGGAATTTATGGCAAAGCGTAAACTGCGTGAAGAAGGCGTGAGCGAAGACGATATAGAACTCGCCACTTCATTTATTTCGGATATTCCGGACGAAATAAAAGCAATAAGAGAACATTACCACGTAATTTATAATAAATTCAAGGAAATGACCGACGCGGAAAAAGAAAAAGTCGTAGCGGTAGGCGGTTTGCATATTTTGGGTACGGAACGCCACGAGTCGCGCCGTATAGACAATCAGTTGCGCGGCCGTAGCGGCCGTCAGGGAGACCCCGGTTCGTCGATATTCTTTATCTCACTCGAAGACGATCTTGCAAAGCGTTTCGGCGGTGAAAGGATGTCGAGAGTTTACGAGTTCTTTAAGATCGATGAAGATCAACCGCTCGCTTCCAAAATGTTGACCAGACGAATAGAAGGTGCGCAACGCGCTATCGAAGGCAGGAACTTCGGGATAAGAAAACACGTTTTAGAGTACGACGACGTTATGAACAAACAACGCGAAGTTATGTATGCCGAGCGTATGAAGGTTATCAAGGATGAAAACGTTCATGAAGACATATTGAAACTTATTCCCGATTTCGTACGCTATATCGTGGGTACGGTCATCGATAACGAAAATAAGCCCGATACTTGGGATCTGAACGCGCTTAACGATATTATAGAATTGAAACTTCTCCCGAAAGGCACGCAGTTTATTACCAAAGAACGCGCCGAAAATTGGGATTACGAGTATATGATAGATAAACTCGTAGAAGAAACGATAAACGTTTACGAAGCCAAGATCGAACGGTATAAAGGGGAAGGCATCAACTTCGCGGAAGTGGAAAGGGTAGTGCTTTTAAAAAACATCGATTCCAAGTGGATAGATCATATCGACGCTATGGATCAACTTCGTAAAGGTATTTCTCTCCGCGGCTACGGCAATATCGACCCCGTCGTAGAGTATAAGAAAGAAGGCTTTGAAATGTTCGAAGACTTAACCGCGGCAATTCAGGACGATACTATTACGCTTTTACTTAAAGCCGAACTTCGCAAAACTCCGCAGATAGCTAAAGAAGAGAAGAAAGATTTGATTTCAAATAAAGAAGGCAGCACGACCAACTATATGAAAAAGCCGAAACAGAGTATCGGCAGAAACGACCCGTGTCCGTGCGGTAGCGGCAAAAAGTACAAAAATTGTTGCGGGAAAGATAAATAAGTTTTTAATATAGTTTCTGTCGAAAACGAGCGGAGCGAGAAAGGTCAATAGGTTTTCGGTTAGAGCCGCTTAAGCGGCGGCAATCGCGATATAATAGCGATTGCCCCGAAAAGAAACGATCCGTGTCCGTGCGGTAGCGGAAAGAAATACAAAAACTGCTGTGGAAAGGATAAGTAAGGATTAAATATTATGGATATTAAAATTTGTCAAAGTTGCGCTATGCCGCTTACGTCCGACGATCTGTTGGGAACAGATAAAGACGGTAGTATAAACCACGATTATTGTAAATATTGTTACGATAAAGGCGAGTTTATTCACGACGTTTCTATGGAAGAATTCGTCGATATGTGTTCGCAGTTCGGCGAGCAGGCGGGGATGACCAACGAGCAGATGAAAGATTACTGTTCTAAAGTGTTTCCTACCTTAAAGCGCTGGAAAAAATAAACCGTAAAATGGCTACTTCAAAAGAATATAAGAATTTTATTTTAGAGCAATTAAGTCTTACGGACAATATTACCGTCAAGCCGATGATGGGCGAGTATCTTTTATATAAAAGCGGGGTACTCATCGGCGGTATTTATGATAATAGATTGCTCTTAAAGATTAATGCGTATAATGTGTGTTACAGTTTTAATAAAGTCCTGCCATATAGCGGCGCAAAACCGATGTGTTTAGTTGACGATTTGGATGATAAAGAAAAATTGGCGCAAGTAATTAACAACACTTATAAAGGATTGATATGAATATAGAAGATTTCAAAATAAAGATAAAGGAATTAAGGCTTCTTTTAACGGAAGCAGGGCACTCTCTTTGACGTCGAAAGACTGAAAAAAGAATTAGCGGAAAAGCAGGCGGAATCGGAAAAACCGGAGATTTTTATGGATCTCGGTAAAGCGCAGCAAATTTCCAAAGAAATAGCCGCACTTAACAATAAAATTTCGGTGTTTTCAGATGCGGAAAAGATAATTGACGACGCCGAAGTGATGATCGAACTCGCCGAAGAAGAAAACGATGACAGCGTTCTCATCGAACTCGAAGCAGACCTTAAAAATGCCGAAGAAATGATAGAAGATATCCGTCTTAAATCTTTGCTTTCGGGCAAATACGATAACCTTAACGCCATAATGTCTCTTCACGCAGGTGCCGGCGGTACGGAAGCCTGCGACTGGACGGAAATGCTTTATCGTATGTATATCTGTTATTGTGAAAAGAACGGATATACTCTTACGGAACTTGACAGGTTAGACGGCGACGAGGCGGGTATTAAAAGCGTTTCTTTTAAGGTTGAAGGAGACTATGCCTACGGCTATCTTAAAGCGGAAAAAGGCGTACACAGGCTCGTCAGGATTTCGCCGTTCGACGCTAATAAAAGACGGCATACGTCCTTTTCGTCTATTGAAGTTATGCCGGAAATAATCGACGACGAAGAGATAAAAGTCAATCCCGAAGAACTTCGGATAGATACTTTCCGTTCGAGCGGGGCTGGCGGTCAGCATATCAATAAAACGGACTCCGCTATAAGAATAACGCATCTTCCGACGGGGATAGTGGTTTCCTGCCAAAACGAAAGGAGTCAGACGCAAAACCGCGAAATGGCTATGCGTATGCTTATAAGTAAACTCCTTGAAAAGCGTGAAGCCGAGAGATTGGAACGCGATCAGGATATCAAGGGCGAGATCAAAAAAATAGAGTGGGGCAGTCAGATACGGAGTTACGTTTTCTGCCCATATACTCTCGTAAAAGACCACAGAACGGGCTTTGAAAATCCCGACGTAAACTCGGTTATGAACGGTAATATTCAAGGATTTATCAACGATTATCTTAAAAAATCACAATGAGTTATAAAGACGATACAAGGCGGTTTGTTGTCAAAGAAAATCCTATTATTTTGGGTATAGAAACTTCCTGCGACGAGACCGCCGTTGCAATAACAAAAGGTGGTAGGGAGATACTTGCCGACGAAATAATCAGTTCCGCGACAGAACACGCCAAGTTTGGCGGTGTTGTGCCAGAGATAGCGTCGAGAGCGCATACAGAAGCGATTTTGACTGCGTCGGAAATCGCACTTAAACACTCCGGGCTTTCAATGGGTGATATAGACGCAGTCGCCGTAACAAAAGGCGCAGGTCTTTTAGGTGCGCTCCTTGTAGGGGTTTCTTTTGCGAAAGCACTTGCGTTTTCTTACGACGTTCCGCTCGTTCCCGTAAGCCATATCAGGGGACATATAGCCGCCGCGTATCTTACGGATAAATATTTACAGCCGCCGTTTATAACGATTCTCGCAAGCGGCGGGCATACGGCGATAGTTAAGGTCAAAAGTTTTTATGAACACGAAATATTGGGACAAACCGTCGATGACGCGGTCGGCGAAGCGTTTGATAAAGTAGCGCGCGTTCTGGGGCTTAAATACCCCGGCGGTCCTAACGTTGAACGGCTTGCGTTAAGCGGTAAAAACGTGATAAAACTACCCAAAATGCTTGGCAATAATTATCAGGGCAGCGAATTTGATTTTTCATACAGCGGGCTGAAAACTGCGGTCATAAATTACGTTCACAGCGAAACGCAAAAGGGTAAAGAAATAGTGGGCGCGGACGTTGCTTGCAGTTTTCAGCACGCGGCGATAGACGTGCTTATAGATAAAGCATTTAAAGCGCTTAAAATTTCCGGTTATAATACGCTTGCGGTTTCAGGCGGAGTAGGCGCGAACGGTTATTTGCGTGAAACGCTTAAAACAAGAGCGGAAAAAGTAAAAATCAAACTCGTTCTGCCGGAAAAACGGCATTGTACGGACAATGCGGCGATGATTTGCGCAGAAGGGTATTTGCAGTATAAAGCGGGCAATTTTGCAGACCTATCGCTGAACGCCCAAGCGGTTGTTGAAATTTTATAATAAAAACATTTTACATACATAATATAATTTGTTATAATATATCATAATGCGAGTATGGCGGAATTGGCAGACGCGCTAGATTCAGGTTCTAGTGGGTAACACCGTACAGGTTCAAGTCCTGCTACTCGCACCATATTACACTAACAAAATAGCTGTCAGTGTGTAAAAAAGACGAGAATATTCAATTTCTCGCCTTTTTTATTGCCGAAAATTGCAAAAAACACATTTTTATTCATCAAATATTCATCAAAAAAGTTGGACAAAATTATATCATTTTTGAGCTGTCATTTTCGATTTTTCCAGAACTTGTAGGACTTGAACTTGGACAATCGGTTTTTAGTTGGCTTTTTGCATTGCAAAATTAATAACTATTCACGAGCATCTTATTTTAAAATTAAAATAAAAAATAATATAAAATTTGGGTGTAAAAAAACATTTGTGAGATTGTATGAATTATTCGTCATACTCGCAAAAGCCCACCTATATTTAATAGGGATAATCTGCATTTTAATTCTACAATAGTTCCATATTAAACAGTATAGGTGGCTATGAACATAAAAAGCTGTTTAGGTTATAATTATATAGGACAGTTGTTCAGTAATAATAGAATAGGAGTTCTCTCGTGAGTATAATTAAAAAGATTGAACAGATGCGTATTAAAAGAGGTTGGTCTGTATATAAGTTGGCTGAACTTTCAGGTTTATCTGAAAAATGTATTTATAATTGGTATCATAGAAATTCAACGCCTACAGTTCAGGCGTTAGAAGGAATTTGTGATGCGTTTGGGATAACGTTAAGTCAACTATTTGCCGACAATAATCTCATCGAAGTTGATGCGGAAATGAAAGAATTGTTTGATGACTGGCTTTTATTGACGCAGGAACAGAAACAAGCCGTAAAGGTTATGATAAAAACCATTAAGGGCTAAAAAGTGTAAGTGAGCCGTTGTTTTTTACAGCGGCTCATGCTTTTTAAAATATTGGTATTTGTAAATATAGAATTAAACTTTTAAAAATATTTTCTACTATTTTTAATTTTAACCTTGACTTTTGCCCGAAAATCGCCCTTTTAGGTGAGGGGATTCTTATGAAGCCCAAATTAAAAGCGCGACTGAAAGCAAAGATGGCGTATGTGATATTGCTATAAAAATCAGATCTTTTAAAGCCGTGCGATACAGTTCGTGCGGCTTATTTTTATAAAAGGAAAAAGGAGAAGTAAAATGAAATATAAAGATTGGTTAAAAGAGTGGTTAGATAATTATATTGAGCCGACGGCAAAAACAAGAACGTTCAGCAGGTATTCGGAAATTGTAAAACAACACCTTATACCGAAACTCGGAAATTATGAGTTAGATGATATAACGCCGAGCGTTCTACAACATTATATTACCGAGTTGCTACAAACGGGCAATTTAAAGACGGGCAAAGGATTGTCTGCAAATTCGGTCGGTAGCATTATAAACGTTGTGCAAAATTCGCTCAGAACTGCGTTTAATCTCGGCTACATAAAAGAGTTTACGGCAGATAGGATAAAGCGACCGAAAGCGCAAGAAAAAGCCGTAAATTGTTTTACGGCATATGAACAAAAACAGATTGAGCAAGCGGTGTTAAATAGTAAGAAAGGCAAGATGTTCGGCATATTACTTTGTCTTTATACCGGACTTCGTGTAGGGGAATTGCTTGCGTTAAAATGGGACGATATTGATTTGCAGAAAGGGATTTTGACTGTCTCAAAATCTTGTCACGACGGAAAAGATAAATTCGGTCATTACGTTAGATTTGAAGACACGCCGAAAACATCATCTTCTCGCAGGATTATACCTTTACCGAGACAATTATTACCGCTTATAAGAGAAGCGAAAAAGAAAAGCGAGTCCGAGTTTATTGTTTCATAAAATAATAAGCCGTTGTCTGTCAGATCTTATCAGCGAAGTTTTGATTTGTTGCAGAGAAAATTAAAAATCCCGCATAGGGGATTTCACTCGCTTCGGCACACTTTCGCAACAAGAGCGTTAGAGTGCGGTATGGACGTTAAGACGTTATCTGATATTCTCGGACATAAGTCGCCGACGGTAACATTAAATAGATACGTTCACTCTTTAATGGAACACAAAAGAGATATGATGAACAGGCTTGGAAAACTGTTATAATAACAGCCATCTATTGTTGTAATAGGCGGACTTTTATACTTACAATTATATCAAAAATTAAAAAATAAAACAATTATACGCAAACAGGTTGATAGTAAAATTTCATTAAAATTATTCATAGGTGGTTAAAAAGTAGCGGTTTGTTCATCTATTACAACAATAGGTGAACAAATCGCATTTTTTATTTATCATCTATGGAGTAAAAATTGTGTTTGATATTTATAGGGTTTCTTTTATAGGACATAGAGAAGTTGAAAATTTTTCATATGTCGAAGAACAAGTCGAAAACATTGTAAAAGAACTGATTGAAAAAAAAGAATATGTCGAGTTTTATGTTGGGCGAAACGGCGAGTTTGACATTATGGTTGCGTCGGTTATAAAAAGGGTGCAACGTGATTACGGAAAAGCAAACAATTCGCTTATTCTTGTAATTCCGTATCCTATTGCCGATATGGAAGACATGGAGAAATATTATGATGAAGTTTGGTATCCGCAAGAGTTGTATCACACTCATTACAAGGCGGCAATCACGAAAAGAAATGAGTGGTTTGTAAACAATTCGGAGATGCTGGTTGCTTATGTTGACAGGGAGTATGGCGGAGCTTATGAGTGCTTAAAGAAAGCGCAACAAAAAGGCATAACGATAACTCTAATCACTAACAAAAAAGACGACTAACAGCCATCTAAAAGGCATCATCTACTAGCACAATAGATGAACAAATAATATTTATTTATCATCTATTTAATGTAATTTTATATTTTTATTTGTTATTGCGTTAAATATACTTGACTTTTTTCGACATTTTTCGTAAAATTATTGCGTTGGATTGTCATCTATTGTGCTATTAGGTGAACAGATTTTAACATGAATGTTCACCTGTTATTTTAGTTGGACATTATGTTCAACAAAACAACAAAAAATTTTTCGAGTTTGATTAAGAAACTGTTATAGCGTTTATTAATAATGAGGCTAATAGTACAAACGTATAAGTAACATAAAAGAAAGGGCTTAGCAGAAAAATACAAATTGGGATTGTTGTATTTTTTATCTATTTTGTGTAGCGAACGTTCCAAATAATTTCTTTGTAATTTATGAAAAATGAAAAATTAAACACTAATGAAGCATTTTTAAAGATAATTTTTGACTGTTTGGTTCGTAATGGGGTGGAAAATACTACCATGAGAATGATATGTGATGCGACAGACTTAACAGCAAGTAGTTTATATTATCGGTTTAAAAATAAAGATGAGATTATTTTAGAGGCATCATATTTCGGGTTAAACTCTGTAACAAGGGAATTGTTTTGGGTTGTTGCTGAGAAAATAAATAACTTCCAAAAACTTTTTATAGCGTTTTTAAAAAATGTTGACGCTAGAAAACAATCTATCAAACTAATTTATCAAGTATTGGCTAGTCCTAAATACGGTGATGACTTTAAGAAAATGGCACATTCGGCTCCACTAGTAATATATAAGTATGCACTAATGTTGTCGAACAGATTAAGGTGTTTGTCTGAAGAAATTATGCCTTATGTTGGACTTACAATTGCAGTTATCCGTGAATATGTAATATGGGGAAATAGAGAAAGCACAAAACAAAAACTAAAATTTATATATGATAAATGTTTAGCAGATTGTTGCAAAAAACAACTAAGTAGGAAAAAGTAATTGCTTGCAGAATATTATTTCACTAATTTAACAATATCAGAGCAAAGCGCGTACAACGAAATTAGACTTGCTTTAAATAATTCCATTGCTGAATGTGTTGTATCGGGAATTGATAATGGGGAATCAGCTATTCGAGTTTGGAAAGCAGTTGTTCTTGATCATCCGGAAATTATAAATTATCCGGGTCTTTTTTGTCAGCCAATAGGTGGGGAGAATGGTTGTTTTAGATTTAACTTCCAATATTCAGAAATTGATAGAAACGCATATGAGAAAAAACTAAACAAGCTAATTAATAAAATAGACAAACAAATGCCTGCTAATGCTTCTGATTATATTGCATGTAAAATGATATTTGATGAATTAGCATCATTTATTGAATATGAAGATAAGGTTTTAGAAGAGTATTTAAAATTAGAGCAAGAGAATTCTTCAGAAACGATAGATTTTATGCGTGAGCATAGTACTTCATTTTCTCCTTATGGAATTCTGATAAATTCTAAAGGTGTATGCCAAGGAATATCTAAGCTTTTTAAAATTATTTGCGATAGATTTGATGTCCAATGCGCATGTGTTGAAGCGAATACGTTGCAGCACATGTCTAATTCAATGAACAATCATATGCTAAATGTGGTTGAAATAAATGGAGAGAGAGCTTTTGTTGATGTTACAAACAGTTTAAAAATAAAAGAACTTCCAATTATTAGGTATGATTTTTTTCTAATGTCAAAACGCATCATTAATCAAACATTCACTATCGTTGGTGAATTCGGTTGCTACAATGAACTGTTGAACTATTTCGTAAAAAACAATCTGCGGTTTAAATCTGTAAATGGTTTAAGGGAGTATCTTTCATCGTATACATATCAGTCTACAAATGGGGAAGTAAGGTGTCATTACGATGGTAGTAAAATAAACGATAAAGAATTAGAAGATTTGTTTTTTTTCATTATAAATTCGCATTGTCGCGAAGGTTATTTTATGAAATATGCAAGTGTTAAAAATGGTTTTTGCAACGGAGCCATTATATCAGATTTGGAGGGTTAAATAATGGAAGATAGCAAAAAAATGAAATGGCAAAAAGATTTGGACACGTTTTTCCCAATTTATAATTCGTTCATTTTTGAGGGATTTATTGATGACGATCAGCCATATGAAAGTGAAGATGGAAGTATTAAATATTGTAGACTTTACGATTATTTTGACAAAGTATACAGTAATCACATAGATCCTTTAAAACGAAAACGCGTTATTATTTATGACCCAACTGAGTCTGAGGATAAACGTTTTAAAATATGTGACGATGATTGCATATTGGAAGAAGTTGTAGATGAATCGTCTGATAATAGCGATGGACAAACAAAGAAAGTTATG
>JAGAEX010000040.1 GCA_017612915.1 Clostridia bacterium | reverse complement strand
TGGAGCGGGTGATGGGAATCGGACCCACGCGGCCAGCTTGGAAGGCTGGAATTCTACCATTGAACTACACCCGCACATCGTTTTTCAGATAAGATGCTTATAAATTGTATCAAAATGTTATTTTAATGTCAACTGTTTGCAATTCTTTTTTAAAAAATATTTGCCCGAACGTTCTTGTTTTAAATAAATTATCAAAAACTTTGACAACTCGTCAACTATTCAATATAATATTAAATAATAAGCGTATTTTAAAGGCGGAAATCTATGTATAAAGATCTTTATAACGACTGGCTTAAAAGTGACAAACTTAAATCTTCCGAGAAAAATGAACTCGAAGCGATCAAGGACGACAAAGAAGAACTCGAATATCGTTTCGGTAAAAATCTCGAATTCGGCACGGCGGGTATGCGCGGAATTATCGGTATGGGTACTAATATGATGAACGTTTACACGGTTAAACGCGCATCGCAGGGGCTTGCCGACTATATTAAAAAACGCGGGCCGCTCGCTAAGATCCGCGGGGTGGCGATAGCCTTCGATACCCGTAAATTCTCGCGCGAATTCGCGGCTGCCGCCGCCGTGGTACTTGCGTCTAATAAGATAAAAGTTTATCTTTTCGAGCGTGTTCACCCCGTTCCGATGCTGTCGTTTGCGGTGAGAGACTTAAACTGCGTCGCGGGGATTATGATAACCGCGAGCCATAACCCCAAAGAGTACAACGGTTATAAACTTTACGGCGAAGACGGCGCGCAGATGTCGCCGGAAGCAACAGCGCAAGTCGTTAAATATATCGAAAGAATAAAATCCCCCCTTTCAGATGAGATACAGTATTCTAAAAAATCGGTAAAATACGTAAAATTCATCGGCAAAAAGGTGGATAAACATTATTTTAAGAAGATCACGAAACTTATTCTGTCGCCCGAAGAGACCGCAAAGGTCGGCAAAGAGATAAAACTCGTTTATACGCCCGTACACGGCAGCGGATTTATACCCGTTACGACGATTTTGAAAAAACTCGGCATAAAGGCGTCGGTGGTCGTCGAACAGGAGAGCGAAGATCCGGAGTTTTCCACTGTGGAAGTACCCAACCCGGAATATAAAGAAACTCTTTCTCTCGCTATTTCGCAGGCGAACGCGGAAGGCGCGGACGTGGTGTTCGGCACCGATCCCGATTGCGATAGGTTAGGCGTTGCGATCCGCAACGATAAGGGCGAATTCACCGCGCTTTCTGGCAACGAAACGGGCGTTTTACTGCTGGACTATATTTTAGGCAGGCTTAAAGACAAAGGCGAACTGAACAGGAAGTGTTTCGTGGTAAAATCTTTCGTATCGACGAGCCTTGCGAAACTTATCGCCGACGATTATAAGGTTGAACTTATGGAAGTGCCTGTCGGCTTTAAGTTCATCGGCGAAAAAATAAAGCAATACGACGATACGGGTAAGCGCCGTTTCGTGTTCGCGTTTGAAGAGAGTTGCGGATATCTGCGCGGGACGCACGCGCGCGATAAGGACGCGGTCGTTGCGAGTATGCTGTTTGCCGAAATGGTTTGTTATTACACCGCGCACGGCGTAAAAGTGTACGACAGATTGCAGGAAATTTACGCTAAATACGGTTTCGTGTGCGATAAGAGCGTGAGCACAGTTTACAGCGGGCTTAACGCGATGCGCGATATGAACGCCGTCGTCGATAAGATGAAAACCAAAGATATTAAGGAGATCGCCGGCATAAAAGTCGTAGCAAAGCGCGATTATTCCGCACTTAAAAGGACGGAAGGCGAAAAGGTTACCAAGATAAACTGTTCGTCGGTGAACGCGGTTTACTACGAACTTGAGGGCGGCGGATTCATCTGCGTGCGCCCGTCGGGTACGGAGCCTAAACTCAAAGTGTATTATTCGGTAAACGGTAAGGACAGGTTGGCGGCGGAATCGACGTTTATCGCCGTCAAACAGGCGTTTGAAGAATTGATGAAATAGATTGATGATAAAAACCGTACTTTTAGATATAGACAACACCCTTCTGGACTTTAATCAAAGCGCGAAACTGACTATGCAAAAAGCCTTTGACGAGTTGGGGCTTCAATACCGCGACGAAGTTTTCGAGACTTTTTTGCGCGTCAACGATATTCTTTGGAAAAAGATAGAGAGAAGGGAAATGACGCGGCAGGAATTGCACGCGGTACGTTGGTGGACTGTGTTCGGAGAACTGGGGCTGAACGCCGACGGCGATAAAATGGAACGCTTGTTTTTGGATAATCTTCAAGACTTTGCCGTTCCGATAGACGGCGCGCTCGATCTTGTAAAATATCTGTCAGGGAAATACGCGGTGTTTACGGCGAGTAACGCGCCTTACGCCCAGCAGGTAAAAAGATTGACGATATCGGGTATCAAGCCGTACGTTAAAGGTATATTGAACTTTGAAGCGATAGGGGTACACAAACCGCAACCGCAATTTTTTGAAGAGTGTTTAAAAGCGTTATCGCCCGCGAAAAAGGAAGAGATCGCGCTTATCGGCGACTCCCTTTCCGCAGATATGGAAGGTGGGAAGAGCGTGGGGTTTACGACCATTTGGTTTAATTACGCGGGTTCGGATACGGCCGCGACGGATATTTGCGACTACGTCGTAAACTCGCTTTCTGAAATAACGAATATTTTGTAGATTAAGGGAAATGCGCGTGTGCAAAGATAATTTGCGCGCAGACTACGGTGTATAAATGGAAGAAAAACGTTGCGACTACGTCGCGGAACTTGCTAAAAACGGCGTAATAGCGTTCGTCCCGAAGGGCAATAGTATGTGGCCTACGCTTAAAGACGAAAAGCAGTCGGTAATAGTAAAACGGAAGACGGAAAAACTCCGCCCGATGGACGTCGCGCTGTATAAAAGAGACAGCGGCACGAACGTTCTGCACAGGGTAATGAAGACGACCGAAACCGGTTATATAATGTGCGGAGACAGTCAATTCGTGCTTGAAAAAGTTGAAGAAGATAACGTTTTCGGCGTAATGGTGGGCTTTTACAGGGGTAAAAGGTATATAGACGTAAACGACGCCGAATATATCGAAAAGGTTCAGAAGTGGTACAAACACAATGCAATAAGAAAATTTAACGTAAAAGCGTTTTTCTTTTTCAAAAAAATAAGAAATACGGTGGCGTACGTAATATTGAGAATTTTTTGCAGTAAAAGGTTAAAACGGGGAGAACGCGATGACTGATTTAACGGTTTTGGGAACGGAAGCCAAAAACGCGGCGGCGGGGCTTAATAAAACGCCCGACGAAGACATAAACGCCGCGCTTAAAAGGGCGGCGTTTATGCTTAAAGCGAACCGCGAAGAGTTAAAAGCGGCAAATTCTGTCGATGTAGAAAACGCGAAAATAAAAGGGCTTTCCGCGGCGTTTATAGACAGGCTGACGCTTACCGACAAGGTTATTGATTCCATCGCGGAAGGTCTGGACGAAATAGCGGCGCTCCATAGCCCGGTCGGGGAGACCGTTTACGAATACGAAAATAAAGAGCAGGGCATAAAAATAGTCAAAAAGAAAGTGCCGTTCGGCGTGGTGGGTATCATCTTCGAGTCCCGCCCCAACGTCGCGGCGGATGCTTTCGGACTTTGCTTAAAAACCAAAAACGCAGTTATTTTAAAGGGCGGCAGCGACGCGTTGGAGTCTGACCGCGCGATAGTAAAGGTGCTGCGCGCGGCTTTAACGGAAAGCGGTATCGACGAAAACGCCGTTTCCTTGATAGAAGATACTTCGCGCGAAACGGCGGCGGCGTTTATGCGACTTAATAAATACGTCGATCTTCTGATCCCGCGCGGCGGTGCGGGGCTTATTAAAGCGGCGCTCGAAAACGCCACCGTTCCGATAATAGAAACGGGCACGGGCAACTGCCATATATTCGTTGACGAGTTCGCCGATCCCGAAATGGCGGCGAAAGTTATATTTAACGCAAAAACTCAGCGTTACAGCGTTTGCAACGCCTGCGAATCGCTCGTTATCCACGAAAAGATAGCGGAAAAAGTTTTGCCGATTATTTACGATAAACTTTCCGAAAAGAGCGTGGAAATAAGATGCGACGAAAAAAGCCTTGCTATATTAAATGGCAAAAAGAACGTCGTACCCGCAACGGAAGAAGACTTTTACACCGAGTACGGCGACGCGATAATTTCCGTAAAGGTGGTGGATAGCCTTAAAGGCGCGATAAACCATATCAACGAACACTCCACCCGCCACTCGGAGTCGATAATAACCGAAAACGCCTTAAACGCCGAGACGTTTTTAAATAGTATCGACAGTGCTTGCGTTTACCATAACGCATCGACGAGATTTTCCGACGGGTTTATTTTCGGACTTGGTGCGGAAATAGGTATTTCCACCCAAAAACTGCACGCCCGCGGCCCTATGGGGCTTGACGCGTTGACTACGACGAAATATATCGTCAAAGGCGACGGCGCGGTCAGAAAATAGCGCAAAATCAAATGAAACGAGTTAAAATATAATATTTTCCGCCCCCGAAGGCGTACCTTCGGGGGCGGAAAAATTTTTAAAATAAAATTTATAAAAATATTTTAAAATGTTTGCGTAAAACCCTTGACAAAGACCGATAATAAGTGTACAATTTAGTCAAAAGTTAGCAGTTAG
>JAGAEX010000039.1 GCA_017612915.1 Clostridia bacterium | reverse complement strand
GCCCGCTGAATAGCGGGCGGCTGCTTTTTATAATCGTAAATTTTTATTCGGCGTATTCAGACTTTAAGTAATCGAGCGCGTCAAGGTATCCGTCTATACCTTTACCCGCGATAAACTTTTCCGCAAAAAACGAAATATAACTGAAATTCCTGAACTCTTCGCGCGATTTTATATCGGTGATATGGACTTCGACAGTCGGAATTGCGACGGCTTTTAAGGCGTCTAAAACAGCCACGCTCGTATGCGTATATGCGCCTGCGTTTATAACTATCCCGTCGTATCGACCGAAAGCCTTTTGTATCGCGGAAACGATAGCGCCTTCATGGTTCGACTGAAAGCACTTTACCTTTACCCCGATTTTTTTCGCGTGCGTTTTCACCCTCTTAATAAGCGCTTTATAGTCGCTTTTGCCGTAAAGATCCGGCTCGCGGATACCGAGCATATTGAGATTCGGACCGTTTATAACGAGTATTTTCATAATTTACACCTTTAATTTTTGATTTTTGGATTGAATTGCCACTCATTGAATTTGCGAACGACTGCGTTTGCGCATACTTCGATAGTGCCGCTATTATCTACCGAAAAGTCCGCCGCCTGCTCGTACAGATTTTTCCGCTCTTCGTAAAGCCTGCAAATACCCAGATTTTTTGAAAGCGGTCTGCCGTCTGAAGAAAGCAGGTTAAGATCGCGCTTTATATAACAAATAACGCCGTTTGCTTTAAGTGCGCATATATTCTCTTCTTTAATGACCGCGCCGCCGCCCGTTGCTAAAACTACGCCACTATTTACCGCAACGCGCTTTACTATCGCCGTTTCTATATTGCGAAAGGCTGTTTCGCCCTGCTTTTCTATTATCTCCGCGGGGGTTTTGCCCGTTTCATTATATATCTCCGCGTCGGTATCTGTAAATTTTTTGCCGAGCATTTCGGCGACCGCTTTCCCCACCGAAGTCTTACCGGAAGAAGGCATACCTATAAGCACGATATCCGATTTTTCTTTATACAGGGCGTCGATATACTCTTCGGTTTCATCCCTTTCTCTCTTTACCCCCCAAAGTTCCTGCGCCAAAATCGCTTGCTTTACGAGCATCGGAAGTCCGTCCGAACAAATTATACCGAGTTTTTCCGCCTGCATAATAAGCGCCGTCTTAAATGGATTATATACGCAATCGAACACCGCTTTTACATTCGGCAATACGCTTAGATCGATGGGTGAAACGCCGATATTCGGAGTCGTTCCGACGGGCGTTGCGTTTATAACTATTTCCGTTTCTTTTAATTCGCCGTAATTGCCGTAATTTATTTCGCCAGACCGGCTTACCTTTACGACCGATCTTGCGCCGTCCTTTTCACACAAGGCTTTCGCGGTATCGGAAGTTCCGCCGCTGCCTAAGATCATCACGTTTTTGTCGCTAACGGAAATGCCCTTTCTTTGTAAGGCATAGCGCATACCGTTAAGATCGGTATTGTAGCCGTAATATTTATCGCCCTTTTTTACCGCGGTGTTTACCGCGCCGATGGCTTTCGCGCCGTCGTCTATTTCGTCCAGAAACGGAATTATCTCCCTTTTATACGGAATAGTGATATTAAAGCCGTCGTAGCCACTATCGACGAAACTTTTAAGGGCTTCTTTTTTTACTTCGCAAAGCGTATAATCAAGTCCCGCACGCCCGTGTATCTCCGCAGAATAACTATGCGACAGTTTCTCGCCTATAAGACAGTACTTTTTCATTATTCCTTATACGCCCCGAGAAATACGAAATTGTCCGAATCGTTTTCCAGCCCCGCGATGAGATCCTGAACGTTTTGGTCGGCAATATCCCCTTCAAAATCAAAGTAGAACATAAACTCGAAATCCGCGCCGACTATGGGGCGGGATTCTAACTTGGTAAGGTTAAGCCCCAAAGCCGCAAACCTGCCGAGTATTTTATTAAGACTTCCCGATTCGTGCGGGAGCGAAGTCATAACGCTCATCTTGTCCGCGCCTTTATACACGCACAGGTCTTTTTTGATAAGTATAAACCGCGTGTAGTTGGCGTCCGTGGTCTGTACGTCCGACTTTAAAATTTTAAGCCCGTAAGTTTCGGCGCACTCTTTAGAGCAAAGGGCGGCGAGAGTTTTATCCCCGCTCTCCGCCACTCGTTTTGCGGCGACCGCGGTGTTTTCATCCGCTTCCGTGCGGACTTTAAGACCTTTTAAGAACTCTTCGCTCTGCATAAGCGCCTGCGGGTGCGACACGACCGTTTTTATATCGGAAAGCGTTGCGCCGTCCATCGCCGCAAGACAGTGGGAAATTTTGAGCCGCGCCGCTTTTACTATATGGAAATTATGCTTGCGCATAAGGTCGTACACTTCGAGAACGGAGCCCGCCGTGGAATTTTCTATCGGCAGCACGCCGTATTCGCAAAGCCCGCTTTCCACCGCGCCGAAAACCCCCTCGAAGTTTTTGACGTAAACTATATCGGACACGGGAAAGAATTTTTGCGCCGCAACGCCGCTAAAAGCGCCCTTTACG
>JAGAEX010000038.1 GCA_017612915.1 Clostridia bacterium | reverse complement strand
GAATATTTGTTAAAGCAATCGGATACTCACACGCTCGTGCTTATAAAAGGGTATAGGGATTCCGACTATGCGGGCATAATAAACGAACTGTGTCCCGAACTGAAAAATCTTAAAAAAGGCGATCCGCTCCACTCAAAGCGTCTGCCGTTTTTAAGAAACGTTGTGACCGTCGGATTCGAGCAGGCGGGTTCGCTTACCTTTGCCGAATTAAAGGAAAGGGCGAAGACCGTTTCCAAAGAAGAGCTTGCCGTGTTGGCGGGTACCGTTGACGTACACGACGTATGCAATATGCAATATACTTCGGGTACGACGGGCTTTCCGAAAGGCGTTATGCTTACCCATTACAACGTGGTAAATAACGGCAAGTGCATAGGCGACAGAATGGACTTATCCACAGCCGACAGAATGATGATTCAGGTGCCTATGTTCCATTGTTTCGGTATGGTGCTTGCAATGACGGCGTCGATGACGCACGGCGTTACGATCTGTCCGCTTCCGTATTATTCGCCGAAACCCGCTCTCGCCTGTATAAATCAGGAAAGGATAACCTGTTTCCACGGCGTTCCGACGATGTTTATAGGGCTTTTGTCGCATCCCGACTTTGAAAAGACCGATTTTTCCTATATGCGTACGGGAATTATGGCGGGCAGCCCTTGTCCGGTCGCCGTTATGCAGGAAGTCGTCGATAAAATGAATATGAAAGAGATAACCATAGTGTACGGTCAGACTGAAGCGTCGCCGGGTTGCACTATGTCTTCTACCGACGACAGTCTGGAAGTCAGGGTAAACACCGTCGGCAGAAATTTACCGAATATAGAGTGCAGGATAGTAGATCCCGAAACCAACAAAGAAGTGCCTTTTAATACGGTGGGCGAATTCGTTGCGCGCGGCTATAACCTTATGAAAGGCTATTACAAAATGCCTTTGGAAACGGCGCAGGCTATCGACCCGGAAGGCTGGCTGCACACGGGAGATCTGGCGATGAAAATGCCCGACGGAAACTATAAGATAACGGGCAGACTAAAAGATATGATAATCCGCGGCGGCGAAAACCTTTATCCCAAAGAGATAGAAGACTTTTTGTACACCAACCCCAAGGTCAGCGACGTGCAGGTGGTCGGTGTTCCCGACGAGAAATACGGCGAAGAGGCTTACGCTTTCGTTATAGTAAAAGAAGGGGAAACGCTTACCGAAGAAGAGATACGCGATTTCTGCGTAAAGAATATCGCAAAGCACAAAGTACCGAGATATTTCGACTTTGTGGACAGTTTTCCGATGAATGCGGCCGGCAAGATATTAAAGTACAAAATGCGTGAAGACGCAGCGAATAAAATAAAAAATATAAAATCAAAATAAGGAGCAGTGTTATGGAAATTAAAATCGAAAAAGCAAAAACGCTTAAAGAAAAACCGGATTTTAACAAACTCGGCTTCGGCAAATTTTTTACCGATCATATGTTCATCGCGGACTACGACGAGAAGAACGGTTGGCATAACGCAAGGATAATACCTTTCGGATATATGCCTATCCATCCCGCGTCAACCGTACTCCATTACGGCGCGGAAATCTTTGAAGGTATGAAGGCGTATAAGACCAAAGACGGCTACCAGATGTTCAGACCGTTTGAAAACCTTAAACGTATGAATAACTCCGCGGAACGTTTGTGTTTACCAGAGATTCCCGAAGATATGTGGATAGAAGGACTTACCAAACTCATAAATCTTGACTACGATTGGATACCCGATAAAGAGGGAACTTCGTTGTATATCCGTCCTTTTATGTTCGGAAACGACGAAGCGCTCGGCGTACACGCCGTTCATAACGCGACGTTCGTTATCATACTTTCGCCCGTCGGCAACTATTACGCGGAAGGCTTAAATCCCGTTAAAATCAGTATCGAAAGCGAAGACGTAAGAGCGGTTCGCGGCGGTACGGGTTACGCGAAGTGCGGCGGCAACTACGCGGCAAGTCTTCGTGCGGGCAAACGTGCGGAAGAAAAGGGCATTTCGCAGGTATTGTGGCTTGACGGTGTTGAAAGAAAATATATCGAAGAAGTCGGCTCGATGAACGTTATGTTCAAGATAAACGGCGAAGTGATCACGCCTGCTCTTACGGGTTCTGTTCTCCCCGGTATTACGAGAAAATCCATAATCGAAATACTGAAAGAGAAGGGCTATAAGGTTTCCGAAAGGCTTATTTCCGTTGACGAACTCGCAAAAGCGGCGGAAGACGGCACGTTGGAAGAAGCGTGGGGTACGGGTACGGCGGCAGTCGTATCGCCCATCGGACACCTTTATTATAAAGGCAAAGATTACGAAGTTTCGGGCAACAGGATAGGCAAACTTACGCAGGAACTTTACGACGAACTCACGGGTATTCAGTGGGGCAGGATAAAGGACGAGCGTAACTGGTGCTACAAGGTGACAATTTAATGTTCGATAAACGCGTCGTCTTGTTTATGGGGCATTACGGCAGCGGAAAGACGTTTTGCGCGGTCAACTACGCGCTTGCGCTCGCAAAAAATGGGAAGCCCGTTACTATATACGATCTCGATATCGTAAATCCCTATTTCAGGACGGTCGATGCCGAAGAAACGCTTAAAAAGGCGGGTGTGGAACTTATCGTTTCGCCGTACGCGGAAACGAACGTTGATATTCCCGCAATGAACGCCGCGTCATATAAAATGGTGGACGACAGGTCGCGTTACGCGGTGCTTGATATCGGCGGCGACGACAGAGGCGCGCTCGCGCTCGGCAGGTTTTACGAAGATATAAACAAGGAAAACGATTTCGATTGCCTTTTCGTCGTAAATCCTTTCCGCCCCGAAACGCGCGATATCGACGGCGCAATAAGCGTTAAAAACGAAATAGAAACGGTGTCGCGTGTGCCGTTTACCGGGATAGTCAACAACGCGAATCTCGGCAAAGAAACGAATATCAAAGATATTTTGTATGGCAAGGGATTTTGCGAAAAACTCGGCGAAAAGGTTGGGCTAAAAGTTAAATTTTCGGCGGTTACCAGAGAGTTGTGCGAGACGGCGAAGGAAAAAATTGACAAGGTTTTGTCGGTCGATCCGATAAAATACGGCGACTGGCTGTAAATAAAAGGAGTTAAAATGGCAAAAGTTAGTTTCAACGAAGATCGTTGTAAGGGTTGCGGGTTGTGCGAATCAGTGTGTCCGAAAGGCATAATCGCACTTGCAAAGGAAAAGATCAACGCAAAAGGGTATCACCCCGCGGAAGTTACCGACGAAAGTCAGTGCATAGGTTGCGCGAGTTGTGCGATCATGTGTCCCGACACGGTAATTACGGTGGAAAGGTAGGTGAATTATGAGTGAAAAAGTTTTAATGAAAGGCAACGAAGCGTTAGCGGAAGCGGCCATAATGGCAGGTTGCAGACATTATTTCGGATATCCTATAACGCCTCAGACGGAAGTAGCGGCGTATATGGCAAAGCGTATGCCGAAGATCGGAGGTACGTTCTTACAGGCGGAATCGGAGATCGCCGCTATAAATATGGTGATCGGCGCTGCGTCAAGCGGCGTCAGAGCGATGACGAGCAGCAGTAGTCCGGGAATTTCCTTAAAAAGCGAAGGTATATCTTATCTTGCCGGCTGCGAACTCCCTGCGCTAATCGTAAACGTGCAAAGGGGCGGACCGGGACTCGGCGGCATACAGCCGTCGCAGTCGGACTATTTCCAGGCGACAAAAGGCGGTGGACACGGCGACTATCACTTAATTGTGCTTGCGCCCGCTTCTGTACAAGAAATGTTCGATATGACCTTTAAGGGCTTTAATCTTGCAGATAAGTACCGCGTTCCCGCGATGATACTCGCGGACGGAACTATGGGACAAATGATGGAACCCGTAAGCCTTGACGCAAACGCCGTCGAGACTTACGATAAATCATGGGCGACCGTCGGCACGGGAAAACACGACGGTAGAAACATTATAAACTCGCTTTCTCTTTCGCCCGCGCAGCTGGAAGAGTGGAATATTTCCCGTTACGAAAGATACGCTGAAATTGAGAAAGACGAAGTTATGTACGAAGAATTTATGATGGACGACGCGGAAATCTGCGTAGTTGCGTTCGGTATTGCGGCGCGCGTTTCCAAAAACGCCGTTGTCGCGGCGAGAAAGCAGGGCTTAAAGGTCGGTATGATCCGCCCGATAACCCTTTGGCCGTTCCCGAAAGACGTCATAAACAAAGCGGCGGACAAGGTAAAAGCGTTCTTGTCGGTAGAACTCAATATGGGGCAGATGGCAGACGACGTAAAACTTGCTGAAAACTGCAAAAAACCCGTGTATTTCTACGGCAGAACGGGCGGCGTGATAATGAGTCCCGACGAAGTGCTTTCCGCGCTTAACAAAATCGAAAAAGGAGAAGCAAAACAATGGTAGTATTTGAAAAGACCAAAGGTTTGACCGACGCACCGCTCCATTATTGCCCCGGTTGTACGCACGGCATTATTCATAGACTTGTAGCGGAATCGCTTGCGGAACTCGGCGTTTTGGATAAAACGGTCGGGGTGGCGAGCGTAGGGTGTTCTGTATTCTCTTATAATTATTTTAATTGCGATATGATACAGGCGGCGCACGGCAGAGCACCCGCGGTGGCGACCGGTGCAAAGCGCGCTCACCCCGAAAATGTAGTGTTTACCTATCAGGGCGACGGCGATCTTGCGGCTATCGGCACGGCGGAAACCGTTCACGCGGCGGCGAGAAACGAAAATATCACCGTTATATTCGTAAACAACGCTATCTACGGTATGACGGGCGGTCAGATGGCGCCGACGACTCTTCCTAATCAGGTAACGCAGACTTCGCCTTACGGTAGAGACGTTACGGTAGTCGGCTATCCCGTTAAAGTGTGCGAAATGTTGTCGCAGGTTACGGGCGCATCCTATCTTGAAAGAGTAGCGGTCAACAACGTAAAGAATATCCGCGCGGCTAAAAAGGCTATTAAGCACGCCTTCGAAAACCAGATAGCGGGCAAAGGATTTTCGCTTATCGAAGTATTATCCACCTGTCCGACGAACTGGGGGCTTTCACCCAAAGAAGCGCTTAAATGGTTGGACGAAAATATGGAAACGTATTATCCTCTCGGAGTATATAAAGACAAATACAAGGAGGAAAAATAAATGACGACTAAAATTCTCATTGCGGGCTTCGGCGGACAGGGAATACTGTTTGCGGGGAAAGCGCTCGCTTACACAGGATTAAAGTGCGGGAAAGAAGTGTCGTGGCTTCCCTCTTACGGACCGGAAATGCGCGGCGGTACGGCAAATTGCAGCGTTACTATATCGGACGATCCGATTGGTTCGCCGATAGTCGATAAACCCGACGTGCTTGTCGCGATGAATCTTCCTTCGCTCGAAAAATATTATAACGAGACCGAGCCGAAAGGCTATATTATATACGACAGTTCGCTGATTACCAAGCAGGGTGCCAGAGACGATGTTATCACCGTTGGTATTCCTGCGACGAAATTAGCAAGTGATAACGGGCTTGACGGACTTGCGAATATGATAATTCTCGGTAGAACTATTAAAGAAACGAATGTTCTTACCATAGAACAGATCAAGAGCAGTCTATCGCAGATGGTTCCCGCTAAAAAGGCGGAACTTCTTGAAAAAAATATAAAGGCGATAGAATTAGGCTATAATTACCGTTAAGGAGGTCGAGCGAGATGCAGGAACAGTTGATCGAAATGGGTATGCGCCTTCGCGAACTGCGCGAAGTCAACGGCGTAACCGTTAAAGAAATTGCCGAGAAGTTGGATAAAACCGAAGAAGAGTATCTTGAATACGAAGACGGCAAACACGATTTTTCGTTCAGTTTTATGTTAAACGTCGCTACTATATTAAATATCGACGTTATCAATCTGTTATCGGGGCAGTCTCCCAAACTTTCCGACTGCGCCATCGTGCGTAAAGGTCAGGAGTTTTTTATCAAAAAAGAAGGCGCTTACGATTACAAACATCTGGCTTATACCTTTAAAAATAAAAAAAGCGAACCGTTTTTCGTAACCTGTATGCCGGGCGAAGAAGACAAAGTCCTGCACTTTCACGAAGGGCAGGAATTCAATTTCGTGTTGTCGGGCAGTATGCGGTTAACGGTCGGAAACGTCAGTTACGACTTGAATAAAGGCGACAGTGCGTATTTTAATTCCAAACTGCCGCACGGCATCAAGGTTTTAGGCGACGTTCCCGTAAAATTTCTTGCGGTCGTTATGAAGTAATTTTTACGCCGAAGAGAGTAAAAATGATATTATACGAAAAATATACAGGAAGAAACAGAGATTCATATAAAGACGCACAGGATTTAAGGGATAATTATAAAATAGATTATCCCAAGACCTTTAATTTTGCCTACGACGTTATAGACGAACTCGCAAGATTAAAGCCGGACGCGACGGCTATGGTTTGGCTTTCTAACGTAAAGGAAGAAAAGATATTTACCTTCCGCGATATGAAAGTCTGGTCGGACAAGGCGGCAAATTACTTAAAAAGTTACGGCATCGGTAAGGGCGATAAGGTCCTTTTGGTGCTAAAAAGAAATTATTATTTCTGGTTTTTGATGCTCGCGCTGCATAAAATAGGCGCGATAGCCGTTCAGGCTACCAATATGCTCGTCGGGCACGACTATACTTACCGCTGCAATAAGGGCGAAATTAAAGCGGTGTTTATAACCGGCGACGGCGACTGTACCGAACATTTCGACGACGTGGAGAAAGAGTGTACCACCGTTAAACTTAAATTCGCAGGCAAGCACAAAAAACCCGCTGGCGGCGGTTGGATAGATTTCGAGACGGGTATTGAAAACGCGAGCGAAGTGTGGGAAAGACCGCAAGGTAAAGACGCCGTAAACGCCGACGATATAATGCTTATGTCTTTTTCGTCCGGAACTACGGGCTATCCCAAAATGATACTTCATAGCCATACTTATCCGCTTGGGCATATCGTAACGGGCGTGTTCTGGCATCGCGTAATCCCAGGCGGACTGCATTTTACTATTTCCGATACAGGTTGGCTTAAATCTCTTTGGGGCAAATTTTACGGTCAATGGTTTGGCGAATCGGCGATTTTGGTTTACGATTTCGATAAATTCGACGGTGCGGATATTTTAGGCGTTTTGGAAAAGTATAAAGTTACAACTTTCTGCGTGCCGCCGACAATGTATCGTTTTATGCTGCAATTCGACGTAAGTAAGTACGATCTTTCGTCGCTTACCCATTGCTGCGCGGCGGGCGAAGCCTTAAATCCCGATATTTTCAATAAATGGAAGGAATACACGGGGCTTGCTATCCACGAAGGATTCGGACAGACGGAAACGACTTGCTGTCTCGGCACGTTAGGTCGTTACGCCGAACCTGTTTCCGGTTTTATCGGCAAAAGTATGCCAGGCTACGAAATACATATTCTCGACGCGGAAGGAAGAGACAGTCTTCCCGGCGAATCAGGCGAGATTTGTATAAAAGCGACATTAAAACATAAACCTTGCGGACTTATGTGCGGCTATTATCACGACGAAGCGGCTACCGAATACAGCTATCGCGGCGGATTTTTCCACACGGGCGACACGGCGTATATGGACGAGCACGGCTTTATCAAATACATAGGCAGAAACGACGACGTCATTAAGTCGTCGGGGTACAGAATAGGACCGTTTGAAGTGGAAAGCGTGCTTATGGAGCACCCGTCGGTATTAGAAGTTGCTGTTACCGGTGTTCCGGACGCGAAACGCGGCTTTATAGTCAAAGCGACCATCGTACTTAAAAAGGGGTATGCTCCATCCGATGAACTCGTAAAAGAATTGCAGGAATTCGTCAAAACGAATACCGCGCCTTATAAATATCCGCGACTTATCGAGTTTGTGGATTCGCTTCCCAAGACCATCAGCGGCAAAATAAGAAGAACGGAGATTCGCGAACGGGATAATGAAAAATATTCCAAATAACCGATAACTAATAGAAAAAACCGAGCCGAAAATTCTCGGTTTTTTTATTTTAAAAAACGTCTTCTTTTGCTTGACTTTAACGCTTTAACGTGATAAAATGATAACGTGTTAAAGGAGAAAGACTATGACTGATTATCATAACAAGTCTATCGACAATTTGTTTAAGGTTATTTCGGGAATAACCACTGTGGAAGAGTGCTATGCGTTTTTCGAGGATCTTTGCACTATTAAAGAGATACAAGATATGGCGCAAAGGCTGGAAACGGCGATAATGTTAAAGCACGGTGAAAACTACCAGAATATTTCAGCGAAGGTGGGGGTGAGCAGCGCGACCATAAGCAGGGTGAACCGCTGTCTTAACTACGGTAGCGGCGGCTACAAAGCGGCTATCGAAAAATTGGGAAAAGGACAAATAATATGACTTTAAACGATTTGCTGTCTAATAGTGAAAGAATAATTCTTACTCTTCGCGCGTTGTATGCGGAAAACGGCTATAAACCGTATCGTATGGGCAAGTTTGAAGAATACGATCTTTACGCCAAAAATAAAGAATTTTTGGTTTCCGATAGCGTTATTACCTTTACCGACACCGACGGAAAATTGATGGCGTTAAAGCCAGACGTTACGCTGTCGATAATAAAAAACTGCGATATTTCTTCGGGCGAAGTGAAAAAAGTCTGCTACAACGAAAACGTTTACCGCACGCAGGAAGGAACAGGCTCGTTTAAGGAGATAATACAGACGGGCGTAGAGTGTTTCGGAGATATAAACGCGACCGATATAGAAAGCGTTATCCTTCTCGCGGCAAAAAGCCTTAAAGCGCTATCCGACAACTGTGTTTTGGATATTTCCGATCTCGGTGTGATAAACGCCGTGGTGTCGAAGACGGGGCTTAAATCTTCGGCTAAAAAAGCGCTTTATAAAGCGCTTGGCGAAAAAAACACTCACGAGATTGCGGAGATCTGCGAAAAGAACGGCGTAAGCGGCCAGACGGGGTTTTTAACTGAACTGTTATCCGTTGACGGGGATATAAAGACGGCGATTGCCAAAATTAAGACAATAGCGAAAAATTCGGGAGAAAAAGCGCTTTTCGAGAATCTTATCGGTGTTTTGGAGCGTTTGTCCGTTAGCGAAGTTGCTGACGTTATTCGCTTGGATTTTTCGGTCATCGGCGACGTGAATTATTATAATGGTATAATTTTTAAAGGATTTATAAACGGGATACCGAACGCCGTGCTTTCGGGCGGTCAGTACGACAACCTGTTAAAAAAACTGAAGAAAGATTTTAAGGCGATTGGTTTTGCGGTGTACGTCGGCGCGTTGGAAAACGCCGATTTTAACAATGCTGTTAGCGGTAAGCCCGAAAGACAAACCGACTTTTTTTTAAACATCGCACTTCCGAAGGGCAGACTCGGCGAAAAGGTCTATTCGCTCTTTGAAAAGGCGGGGTACGAGTGTCCTTCCGTTTTGGAACATAATCGCAAACTTATCTTTGAAAACACCGAAAAGAAAGTGCGATACTTTTGGGTAAAACCGTCCGACGTTGCTATCTACGTGGAGCGCGGCGCGGCAGATATAGGCGTTGCGGGAAAGGATATTCTTTTAGAATACGAACCGGACGTTTACGAATTGTTGGATCTTAAAGCGGGGAAGTGCAAAATGGCGGTAGCGGCAAAGAGCGATTATTCGGACGATAGGACGAAAACCATAAAAGTCGCTACGAAATTTACGCGGATCGCTAAAAATTACTATCTGTCGAAAGGCAGAGATATAGACATAATAAAACTTAACGGTTCTATCGAGTTAGCGCCGATATTAAACCTTTCGGACGTGATAGTCGATATCGTTGAAACGGGCGAAACGTTAAAGGAAAACAATTTACAAGTCGTAGAAACTATTGTTCCGATAAGCGCGCGACTTATAGCGAATAAGTCGGCAATGAAGTTTAAAGAGAGCGCGGTTAAAGGCGCGGTGGAAAAAATTTCCGTCGTTATTAAAGGATAAATTATGATAAAAATATTAAAGTACGGCGTGATCGCGTCTGAAGAAATTTTTGCCCGCGGTACGAGCGCGAGAGACGTTTCGGGAGTTGTTGCGGAGATAATTCAAAACGTCAAAAATAACGGCGATATGGCGGTCAAAGAGTATTGTTTTAAATTCGACGGTGCGGCACTCGACTCGCTTAAAGTTTCCGAACGAGAAATAAAGGACGCCATAAACAGCGTACAGCCTAAATTCTTACGGATCTTGCGTCAAGCGGCAAAAAACATACGCGCTTTTCACAAAAAACAGGTGCGTAAAGGATTTACGATAAAAAAATCTAACGGCGTTATTTTGGGGCAGAAAATTACCCCGATAGAAAAAGTGGGGCTTTACGTTCCCGGTGGCACGGCGGCGTATCCTTCGACCGTTTTGATGGACGCGATCCCGGCTTTGATCGCAGGTGCAAGCGAGATCGTAATGGTTACACCGCCCGATAAAAACGGCAAAATTAACTCCGCTATTTTAGCGGCGGCGTCGGTAGCGGGCGTTACTAAAATATATAAAGTCGGCGGTGCGCAGGCTATAGCTGCGCTTGCTTTCGGCACGGAAAGCATACCGAGAGTTTATAAAATAGTCGGCCCCGGAAATGCGTTCGTTGCTGAAGCGAAAAAGCAGGTTTTCGGGCAAGTTTCTATAGATATGATTGCAGGACCCAGCGAAATAATGATAGTTTCCGACGGTAAGTCCGATCCGACTTTCGTTGCGGCTGACCTTTTGTCGCAGGCGGAACACGACAAAATGGCGAGTGCGGTGCTTATAACCGATTCCGAAGAATTAGCGATAAAAGTTCAAGCGGAGATCGAAAGGCAGTTGCCGTTACTTTTAAGAAAGGATATCGCGCGCGTTTCCATAGACGACAACGGTAAGATAATCGTCGTGAAAAATTTAGATCAGGCGATAGAGATAGCGAACGAAATAGCGCCCGAACACCTTGAACTTTGCGTGGACGAGCCGATTGATTATCTCGATAAAGTAAAAAACGCGGGTTCGGTGTTTTTGGGAAGAAGTTGTCCCGAAGCGCTCGGCGATTATTTTGCAGGACCTAACCACACGCTTCCGACCAGCGGTACGGCAAAGTTTTCAAGCCCCCTTTCGGTGGATGATTTTATAAAGAAAACACAATTTACTTTTTATACCGAAGACGCTTTAAGTAAAGTAGCGAATAAGGTCGCATATTTTGCTAAAAAAGAAGGGCTTACCGCGCACGCGAAAAGCGCTACTGTCAGGAGTGAGAAAAAATGAGCGAATATTTCAGTAAAAGGCTAAAAGATATTATGCCTTATACCGCGGGCGAACAGCCGCAGGATAAAAAATATATAAAACTTAATACCAACGAGTCGCCCTTTCCGCCTTCTCCTTTTTCCTTAAGGCTTTGCCGCGAAAGTGCAGGCGATATGCTTTTATATCCCGATCCCGAATATAATTCACTCGTTAAGGTCGCGGCGCAAACATGGGGCGTAAATGAAGAAAATCTTTTGTTTACCAACGGGTCTGACGAGGCGT
The DNA here is from genome assembly GCA_017612915.1 of Clostridia bacterium. Taxonomy (GTDB): domain Bacteria; phylum Bacillota; class Clostridia; order Christensenellales; family Borkfalkiaceae; genus UBA1259. The sequence continues at coordinate 5,007 of JAGAEX010000038.1, read as the reverse complement.
TGAACTTTGCGTTTATTGCATATTGCGATAAAGATACGCCCGCGGTTTTTCCGGATATAACTTACGGGTTTTATCCGGTGTTTGCCGCGATAAACTGCGTGCCGAAAAAGGAAATACCGCTTAAAGAAGATTATACGATTGATATAAAGGACTATTTTAACGCGGGCGGAACGGTGTTTATCGCAAACCCTAACGCGCCGACGGGTATCGCGCTAAAAAAAGCGGAGATAGAAGAGATCGTTGCGAATAACCCTGATAATATTGTGGTTATCGACGAAGCGTACGTCGATTTCGGCGCGGAAAGTTGCGTCGGTCTTATTGATAAATACGATAATCTTATAGTTACGCAAACCTTTTCCAAATCCCGTTCTTTGGCTGGGGCAAGGGTAGGCGTTGCGATCGCGTCCGCCGCACTTATTGGCGATCTTAAAACGGTCAAATATTCCACTAATCCCTATAATTTAAGCAGGACTTCCGCAGCGGCGGGAATAGGCGCGTTGCTTGACGAAGAGTATTTTAACGATAATTGCGAAAAGATCATCGAAGCGCGCGAGTTTTTCGTAAAAAAACTCGTCGGGTTAGGTTTTTCGGTATTGCCGTCAAAAGCCAATTTCGTTTTCGCAAAATATAAGGATATATGCGGCGAAAAATTATATTCGGAACTCAAAAATCGCGGTGTGCTGGTCAGGTTTTTCAATAAACCGCGCCTAAAAGATTTCATCCGAATAACGATAGGCACTAAAAGCGATATGGAAAAGACGGTCGAAACCGTTTCGGAAATATTAAAGGTGATAAAATGAGAAAGGCAGAGCTAAAACGTACGACCGCGGAGACGGATATTTATTTATATCTCGATCTCGACGGAACGGGAAAAAATGAAATTGATACCGGTTGCGGATTTTTAAATCATATGCTTACGCTGTTTTCGGCGCACTCCAAATTCGACCTTATCGTTAAATGTAAGGGCGATACCGACGTCGATTATCACCACACGGTAGAAGATATCGGAATAGCGCTCGGCGAAGCGGTAAAGACCGCGCTTGGCGACAAAAAGGGTATTAGACGCTACGGCGATACGATACTTACTATGGACGAAGCGGTGATACTTACTTCCGTCGATTTTTCGGGCAGAGTTTTTTTAGGGTATAAACTTAAAATTCCGACCGAAAAGGTGGGCGACTTCGATACCGAACTCGTGGAAGAGTTCTGGTACGGTTTCGTCAGAAAAGCGGAGTGTTCTTTGCATATAAGAATGCTCGCGGGGACTAATTCGCACCATATAATAGAAGGCGCGTTTAAGTCTGCGGCGAGAAGTTTAAGACAGGCTACTGAAAAGGATTTGAAATTTGCAGGTGAAATTCCGTCCACCAAAGGGGTGCTTTGATGACGGTCATAGTAGATTATGGTGTGGGCAATCTTTTTTCACTTTTATCGTCTTTTAGCGCGATAGGCGAACAAGCCGTCGTTTCTTCGGAAAAGAGCGTCGTACTTAACGCCGACAGGATAGTGTTGCCGGGCGTCGGTGCGTTTTCGGATGCCGCTTTTAAACTCGAAAAGACGGGGCTTAAAGACGCGGTGTTGGTCGCCGCAAAAAATGGTACGCCGATAATGGGCGTGTGTCTCGGTATGCAACTTCTGTTTGATAAGAGTTACGAATTCGGCGAGTATAAAGGCTTGGGACTTATTTCCGGAGAAGTACGCCCGATCGCGGAGTTTACGGGAGACAGTTTAAAAATTCCGCATATCGGTTGGAATAAACTTCGCATAAAGCGTAAACACCCGCTGTTAAAATATGCGGGCGAAGATAATTACGCCTATTTCGTACACTCCTATTGTGCGGTAAATTGCGATGAAAGCGTTGTTGCGGATACCGATTACGGTACGGACATTACCGCTGTCGTTGCTAAAGGAAACGTTATGGGATGTCAGTTCCATCCCGAAAAGAGCGGCACGGCGGGACTTAAAATTTTAAAAGCGTTTTCCGAATTAAAAAAGGGGGATCTATGATAATATTTCCCGCAATAGATATTATAAAGGGCGAAGCGGTACGGCTTTATAAAGGCGATTACGATAAAAAGACCGTTTACGGAAAGCCGCTTGAAATTGCAAAGAATTTTCTTAAAGCAGGTGCTACGCATATTCATATCGTTGACCTTGATGGTGCGAAATCCGGCGAAACGCCTAATTTGGAACTTATTTGCAAGATAAAGGCAAAAACGGGGCTTTTTATAGAAGTAGGCGGCGGTGTCCGCAGCGAAAATGTTATTGAGAAATACCTTTCCGCGGGCATAGACAGGGTGATACTCGGCACGATAGCGGTTAAAGATCCCGCTTTCGTTAAAAACGCGGTCAAAAAATACGGAGATAGGATTGTTGTGGGGATCGACGTAAAAGACGGCGTCGTCGCGGTAAAAGGCTGGACGGAAAAAACTGAAAAACGCCTTATCGGTTTTTGTGCGGAAATGGTTGATATTGGCGTAAAAACCGTAATTTGTACGGATATTTCAAAGGACGGTGCTCTTATTGGCACTAATGCCGAAATGTATAAAGGTCTTTCGGAAAAATTTCCGATAAACTTTATAGCGTCGGGCGGCGTGTCTTCTATAGACGATATAAACGCGCTAAAAAAACTCGGGCTTTACGGTGCGATAATCGGCAAAGCCTACTATACGGGCGATATAGACTTAAAAAAGGCGATTGAGATTGCAAAATGATAACTAAAAGAATTATTCCGTGCCTTGACGTAAGAGACGGTACGGTAGTAAAAGGCAAAAATTTTACGGGGCTAAAAGAGATTTCTTCGCCCGTTGAACTCGCTGAATATTATAGCGGGAACGGCGCGGACGAACTTGTGTTTTACGATATAACGGCGTCATCTGACGGCAGAAAAATATTTACCGATATTCTTTGCGAAACTGCAAAAAACGTATTTATACCTTTGACTGTCGGCGGCGGGATAAATTCCCTTTCCGACTTCGACAGGGTGCTTAAATGCGGCGCGGATAAAGTCAGTGTCAATTCGGGCGCGATAAAAAATCCCGCGTTAATAGGCGAGGCGGCAAAACTTTACGGTAGTCAATGCGTGGTGCTTTCAGTTGATATAAAGCGAGTAAACGGCGAGTTTGCCGTGTTTGCTAAAGGCGGCAGAGAAAATACGGGGATCGAGGCTATCGAGTGGATAAAACAGGGCGTCGATAGAGGTGCGGGCGAGATAGTCGTAAATTCCATAGATACCGACGGGGTAAAAGGCGGTTTCGATATACCAATGCTTAAAGCCGTGTGCGACGTGGTGAACGTTCCCGTAATCGCGTCGGGCGGGGCAGGTAAGGCGGAAGATTTTATTGCGCTTTTTAAAGAAGTGCCGAAGATAGACGCGGGGCTTGCGGCGTCGGTGTTCCATTTCGGCGAAATAAAAATAAACGATTTAAAACAAGAAATGCGTAAAAACGGTATTCTTGCAAGAATATAAGGAGAAATTATGTTAGACGTAAAAACGCTCAAATTTGACGAAAACGGGCTGATTCCCGCGATAGTTGTGGATAGTGTGAGCAAAAAAGTGTTGACTCTTGCCTATATGAACGCGGAAAGCCTTAAACTCACTATGGAAAAAGGGCTTACCTGTTTTTGGAGCAGGTCGAGAAAGCAACTGTGGACGAAAGGCGAAACGAGCGGCAATTTCCAGCACGTCGTTTCGATCACCGCGGATTGCGATCGCGACGCGCTCGTGGTTACGGTCGAAAAGGACGGACCTGCCTGCCATCTCGGTACGGAATCCTGTTTTAACGATAAGGTTTACGAGAGCGAAGAGTTACAAGAGTTTTCTTACGAAGGGCTTATGGAACTTATCAAAGGCAGAAAGATTGACAAGAAAGAAGGCTCTTACACTACCTACCTTTTTGAAAAGGGCAGGGATAAAATACTTAAAAAAGTGGGCGAAGAAAGCACGGAAGTCATCATAGCGGGCAAAGCGGACGACAAGAAAGAAACCGTTTACGAAATAGCGGATCTTGCCTATCACGTTATGGTGCTTATGATAGATATGGGCATTTCCCTTGAAGATATATTTAAGGAACTTGCTAAAAGGCACGTTATAGACAAGAAGGTAAAGCAGGAAAAAATGGTATGAAAACTCTTTGCGATTATCACGTTCATACGACTTTCAGCGACGGTAAGAACACGCCCGAAGAAATGGTTCTATCCGCGATCGAAAAAGGATTGAAAGAGATCGGGTTTTCCGACCACTCTTATACCTTTTTCGACGAAAGTTATTGTATGCAAAAGGATAAGATCGAAGAGTATAAAAGCGAGGTAGCGCGGCTAAAAGAGAAATACGCGGGCATAATAAAGATACTCTGCGGAGTGGAACAGGACTTTTATTCTACGGAAAGCGTGTCGGGCTACGATTATGCGATAGGTTCTGTGCATTACGTTAAAAGGGGTAAAAATTATCTTGCCGTGGACGAAAACGCGGAAGACTTTATCTGTAAAACAAAAAGGTATTACGGCGGGGACTATTACGCGTTTTGTAAAGATTATTTCGATACCGTAGCAAAGTTCGCGGGAAGAAGAGAAATAAAGATAATCGGGCATTTCGATTTGATAACTAAATATAACGAAGGGTACGCTTTGTTTGATGAAAGCGATCCGAGATATATTTCGGCGTGGCAAAGCGCCGCGGATAAACTGATAGCGGCGGAGAAAACTTTTGAAATAAATACTCATGCTGTAAAAAAAGGGTTAAAAACGCAGCCCTATCCGTCGGACGAGATCAGGGCGTATATTATAGCAAATGGCGGGAAGTTTATACTTTCAAGCGACAGCCACGTTAAAGACGCGCTTTGTTTCGGGTTTGATAAATACGAATTTTAGAGCGATTTAGACTTAATCGTGTCATAAGCAAATAGAAACGGCATATATTGAAGTAGAACCATTAAAGGAGGAAATATATGTCGTTTTTCTGTAATTTTCAATCGGACAGATGTCCCGGTCCTATAACGGGCAATCCTG
>JAGAEX010000037.1 GCA_017612915.1 Clostridia bacterium | reverse complement strand
ACGCGCGTTAGTTTTAGCAAAACTCATAGCGCCTTTCGTTCCGCCCTGCGTCTGCATAATCAGAACGAAGAATATTATCGCAATAAGCAGCGAACCGAACAGCGGCAACAGCGAACTCCATATAGACCCCGCGTTCGGATCTGTAAACGATAAGCCTATACTTTTCAGACTTTCTCTATAAAACTTGATTTCGTCATTCGTCCGTCCAAAAGTTGTTGTAAAGTCTAATGTTGCGACTTTATTATTACCGTTTTTAAGAACAACGCTAAAATCAATATCGTAGCCGTCAATAACAACTTCCGCTAAAGTAATTGAATTAAAATCTCTATTGATTTTCTTTATTGCAGCAACTATTTCATTGTCTGCCGATAAGGAATCTAATTCAGCCACCGTAAGCGAACTCTTATCAAGTTCTACCATTTTTTCAATCACATTATTTAAATCAGTAGCCTTAACCTCAACATCCTTATTTGCGCAATTATAAATGGACAAAGCGGCAACGACTAATACTATCGCGCCGAGAATTATCCAAATAAGCCTTGATCTTCTTCCTGCCAAAATTCTTTTCTCCTTATTTAACTATTAAAAACCGTAAGATTTCAGTTTTTGTATAATATTATTATACACTTATTTTTAAAAAAATACAATACATTATATAAACCTTTTAAGAATATTAAATTTCGATTTTTCGGTAGCGCAAACAAATATTCTTTGCGCTAAAACTATTTTTTTATGATTATTTATAAAATCTTTTGGACAAAAATAGTTGTTTTTGTCTCAAATCTCAATCGTTTTGTCCAAAAAAACAGACGGTCGGTTGGTTCAAAATAATTGTTTCACGTGAAACAGCGTTTTTTGTAAATTTTTCATCGGACAAAGAAGTTTTACTGCTTTTTATGTTTTTTCAAGTCTTTTTCCACCGTTAAAACACCTTAAATATTTTATGCGCTAATACCTATTTTTACAATTATCTGTAAAAATAGGCGATTTTTATAAAAAAATTAAACAAAAAACATTTTTAAAAAACCGCCTGTTCCACGTGAAACATTGTTAAGCCTTCTCTTGTTGTTCTGCGTGGGACTAAAAACAATGGCGTGCTTTAGGGGCAAACGTGATAAAAGCGTGATTTAAAAATTGTCATTTTAACACTGTGAGACAGAATGGGGTAAAATTTTTTGCGGGAAAAATTATTGCTATTCTGTATGAAAGAGTGGGTTTTTGATTAAAAACGGTATTAAAAAAAGAAAAACGGCAATAATCGTTTTGGAGAAAAAGATATGAAGAAATCGGAAATATTTACAATAAATAAAAACACGGAGACCTATTCGTTTAACTCTTTTCACGAGTTTTCCGATCAGTCTATAGGAAACGCCTTGTCCGTATGTAATATTAAAGGTAAAAAGCCGCTGATAGTTTGTATCGGCAGCGATTTGGTGCTGGGGGATAGTCTTGGACCGCTTGTCGGCACTATGCTTGTAAAGAAAAACGCACCCGCGTATATATATGGAACGTTAAATTCGCCTATTACCGCAAAAGAAATATTCTGCGCCAAAACCTATTTAAAAGTTTTGCACCCAGACAGTTTTATGATAGCGATAGACGCAGCCGTCGGCAATAGCGAAGACATAGGGCTTATAAAGGTTTCCGATAAGGGATTAAAGCCCGGACTTGGCGTGGATAAGAATCTGGGGGTGATAGGGGATTGTAGTGTAATAGGTGTAGTCGCGGGGAAATCTCTGCAAAACTATAATTTATTTAACTTAACGAGATTAAATCTGATATATAAAATGGCGGAAAAGATATCAAGCGGCATAGAAAAGTTTTTAACTGCTTTTTTCGCCAAAAACAAAATCACCGCTTAAACTCTGCGATGATTTTTGCAAAAATCCCTATTTAGCGCAAAGAAAATTTCTCTGCGCTATTGTTATTTTTAATATTCCTTAACCGTCTTTATCGCACCGCTTTTTATCGTTATATGGCGGTAGGGTACGCCCTTAAATATCGCACGGGGAACGTTAGTCGCCGTAAATATCGTCTGAATATCCTTTACCGCAGCGATAAGTTTTTGCTGACGGGATTTGTCGAGTTCTGATAGCACGTCGTCTAAAATAAGAACGGGGTATTCGCCGAATCTTATCTTAAAAGTTTCAGCCTCCGCAAGTTTAAGCGATAACGCTATCGTCCTTTGCTGTCCTTGAGAACCGAAAACCCGCGCGTCGTCGCCGTTTAATGTAAACTTTATATCGTCCCTATGCGGACCTATACCCGTAAACCCCAGCCGCAAATCGCGTTCGAAGCCCGTTTTTAAGTCTTCGGACAGCGCGTAGGCTATCTCTTCTTCCGTACCGTAATATCCGCTTTCGGTTTTCATAGCGAGTTTTTCACGCCCATTAGATAAAAGGGCGTGTTTTTCTTCCGCAATAGGGGCAAGTTCCGCTAAAAAAGTATTTCTCGCTTTAATTATCGTTGCCGCGTGCTTACACAGCCCCGCGTCCCACACGGGCAGCGTTTCGCGAATAAGACTTACGTCCCTATCCTTTAACAGATTATTTCTCTGCGCCAGAATTTTATTGTAGTTTTGAAGCGCGCGAAAATACGATTTCGACATCTGCGAAAGGGATATATTCATAAACCTGCGGCGATCTTCAGGGCTTTCCTGCACTAATTTCAGTTCGGCGGGATTAAAGAATACGCTATGGATATTGCCTAAAAGTTCGCTTATTCTTAACACTTCCATACCGTTTACGAACATACGCTTATTGTCGCTTGCGGAAAAGATTATCTTAACCGATACTTCGCCGTAAAGGGAACCTGCAACACCCGTAATTTCACCGCTGTTTTCGCCGAATTTTACCACGAGTTTATCTCGGTTAGCGCGGGGGGAATAGCCCGTACAGAGAAAGAACACGGCTTCCGCCGCGTTGGTCTTACCCTGCGCGTTTTCGCCCGTCAATATATTCACGCCTTCGCCGAACTCTATCTTTTCGTCCGAATAATTGCGGAAATTTTTAAGCGTTAAACTCTTTATCTTCATAGTAAACAAAAAATTTCGGTTAAAATGCCCGATTTGCTTTATTTTATTTTAAAATTATTATATAATAAAATTTACCTAATTGCAAACGAAAAAATACCTTAAAAGGATACCGCCTTATGGAAAGTTATGAGATTTTATGGAAAACCGCTTTGCCGGAACTCGAAAAAACGGTAAGTTCTATTTCTTACGACACTTACATATCGCAACTTGCACCCGTGGACGTTGTGGGGAATAAGATCGTGCTTTGCACGCCGAGTAAACTGTTTGCCGACACTGTTTCGGCTAAAATGCGTGAAAAGATCTGCGAAGCACTTAAAAAAAGCAACGCCGACATTTCGGATTTTTCCATTGTCGTTGCGGCAAACCGCGAAGAATACCTTAAAAACTTTACGCAAGACGCTTCTGCTATCGAAACACACGGCGCGCCCGTAAACCCCAAATTCACCTTCGATTCGTTCGTGGTAGGTCCGTCTAACGAATTCATTTTCGCCGCGGCTAAAGCGGTAGCGGAAAACCCCGGGGAAGCGTATAATCCGTTATTCATTTACGGTGGTACGGGGCTGGGGAAAACGCATATTTTGATGGCTATCGCCAACTATATAAAACTCAAAAAACCGTCGTTAAACGTGCTTTACGCCACTTGCGAACAGTTCACCAACCAGATGATTGAAAGCCTTGGAAAGGGTAAAGCGTCGCCCGCGGATTTCCGCAATAAATACAGGGGCGTGGACGTGCTTTTAATAGACGACGTTCAGTTTCTTGCAAAAAAACAGGGCGTCCAGACGGAGTTTTTCCACACCTTTAACGAACTCGTTATGCAGAACAAGCAGGTGGTTTTAACCAGCGACCGCCCGCCAAAGGAAATAGAAGTTCTGGAAGAACGCCTGCGCACCCGCTTCGAAGGGGGGCTGCTCGCCGACGTCCAACCGCCGGATTTAGAGACGCGTATCGCGATACTTCGCAAAAAAAGCGAAGAACAGAAGTGCCTCGTCGATATAAAGGTTTTAACCTATATCGCGGAAATGGAAGGCGACGACGTAAGGACGTTAATCGGCAAACTGACCAAAGTCGTGTTCGCGAGTAAACTTCACGAACGCCCGATAACCATAGACCTGGTAAACGAAGCGTTAAAAGAATCGGCTGGCGAAAAACAGGAAGAATTGCAGGCAGACGATATTATAAACTGCGTGTGCGACTTCTATAAGGTGGCAAAATCCGACGTCGTGGGCAAGAAGAAGAACAAGGAATTCGTCGAACCGCGACAGGTGTGTATGTACCTTATCACCGATATGATGAATTTACCGCTGGTTACCGTGGGGCAGAAACTCGGCGGGAGAGATTATTCGACGGTAATTTATTCGCGCGATAAGATCGCCGAACAAATGAAAAACGACACCAAACTCTACACCGAGATAAACGATATAAAGAAAAAACTCTTAAAACAGTAAATTTCTACGCGGGACGAAAAATTCGCCCCGCGTAAAAGCGAAAAGGCTATATAGAACTCATATGACGGAATTTAAAGAAGAAATCTGCGACGCGGTAGTCGTAGGCGCGGGGCACGCGGGAGTAGAAGCCGCCCTCGCCCTTGCCCGAACGGGCTTAAAGACGGTTATGCTGACCTTAAATCTGGACAGCATAGCCTTTATGGCGTGCAACCCGTCCATAGGCGGCACGGCTAAAGGGCAAATCGTTCGGGAAATCGACGCGCTGGGCGGCGAAATGGGCGTAAATGCGGACAAGGCACTGCTTCAGATCCGTATGCTTAACCGCGGCAAGGGTGCTGCGGTGCAAAGCCTTCGCGGACAGGAAGATAAGAACCTTTACCACCGTCTTATGAAAAAAACACTCGAAGAAACGCCTAATCTCAAAATCTTACAGGGCGAGGTGGTGGAAATCTTAACCGAAAACGGCAAGGTTTCGGGGGTAAAAACGGCGTTCGGCGGCATCATTTCCTGCCGCGCCGCCGTACTTTGTACGGGCGTTTACTTAAACGGCAGCGTAATAGCGGGCGAGTGGCAGCGCTCGTCAGGCCCTAACGGATTTTCGCCCGCCAACCTTTTGACTGCGAATTTAATAGATTTGGGCTTTACCGTTCGCCGGTTTAAGACGGGTACGCCCGCAAGGGTTGATAAACGCACGATAGATTTTTCAGGGCTTGAAGTCCAGAACGGCGAAACGGATATATACCCCTTTTCTTATCTTACGGATAAATTGCCCGAAAAGCAGACGCCGTGCTATCTTACTTACACCACCGAAAAAACGCACGAGATAATCCGCGCGAATTTACACCGTTCGCCGCTGTATTCGGGGCGGATAAAGGGCACGGGCCCAAGGTATTGCCCGTCTATAGAAGATAAGGTCGTAAGATTTGCCGATAAGGATAGACACCAACTCTTTTTAGAACCCGAGGGCGGGGACACTAACGAGATTTACGTGCAGGGGCTTTCGACTTCGCTCCCGCACGACGTTCAAAAGGCTATGTACCGCACGGTAAAGGGCTTGGAACGTTGCGAAATAATGCGCTACGCCTACGCCATAGAATACGACTGTATAGATTCGCTTGATTTATACCCCACTTTGGAATATAAACGTATACAGGGCTTATATTCAGCGGGGCAGATAAACGGCACGAGCGGATACGAAGAAGCCGCCGCGCAAGGGCTTATCGCGGGAATAAACGCGTCGCTAGCGCTACGCGGGGAAGAACCTTTTACGCTTACGCGGGACGACGGGTATATCGGCGTTTTAATCGACGATTTAACCACCAAAGGCACGAACGAGCCTTACCGCATGATGACTTCACGCGCGGAGTACAGAATAGTACTACGGCAGGATAACACAGATTTAAGGCTTACCGAAAAGGCTATGCGTACGGGGCTTATAAGCGAAAAACGGAAAGCGACGTTTGAGAAACGGAAAGCGGAATACGAACGGGCAACCGAAGAGATAAATAAATCGTTTAAGCCCAAAGCTTGCGAAAAACTGCTTGAAAAATTCGGTTTTCCCGCGGCGCAAACTGCGCTTACCGCAGGGGATTTGGTAAGGCGCGGGATACCGCTTAAACAAATTGCGGAAGAATTAAAGATTTTAGACGGCGTTTCGCCGCAGATAGTTGAAACGGTTGAAATAGACGCAAAATATTCGGGATATATCGTCAAAGAACAGGAACAGATAGACAAGGCCAAAAAGTTAGAAGAAAAACTTTTGCCAGATAATATCGATTATCTTAAAATGGAAGGCTTGCGGTTAGAGGCGCGGCAGAAACTCGACAAAATCCGCCCGAAAAATTTAGGGCAGGCGGGCAGAATTTCAGGCGTTTCCCCCGCGGATATAGCGGTTTTAATGGTATATCTTAAAAATTAAATACGTTAATAAACGAATTACACGGGCGCGGCTTGTAGCCGCGCCCGTAGATTTTATTTTTTATTTATTCAACAATTCTATTGAAAAATCAATACGACGCAAGGTTTCTTCTTTGCCTAAAACTTCGGCGATTTCGGTTGCGCCGCCTGCCGTCGCGCTTTTACCCGTTATGGCAATCCGCGCAATCCATAAAAGCGCTTGCTTTTTTATTTCAAGTTCCGTTGAAAGCGCAACGAGTGTTTCAAAAAGCGCGGAATTTGTAAAGTCCGTTAAGCCCGATAGTCTTTCTCTTATTTTCGGCAAAATTTCTTTTGCAAGTTCTATACTCGCCTTTTGTTTTTCGTTTACGAAAAGTTCCGTATCAAACTCCTTAAAATCGGTCAAAAAGTCCAACTTTTCGGGTATTTCGCTTAATATCTGAACGCGCGTTTTAACGAGATTTAATAGTTTATCTCCGTTAAATACGCCGAAGGCTTCGCTTTTCTTTAAGAAAGGCAGGGCGAGTTTTTTAAACTCTTCAAACGATAATTCCTTTATATATTCGCCCGAAAGCCATTTCATCTTGTTTTCGTCGAATATAGACGGGGACTT
>JAGAEX010000002.1 GCA_017612915.1 Clostridia bacterium | reverse complement strand
TCGCGGGATAATTCGTCGTCGTATCCGAGACACTCCGAGCCTTCGCCCGCAAGCCCCACCGCTATCTCGCCGATTTTGTCGGCAAATTCCGATTCCAACATCGGCTTGCCGTATTGTAAGTAAAATTCACGCGATAATTCAAGACCGTTCATAAATCTCCTTTGCCTCCTTTATCATATCGTCAAATATTTTAGTGTAGCCGAAGTGCTTATAACTCGGCGCGCATTTATCTAAAACGTACGCATAATAACCGTTTTTAACGTTGTCGTCGTCATTTAAAAGACCGTAAGCCTTAAAAAGACAATCGGTGATTTTATCGGTATCACCCGTCTTTTCGTAAAAATGCGCGAGATTGACGTAAGTTATAGCAAGATCTGGTTTTCCGCCCTTGACGTTTTCCATAACCGCGATCGCGTTATCGTAGCACTCTTCGGCTTTTTCATACTCACCGGTGTCGGTAAGTGCTAATGCGTAATTATTGTAAAATCCGCCGAACCGTTCGTCGGTTGCCGCTAAATTCGCCTTGTAGATAGCAAGCGTTTTTTCGTATAGCGGAAGGCTTAAATCGGCTTTTCCTACCGCTTTATAAGTAGTCGCGGCATTTAAAAGAATTGTCGCCGCGGATACCGTGTCGGCGATCTTCAGCTCTTCGATAAGCGCAAGCGCGCGACCGATCACCCGCAACGCGTTCTCGTTGTCGCCGTTTTTACGGTATAGCCCCAAAAGTTCGTTGACGACTGAAAGTTCACCGTTTTTATCGGCAAGATCAACGGCTTCTTTTTCCCAGTATTCCAAATGCCGTTTTGCGCCCGCAAGGTCGTTTTTGTTAAAGTATTCGTCAGCCTTTTCTATAATGCGCTTTACGGGTATCCTGCCTTTTGATTCGGCAAGTTCCGGATTATAAAATTCTTTTCCGCCGCATAGCGCGCAAGACGGCTCTTTATAGTCGAAATCGTCTATCATATTTTTATTTTAACATTAAAACGGCTTTCCGTCAATAGCGGAAAGCCGTAGCGTCGTAATCAGTTTAAATTTTACTTTGTTATCAAATTTTGCGAATCGCCGTAAACAAGTTTTGTGCCGATTAGTTTATATTCTTCATAGGCTTTTACGGTTTCATAACTAGCCTGTGCCGCTTTTTCGGTCTTGAAATAAAAAATCATAACGCTTACGGAGTTTTCCGGATTTTCAGAGTCATACTTGTATGCCGACACTGCTGTGAGTAAAGCGTCTTCGGTTGTACCTAACTGTTCAGCCCGAAGTGAGTTAATAGGAAATTCGTATGCGCTGACACCGAGATCTGCGAATATCTTTAAATCCTGTTCGACCGTTGCGTTTGTCGCTGTGCCGTTGCCCCCGTTTCCGCCGTTTCCGCTGTCGGCATTATTGTTTCCGCCGCCACCACAGGCAACGAGTGCCGTTAAAGCAAGCACCGCCATAAGTAAAATCATCAAGTTTTTTAAAATTTTCATAAAAGTTCCCCTTTTTTGAATTTTTAATTATTATACAATAAAAAAGGCGCGAAAGTCAAACAAAAGCGCAACAAAATGCAAATTATGCGTTGAGTTTATTTATTATAATTTGTCTTTTCGTATATATTCTTCGAATATATTTTTCAGTCGGAATTTGTAGCAAAGGGGGATCGCCACGACTACGCCGACAGCCGCCTGAAACGCTTCGAGCGGAAGTTTTGCGAGCGCCGCTTCTATCCGCGAATAGAACAGTGCCGCAAAGTATGAATACCCGAACGCCATTATTATTACTCCGATCAAACAGCCGATAAGCGACGAGATCGCGGGGTGCTTACGCATTATATAATGCGAAAATACCGATATAACTACTACTTGTACCGCCCGTACGATCAGCGATACTATCATTGCTTGGGGGTAGAACAGCATATCGCCCAAAAACGCGCCGACGCCGCCCGCTATCGCCGCATAAAAGGGGGTTAAAAGTATCCCCGCAAGACACACCGCCACGTCGGTAAGATATAGGTTTGCAAACCCAAGCGGAATGTGGAACGCACCGAGAGCGGCGGTTATCGCCGTAAATATCGCTGTAAACGTGATTTGCCTTAAAGTAATTTTCATTTTGTTTTTTTCCTTGACAACTTTCGTAAAACAGTGTACAATATATTTTGATAATATTCAATATCCAAAAATAGAAAATTTTATATAACCAGATGATAGCGTTTGAATTAAAAAAACAAGGCAAAAAGCCGTTATACGAAACCTTGTACGAAACTATAAAACAAGACGTGGTTTTAGGCAAGATAAAGCACGGCGAAAAATTGCCGTCTAAAAGAACGCTCGCCGAACGTCTTGGCGTCAGCGTTATAACGGTTGAAGCGGCGTACAGATTGCTTATCGACGAAGGCTACGTCTATTCAAAGGAGCGGAGCGGGTTTTTCGTGGGGGCGGAAACGGGTGAGCGGCTGAATAAAAGCGCGGATTATTCGGTAATGCCCGTGCAGAGCGACGCGGCGGGCGTGGATTTTAACTTTTCTTCGCTGTCGAAGATAATGCGCAAGGTCATAACCGAGTACGACCGTGCGCTTTTACTTAAACCGCCGACTTTGGGCGTGGAAGAACTGCGGAAAGCGATATCTTTATACCTGTACAGGTATCGCGGTATGGAAGTGGACTATAATAATATAGTTATCGGTTCGGGATCGGAGTATTTTTACGGTATGGTAGTCGCGCTTCTCGGCAGGTATCGCATTTACGGCGTTGAAGATCCGTCTTACGAAAAAATAAGCGCGGTAATACGGACGGAAGGCGCGGCGTGCGAATTTCTTAAAATGGGCGAGAATGGCATTTTGACCGAAGAACTCGCCCGCGCAAAAGCGACGGTCTTGCATATAACGCCGTTCAACAGTTATCCAACGGGCATAACCGCAGATTACCGCAAGCGTATGGAATATATAGAATGGGCAAAAAGCAGGGACGGCTTTATCGTGGAAGACGATATAGATTCGGAATTCGCCGTCGGGGCAAAGCCCGTCGAAACGGTTTACGCGTTGGACGGCGGCAAAAGAGTGATATATCTTAATACCTTTTCCAAAAGTCTTGCGCCGTCGATGCGTATGGGGTATATGATATTGCCGGACGAACTTTTAAAGGAGTATAAAGCGCGGCTGGGGTTTTATTCCTGCACCGTGCCGTCTTTCGATCAGTACGTTATGGCGGAATTTATCGGCGGCGGGCATTTCGAGCGGCATTTGAACAGGATAAGGCGGAAATTGAAAGAGCAAAAATAAAAAAATTTTGCTAATTGATAAAAAGAGTACAAAAACAGTTGAAAAAAAACGAAAAAGATTATATAATAGTAAAGCGATTCGGGAAAGAGTCGCGTTTATCTGTATAATCGGGGGTATGGCTCAGTTGGTAGAGCGCCTCGTTCGCAACGAGGAGGCCAGCGGTTCGAATCCGCTTATCTCCACCATAAAAAACAGCGGTATTTTAACCGCTGTTTTTTTATGCATGATATGTGTATGAGAACCGCTGTTGCGGTTCGGTCGTCTTTGACAGGCTAACTTGACGGACAGAGTTCCGACAGTGGTTACGGCGTGTGTTTGTAAAAAATGGACGAATTACTACGAACTGATTTATAGCGATAAAGACTATACAATTTTTAATTATATCGGTTTTTCGGTTACGGCGCAAAGAAGTTTGCACTTCGTCGATGCAAGCTTGTCAAGATATTCCTGCGGGGGAGTTTTATCGGTGATAAAATAATCTATTTCGTCAAAAGAAAAATCCGAACACATAAACGTCTTGCCGAACTTTGTGGAGTCGCAAAGAATAGCCACCTTATCTGAATTCTTGCGCATTTGTTGCTTTAATTTCGCCTGCTCCAGATCGGCGTCGGTAAAACCGTTTTTTATATCTAACCCCGTGCAGGAAAGCAGGGCGACGTTTGCGTGTATCCGCGAAATATAGTCCATAGTGTCCGTTCCCGTCGTCGAATTGGAGTGGTTGTGTATTTGTCCGCCCGCGATATAAATTTTGATATCGTTGGTCTGCGAAAGCAAAAGCGCGTTCCGTAGTCCGATAGTCGTAACCGACAGGTATTTAAGATTATTCATAAGCGGTATGACGTAGCCCACAGTGGAACTGGAATCCAAAAACACCATATCGCCGTTTTTAAGAAGTTTAAAAGCGAGTTCCGCTATAGCGCGCTTTGCCGCCGTATTCTCCTGCTCGCGCAGGGCAAAGGGGGATTCTTCCGCGGTCGATCGGAACATTATCGCCCCGCCGTGCGAACGCTTTAAAAGCCCTTGCTTTTCCATCGCCGCAAGGTCGCGCCGAATAGTTGCACCCGACACGAAAAGTTCCGCAGCCAACTCTTCCACCGTCGCAGACTTGTTTTTGTTCAGGATCTCCATTATTTCTTCTTGTCTTTCTAACGATAACATTTTTGCACCTTTAATCAAACTTTAATCATAATTTTTCACAAATATTTTATATTTGTGTTCATTTGTGTTCATATCTGTTCATATTTTAGCACAAAAAGTTTTTTTTTGCAACGTATTTTCAAATAAAAATTTCAAGGCTATTATATGATATACTTAAATAAGAAAAAAATAGGAGTATTACAGGTGAAAACTAAAGCGGTAAGATTATACGGCGTAAACGATCTACGCCTTGAAGAATTCGAACTTCCCGAGATAAAAGACGACGAAATACTTGCGAAAGTAGTTTCGGACAGTATTTGTATGTCTTCGTTTAAGGCGGCGGAGCAAGGACCTAACCATAAGCGCGTTCCGAACGACGTCGCGACCAATCCCGTTATTATAGGGCACGAGTTTTGCGGCGATATAATTAAGGTGGGCAAAAAGTGGCAAGATAAATTTAAGGCCGGCGATAAATTCGGTATTCAACCGGCGATGAACCGCCCCGAAAATCCCTTTGCCGCACCCGGTTATTCTTATAACTTTATCGGCGGCGACGCGCAGTACGTCGTTATTCCGAACGAAGTTATGGAAACCGACTGCCTTATCCCTTATCACGGCGAAAGTTATTACAAGGCGTCGCTTGCCGAGCCTATGTCCTGTATAATCGCGGGCTATCACGAAAATTATCATTCGCATTACGAAACGCACACCCACGAAATGGGTATTAAAGAAGGCGGTGCGGTGGCTATCCTTGCGGGCGTCGGCCCTATGGGACTCGGTTGCGTTGATTACGGTATTCACGGCGACAGGAAACCGTCCTTAATGGTAGTTACGGATATCGACCAGACGAGACTTGACCGCGCGGCTGCGCTTTTGACCGTGGAAGAAGCGGCGAAAAACGGCGTTAAACTCGTTTACCTTAACACATCGTCCATAGAAAACCCCGTCGAATATATGAAGAACTTAAACGGCGGCAACGGATTTGACGACGTATTCGTTTACGCGCCCGTCGCGGCGCTCGTGGAGCAGGGGGACGCCCTTCTCGGTATCGGCGGATGTCTGAACTTTTTCGCAGGCCCTATAGATCCCAAGTTTACGGCTAAATTCAATTTCTACGACGTGCATTACGCCTTCCACAGGATTACGGGAACTTCGGGCGGCAACACGACCGATCTTCGCGAAGCCTTAAAACTCGCGGGCGAAGGCAGGATCAACCCGTCTATAATGATCTCTCACGTCGGCGGGCTTGACAGCGTGGTCGATACCACTCTTAACCTTCCGAACATTAAGGGCGCGAAAAAACTCGTTTACACGCATATTTCAATGCCGATGACCGCGATTGCGGACTTTGAAAAACTCGGCGAAAGCGATCCTTTCTTTAAGGACCTTGCGGAAATTTGCAAAAAGCACAACGGTATTTGGTCCGACGAAGCGGAAAAATACCTTTTACAGAACGCTAAAAAAATATAATAACTATTTTTAAGGAGAAACTATATGGCAAATCCTGTACTTATGCCCAAGCAAGGCATTACGGTAGAAAGTTGTATCCTGACCAAGTGGAGCGTAAAGGTCGGGGACAAGGTAAAAGTCGGCGACTTGCTGTTTTCGTTTGAAACGGACAAGTCGTCCATAGATTACGCGGCGGAAGCGGAAGGCGAAGTCCTTGCCCTTTGCTGTGAAGAAGGCGACGAAGTTCCCGTTCTCTCCGTCGTTGCCGTTTTAGGCACGAAAGGCGAAGACATTTCGGCGTTTACTTCTTCGGCGAAGGCCGCGCCCAAAGCGGAAGAGGTCAAAGCGGCAGAGCCCGTTTCAGCACCCGCAAAAGAAATTCCCGCGGATATAAAGGCGACGCCCGTCGCTATGCCGAAATCGGGTATTACCGTGGAGAGTTGTATTCTTACGAAAATCAACGTTAAAGTCGGCGACAAGGTGAAACTCGGCGATAAGATATTCGCGTACGAAACTGATAAATCTTCCTTCGATCTAGAAGCGGAAACAGAAGGCGAGATTCTTGCGGTCTTCTTTAACGAAGGGGATGAAGTTCCGGTCGGAGCGAACGTTTTGGTTATAGGCGAACACGGCGTTGACGCGTCTTGTTTTGCACCGAGCGGCAGCGCGCCGAAAGCGGCTGCGGAAGAGATCAAGACCACGCCCGCACAGACTTCTGCGCCCGCGCCCGAAAAAGCGCAAGCGACGGTAAAAGCGGATAACGGCAGAATTTTCGCCTCGCCGAGAGCGAAACATCTCGCCGAAAAACTCGGCGTAGACCTTGCGACCGCCACTCCGACAGGCCCTAACGGCAGAATAATCGAAAGAGACGTAAGAGAAGCGAGCGTCAATCCGAAAGTCGCTCCCGCGGTCGAATCCGTTGCGGCTACCAAAACGACCGCAAACGTGGACGTCAACGCTTACACCGATGAAAAGATGTCCGGTATCAGAAAGGCTATCGCAAAGAATATGGTTTTAAGTCTTTCGACCATGGCGCAACTTACGCATACCCTTTCTTTCGATTGCACCAACGTTATGGAGTTCAGAAAGTATCTTAAAGACAACGCCGAAAAACTTAAACTCCCGAACATCACGGTAAACAATATAATAGTATTCGCAGTATCGCGTGTACTTAAAAATCATAGAGACTTAAACGCTAATCTTATTAACGGCGACACGATGCGCTATTTTGAGCACACGAATATCGGTATCGCGACCGACACGCCGCGCGGACTTTTAGTACCGACGCTTTTCGGCGCGGATATGATGAGCCTTTCGGAGATCGCGGCAAAGTCCAAAAAACTTTCGCAAGACGCTATCGACGGAAAACTGTCGCCCGATCTTATGAAAGGCGGTTCGTTCACCGTTTCCAACGTCGGCACGATGGGTATAGAGAGTTTTACCCCCGTAGTCAACCCGCCGCAGACGGGAATTCTCGGTGTGAACACTATGGAAACGCGCGTTAAACTCGGCAAGAACGGAGAGATCATCCCTTATACCGCGATGAGTTTGTCCCTTTCTTACGACCACAGGGCGCTTGACGGCGCACCCGCATCGCGCTTCTTAAAGGAACTCAAAGATTATCTGGAAAATTTCAGTTTCAACCTTTTGGCTGACTCGAAATGTATTTAGTATTAAGGAGAAAAGGAAATGGAAATTTATGATTTGATAGTTATAGGCGGCGGCCCTGCGGGCTATCTTGCCGCAGAACGCGCGGGACACGCGGGGCTTAAAACTCTGGTCGTCGAAAAGAACGAGTACGGCGGAGTTTGCTTGAACGAAGGCTGTGTTCCGAGCAAGACGTTTCTTAATTCCGCAAAGGTAGTTGACTATGCTAACCACGCCGCAAAATACGGCGTCAAAGTGGACGGCAAAGCGACCATCGACCAGAAGTTCGTAGTTGAAAGAAAGAACGGCGTGGTAAAGATGCTCGTTTCGGGTATCAAAGCGGCGCTCAAAAAGAACAAAGTTACGATGAAATCGGCGACGGCGTTTATCGAAGGCAAGGACGAGAACGGGTATATCGTAAAGGCGGGCGAAGAAAAATTCGCCGCGAAACGCCTTCTTATTGCGACCGGTTCGATGCCGGTAGTTCCGCCGATAACCGGATTAAAAGAAGGTGTCGCGTCGGGCTACGTTATGACGAATAAAGAAGTTTTGGATCTTACCGAACTTCCCAAAAATCTCGTAGTTATAGGCGGCGGCGTTATAGGTCTTGAACTTACCAGTTATTTCTCGTCGGTCGGCGTCAACGTTACCGTCGTGGAAATGCTCGACAAGATCGCAGGTCCTACCGAAAAGGAAATTTCTTCGATATTGCAAAAATCGCTCGAAAGAAAGGGCGTTAAGTTCAATCTCGGTTGCAAAGTTACCGCTGTGGAAAAGGACGGCGTAGTATTCGAGAGAGACGGGAAGACCGAAAAGGTGTTGGCGGATAAAGTGCTTTTATCCATCGGTCGCCGCGCGGTAACCGCTGGTATCGGTTTAGAGAACATCGGCGTTAATTTAGAGCGCGGCGCTATCGTTACCGACGACAAGATGCAGACCAACGTCGCGAACGTTTACGCGGCGGGCGACGTGAACGGCAAAGTTATGCTCGCTCACAC
>JAGAEX010000036.1 GCA_017612915.1 Clostridia bacterium | reverse complement strand
TCGTCCGTCTCCGTTTGTCCGTCATTTGACGACCGATAAGCCTCCGTACTATTGCTAAACCAACTCAACTCGTATTCTCTTGTTACGTTTTTTGAGCGGGCTCGTGCTGCTCCGCTCTAAAAACGCTTTTTTATTATATGATATTCTACGCCTTTTTTGCAAGCGTTTTTAACGCAAAATCAACGCTTATATTTAAAAATTCCGCCTTTACCGCTTTAATTGAACACGCGGTAAACGCATATTCCCCATCAAAACGATTTTTATAGTATAACTTTTTACCGTTAAACGTCAAACAATCTTTTTTTATTTCGCTTAACGCGTGATCCCGTATATACACGATGCTTATGCCGAAACACTTTATCGCCGCTTCTTTCATCGCCCAAAAAACGGTGAAATCCGCATCGCTGTTTATAGCCGCTTTTTCTTCGGCATTAAAAGCGTAATTTTTAAGTTTTTCGTTATACCCCGTTATTCTCTGCACATCAAACCCGACCATACCGTCGTCGCTTACGAAAATCCCGACTTTTTCGCCCGAGTGTGAAACATTAAAAAAGGGCGGCGCATCCTTGAACGGTTTTCCGTTTTCGTTATATTTTATAGGACTTTCAGCCGTAAACGCTCTGATTAAAAGCGCGCCGCCGAACGAGCGGAACTTATCTTCTTTATCGGAAAAACCGTCGGCTTTTTCCACCGCGGTTTTGCTTAAATAAGGCACTATTTTACTCTCGTTTTTCGCGATATCTTTTATATCAAGGATATAAACGGCTTGCATTACAAATCGGAATATTTAACAATTTCCACGTTCGACTTTTTAAAGAGTTCAAGTGCAAACGGATCGGGATAACCGTTTTTATAAATAACCTTTTTTATGCCCGAATTTATTATCATACGCGTACAGATAACGCACGGCTGGTGGGTAACGTACATCGTTGCGCCTTCTAAACTTATGCCGAGTTTCGCCGCTTGGATTATGGCGTTCTGCTCTGCGTGAACGGCGTAGCAAACTTCCTGCATAGTGCCGCTCGCTATGTTCTTTACGCGGCGCAAGCACTCGCCCCGCTCCGCACAACTCTCTATCCCCGAAGGCGCGCCGTTATAACCCGTAGTAAGTATCCTTTTATCTTTTACGGCAACTGCTCCGACGTGACGGTTTTCCTGAAAACAACTCGACCATCCCGCAACCGTTTCGGCAAGATCCATAAACCTTTCATCCCACTTGTTCATAATGCTTATCCCTTAATAAATTTAAGATTTCTTCTCTTTGTTGACCATTTTTTCAAGTTCTTTCATAAAAGACGCAGTATCGGTAAACGAACGATATACCGACGCGAATCTGACGTATGCGACTTCATCGATATCCTTTAAGCCTTCGCAGACCATTTCGCCTATCTCTTTACTTGAAATCTCCTGTACGAGCGAATTGTATATCTTCTTTTGTATATCTGATACGAGTTTATCTATTTCGCTTGCGGGAACGGGACGTTTTTCGCACGCCTTTATAATGCCGGCCTTTATCTTATTCGGATCGAACGCCTGTCTTGCGCCGCCCGATTTTATTACGAATATAGGCGTGTTTTCCACTGTTTCGTAAGTGGTAAACCTCCTGCCGCAGTTGATACACTCCCGCCGCCTTCTGATACTCGTTCCGTCTTCAGTCGTGCGGGAATCGACGACCTTGCTGTCAATACACCCGCAATACATACACTTCATTTTCTTTCTCCTTATGATTTAGATAATTATTTACAAAATTTTATTTATCGCTTTAGGTAACGCCGCTATTATATCGCTCGCGGTAATCGTGTAAGAATTCTGCTCTTTCGCCGCTATTTCGCCTGCTCTTCCGAACAAATACGCCGCAACGCCCACACACAAAACGGGTTCGTCGTCTCTGTTAAGCAGCCCGGCGATAAACCCCGAAAGCACGTCGCCGCTGCCCCCTTTTGCCATACCGCTGTCGCCCGTCGTATTGATTATCGTCCGTTCCCCGTCGGTTATTACGCTGACGGCGTTTTTAAGCAGCAACGTTACGCCGTATTCTTTCGCGAACGCTTTTGCCTGCGCGATCGTATCGCTTAATATCTCTTCTTTGTTTTTGCCCGAAAGCCTTATAAACTCGCCGATATGCGGAGTTAAAACGACTTCGCATTTTCTATTTTCGCTTTTCAAAACGCCCGTACCGAACACCGCAAGCGCGTTTAATCCGTCGGCGTCGATAACCAGCCTGCCCGTATAATTTTCGAGAAGGAACACGAGCGATTTGTAGGTATCAACCGTCGAGCCCGCGCCCATACCGAACGCTATCGCGTCGTAATCAAGTAACGGTTTTAACGCTTTTTCGTCAAACGCCATACCGTCGCCGTTATCGGGTAAAGTCAGTATAAGGCACTCGGGATTGACGCCCGCGACAACGCTGAAAATACAGTCGGGAACGGCGATCGCGGCATACCCCGCGCCCGTCTTATAAGCGCAAAGCGCGCTATAAGAAAGCAAAACACTGCCTGAATATTTTTTACTTCCGCCGACGACCGCTATTTTGCCGCCGTCGCCTTTATGGATATTTCTCGGTCTGTCGGGAAAAAGCGACGCCGCGTCCTTATCGGTTATGCGGTGCGAACATTCTTCCGTCCATACGCTTATGCCTATGTCTTTTGCGACGACTTTACCAGAATAATCCACGCCTTCGTTAAGAAAATGCCCCGTTTTGTATTCCTGAATAGCGACGGTAAGATCTGCCTTTACCGCTTCGCCCATTATTTTGCCGCTGTCGCCGTTGATACCGCTCGGAATATCGCACGAAACTATAAATGCACCGCTCTCGTTTATTTTTTCCACCGCGATCCTGTATCTGCCCGTTATTTCTCTGTTTAATCCCGTACCGAAAAGACAATCAACTATAATATCGAATTTCTTCTCGAATATCTTGAAAAACCCCACTTCCGCGCTGAAAGTCGATACCGAAAAACCGTGGATTTTAGATAAGATCGACGCGATGACCTTGCCGTCTTTACCATTGTTTCCCTTGCCCGTGCAGACCAGCACTCTGCCGCCCTTAAAACGCTTCGTGATCTCTTCGGCGACGGCGCACCCCGCGCGCTCGACCAGAATATCCGCCGAAACGCCCGTTTTATTTATAGTATATTCGTCCGCCTCACGCATTTCGGCGACCGATAAAATTCTTTCCATAATTTAATCTTCCTTATACGGCGCGACGGCGTATTCAGCCTGCTCGTACGAAAACCCTTTACCGATAAGATATTTATACGCTTTTAACACGTTTTCTCTGGTCTTTTCTTTGTTTTTAAGATATTTTTCCGCCAAGGCGCGGGCGTGTTCTTCATCGTTAATTTCCGCACTCTCGTAGGCAAGCGCGATATCGTCCTTTTTTACGCCCTTTGACATCAATTTATACTCTATAAGGCGTTTGCCCTGCGTTTTAGAAGTGCTTTCGATAAATCGCTTACTATACTCCACGTCGTCGATATACCCGTACTCTTTTAGTTTATCGACCGCATACCAAGCCGTTTCTTCCGAATAACCTTTTTTTATAAGGTAATCCTTTACCTGCCGCTTGGTTTTAAGGTTTTTAAGCGCGTAGTCCGCCGCCTTTTGTACAGCGTCCGTCCGCTCGGCTTCGGAAAGTATTTCTTTAAGCCGACTTTCTTCTACTTCGTCGCCCGCTTTAAGCCTTAATTTTAAAACCGTTTCCAGCGAAACGCCCGCAAAAAACTCTCCGTCCACAAAAAGGTTTACGCGGTCTTTTTTTCTTTCCTGCGCGGTTATCGCCGTAATTTTTTTCATCTCTATCTCGCTATTTTGTTTTGAATTCGAAATACCCTTCGCCGCCGTACTCTGCGGATGAGTTTGTTCCCAAAGTCTCCGAGATTTTGGTAAAAATCGCGTCTTTTTCGCCTTTTTTTGCCGCGATCTTGATTTTTACTCCTTCGCCGTACTCGGTGAACACGACCGCGCCGCCCATAATCGGCAATATCTTTTTATACTGCGCGTAAGTGAGCGAAAAAATATAGAACTCCGCTTCGGTAAGTGTAACGAATTCCGCTTTGTCGATAGCCGCGATCGCCGTTCCGCCGTACGCCCTTGAAAGCCCGCCTGTACCGAGTTTTATACCGCCGAAATATCTGACGACGACCGCAACAGTCTTAAAAAGCCCCTTACCTTTGATCGCGTTAAGTATCGGAAGTCCTGCCGTACCGTGCGGTTCGCCGTCGTCGGAGAACTTTTGGTTCAACCCCTTTTCGTCGGCGATATAAGCGTAGCAGTAATGGTTGGCGAGCGGATACTTTTTCCGAACGGCGTCGATAAAACTTTTCGCGTCTTCTTCGTCGTTTACCCCTTTAAGCAGACAGATAAACTTAGAACGCTCAATAACGCTTATCGCTTCCGTTTCGCCCGCGACAGTCTTGAATTCGCTCATTTTTCGCTCATTTTAAAATAATTTTAATATGCGCTTTTTTGCCCTTATGAAGTATAAACTCGCCGCTTTCCTTTACCGCGTCGGGTATTTTTGCGAACGCGTCGGCAATTTTGTCGTCGTTTACCGATACCCCGCCGCCTTCGATCAGACGCTTTGCTTCGCCCTTGGATTTCGCAAGCCCCGCGGCGACTACCACGTCGCTTATAAATTCAGTAGTTTTATCTACCGTTACCGTCGGCATATCGTCCGCATTGCCGCCGCCGAACGCCGCTTTCGCCTGTTTTGCCGCGGCGAGCGCCTTTTCTTCGCCGTGAACGAGTTTGGTAACTTCAAAAGCGAGCCGTTCTTTAGCAAGGTTCATACGCTCGTCGTTATATTTGGTCAGTTCTTTTATTTCATCCAGATCCATAAAAGTCAGAAGGCGCATACACTCTTCCACCTTAACGTCTTCCACGTTACGGAAATACTGGTAAAAATCGTAAACGGAACACTTGTTTTCGTCAAGCCACAGCGCGCCCTTTTGCGTTTTGCCCATCTTTTTGCCTTCGCTGTTTAAAAGCAAAGTACAAGTCATACAGAACGCGCTCTTTCTCTCTTTTCTGCGGATAAGATCGACGCCGGCAAGCATATTAGACCATTGATCGTCTCCGCCTACTTCCAGCATACAGCCGTACTTTTGATTCAAGTACAAAAAGTCGTACCCTTGCATAAGCATATAGTTGAATTCCAAAAAGGTAAGCCCCTTTTCCATACGTTGCTTAAAGCACTCCGCCGTAAGCATTTTGTTAACAGAAAAATACACGCCTATATCGCGCAAAAAGTCAACGTAATTAAGGTTTAAGAGCCAGTCGGCGTTGTTGGCGCAGATAGCGGCGTTTTCCCCCTCGAAACTTATAAAACGCGACATCTGCTTTTTAAAGCACTCGATATTGTGTGCAATAGTCTCTTTCGTCAGCATTTGGCGCATATCGCTTCTGCCCGAAGGATCGCCTACCATACCCGTACCGCCGCCGAACAGCGCGATGGGCTTATGCCCGTATTTTTGCATCCACGACATAGCCATTATCGGAATATAATGCCCGATATGCAGACTGTCCGCCGTCGGGTCGAACCCTATATAAAACGGTACGGATTCTTCACCGAGTTTTTGCACCAGTTCGTCTTCGTAAATGGTTTGCTTGATAAATCCTCTTTCTTTCAATACGTCGAATACGTTTTTCATTGTTTGCCTTTTCCTATGCTTTTATTTCTTTTATTTCAAACGAATCGCGGATAAGCGCTTTTCCTTCCGACAGACTCTTGATTTCCTTTTTGGCGAGCATCTGCGCGAGAATGTTCCCCGTCGCCGTCGCTTCCACAGGCCCTGCAACCACCGTTCTGCCCGTAACTTTCGCCGTCAACTCGTTCATAAGCACGTTTTGACAGCCGCCGCCGACTATATGTATCTTATCGAATTTTTCGCCCGTTATATCTTCTATCTGTTCGACCGATTTTTTATAACTTTCCGCTAAACTCAAATATACGCAACGAGCGATCTCGCCCACCGTTTCGGGTACTTTTTCGCCCGATTTTTTACAGTAATCCTTGACGGCGTTTATCATACTCTTCGGCGAGAAAAACGATAGGTCGTTAACGTCCACTGTGGAGTTAAAGTCTTCAGCCGCTCTGGAAAGAGCAACGAAATCGGTAAACGAATATTTGTCGTCGAGTTCCTTTTTGATACACTGTATCATCCACATACCCATTATGTTTTTAAGGAATCTGACCGTTTTATTAAAACCGCCTTCGTTGGTAAAGCCGCTGTTTTTTGCCGGATCCGAAGTGTTTTCTTTCGGCGTTTCAATACCGATCAAAGACCATGTGCCGCTCGAAATATACAGCGGATTTTTCTCCGACGGAACAGCCATGACTGCACTCGCCGTGTCGTGAGTTGCGGGAAGGTAAACGGTAGTATCGAACCCTACTTCTTCGACTATTTCGGGACGCAAAGAACCGACCTTTTCACAGGGATCGTAAAGCGGTTTAAAAAGCGACTTCGGAAAGCCGAGTTTTTCGATTATACCGTAATCCCAATCGCGCGTTTTAGCGTTCAAAAGCCCCGTGGTAGATGCGTTCGTATATTCGTTTTTCTTTACGCCCGTCAAAAGAAAGCCGAGATAGTCGGGCATCATCAGAAAAGTTTTTGCTTTTTTCAACTTACCGGACTTTTTATCGCAGAAGAGTTGGAACACGGTATTAAAGACCTGCTCCTTTATCCCCGTCGCTTCGTACAATTCCTTTTCGGAAACGATCGAATATACTTCTTTCATTACGGCAAGGGTACGCTCGTCACGGTAGGAATACACTTCGCCGATAAGCGCGTCGTTTTCATCTAAAAGAGCGTAATCCACACCCCAGGTATCAATGCCGACGGTTACGGGGATCTTGTTTATTTCTTTACATCTTTTAAGCCCTTCGACTATGCTTTCATAAAGCGCGTTATCGTCCCAAACGAGTTTACCGTCCTTTTCGACCGCGCCGTTTTTAAAGCGGTAAATTTCTTCCAAAACGAGTTTGCCGTTATCAACGGAACCCAAAATATGCCTTCCGCTTGACGCGCCTATATCAATCGCAAGAAAATAATTTTTCATAGGAAACACACTCCTTTGTGTTTATTGCGATTATTATACTACTAAATATGGGATAATGTCAATTATTTAAAATAAAAAAAGCCGCCCGAAATAAAAGCGGACGGAGCCGTTAAAACAGCGGCATCGCATATCATTTTCCTTCGCCGCGTCGCGAAGCGCAAACGGAAAAAACGATAAGCCCAAGATTCGCGCCGACAACGACGCCTATACAAAACCACAAAACCATACTATAATTTTAGCCGAATAACGAAAAAATATTCATAACAAACCAAACGATAGAAAACTTCTGCTTTTGTCAGACAAACTACACGTTATGTCAGACATAAAAATACTTAAAATCGCTTGAAATCGCTACGATTATTGCTCGGTAGGCAAAACGGAAAAAGCGCGTATCCTTTCCGCCGTAAGACTGATGCTGATATTGATGGAAGATCCGTTTTTACTCACTGCAACGGCGGGATATCCCTTGTAATCGAAGTAGTCTTTAAGTACTCTGTCTATGTCCCCCGTAAGCAGATCGACAAAACCGTCGGCACTTTTCAGCCGATCGCTGTTTATCATTTTCTCTATTCTTATGATGCTGTTTTTATCGACTTTCATACACTCCGTTTTATACTCCTTCTTATACTGCCGAAAAATCCCGAATATTTTTTAGTGGGATCGAATATCTTCCCCGTTTGTTTATGTAAATTCAACGCGAGCAATTTATACGCTTTATACGAATCTGAAGTTTTAGGCAATGATATACCCGATAAAAACACGGCGTCTTCTTCCGGAATAACCCCGATCAGATTGGTTTTTAACAGTTCTTCAATATCGCGCGGGAGAAGCATTTTTTCACTCATAATAAGATCGCCCCGCACCCTGTTTACAACAAGTCCGATCCTTTGCAATTTATAACTTTTTAAAACGGTTACCGTTTTATCGGCGTCGCGAAGACTCGTAAGAGCGGGAGTCGCGACCACAATCGCTTCTTCCGCACAAGCCACAGCACGGTGAAACCCCGCGTCAAGCCCCGCAGGGCAATCTATAAGCACGTAATCGAAAATGGGCGACAAATTTTCAACTATAAGTTTAAGTTGCTGTCCTGAAACGGGCGCTTGCGCCGCCAAACCGCCCGACGGCAAAACGAAAAGATTTTTTCTGCCGTTATCCTGCACGAGCGCTTGTTTAGCACGACACCTGCCGACGATAACGTCCGAAACGTCGTAAACTATTTTATTTTCCACACCCATAACAACGTCTAAATTGTTCAACCCGAAATCGACGTCGATCATCACGACGCGAAGTCCGAGAGAAGATAAAAATATGCCGAGATTCGCCGTAACGGTAGTCTTGCCCACACCGCCTTTCCCTGACGTAATTACTATTTTTCTTGCCACTTTCGCTCCTTTTTTAATATTGTAAGCAATAAAAAAACGCGCATTTTGCTTGATTTGCAAAAAACACGCGTTATTTTGTCGCTTAAATTATTTTATAACGTTTTCATCAGGTTTTAAGAGTTATTTTTTTAAGCAGATCGACGTTACCTATCGCTATTCCGCCGCCCAGCGCGACGTTCATAAGTCCGTTCTCCGCCATATTCACTTTCATACCGAATTTATCGGCATAATATTTTTCCAAACCGTAAACGTCGGACGCGCCGCCCGTAACGTATATTCCTTCGTGACGCATCGCCGCCGACACTTCGGGCGGGAGTTTTTTTAGCAGTTCAAGAGCAAGGTCGGCAACTTTATCGTAATACGCCGACACAGTCGAAACGAGATCCTTTGCACATACGGAAATAGCGCGCGGCGTTCCGCGTTCCATATCCCTGCCGTTCACTAACGCGGTGAGTCCGTCGTTTCTATCCAAACTGCCTATCTCTTTTTTCAAGCGTTCCGCCGTTTGAAGACCTATCTGCAAACCATACGCTTCCGCGACAAAATCTATTATATCGGCACTTATTTTATTGCCGCCGAAATTGACAGATATTCCTGCTATAACGCCGTCCAGCGTAACCGCCGCAACGTTAGTCGTTCCGCCCGCCATATCAATAACAAAACAGGGCGTAGCATCGGTAAGCGGTATCCTTTGACCGATAGCCGCAAGGATCGGACTTTCGGCAAAAACACACTTCTTAATACCGCACTCCCTTGCAACGTTCTTATATTTCGACACCATATCCGCGGTAGTTCCGCAAGGGACGGCAAACAGCGCCGACATCGACTCGAATTTTTCGGGCTTGACCTTTTTAAGAAAATATTCGAGCGTCTTTGCCGCAACGCGCTCGTTTACGATCTCCCCTTCAAACACGGGAAAAACTATCTTGGTGTTTTTAGCCGTTTTGCCTATGAGTTTATACGCTTCCTGTCCTATAGCCTTTACGTCGTACTTATCGCCTTCATCCACGGCGGCAACCGTCGGCTCGGAAAGAACGAGCCCGCTGCCGAGTTTATAAATATTGGTATAAGCGCTGTCAAAATCAATCGCAAATTTGATCATATCGTTTACCTTTTTAAAACGAACGCCGTGTTTACACAGCGTCCGTACGATAGTTTATTGTATTTATAAAATTTCGAGATTTTTCTTGAATATCTTTCTGAAATCCGCCCCTACTTCCATCGCGGAAGAAAGTTCCAGTGTAGCATCGCCGTCAAGTTCGGTCTTCATTATAACCGA
The DNA here is from genome assembly GCA_017612915.1 of Clostridia bacterium. GTDB lineage: Bacteria > Bacillota > Clostridia > Christensenellales > Borkfalkiaceae > UBA1259. Next base: position 45,969 of record JAGAEX010000036.1, on the reverse strand, counting down.
ATCGCCGAGAATATCGCAATTTACGTTTTTGACGACGAGCGACATACTCCTGTCGAACGCGTTTGCGATACGAAGCATAACACCCATTTTACGCACCGCGTCGATATCCTCGTCGGTCAAAAGATCCCTGAACCTGTTCCAATCCTGCGCGTTTACATCGTCGATACCCGTGCTTGCCGCAACGAACGACGCCATCACGAGATCGCGGTGGCTTGCACCGTAAATATTGGAATTAAGAATTATATACGCACTGTTCTTTTCGTAATTGTAAAAGCCGACCTTCTTGCCCGCCTCGAACAAATAGGACGCGATTTTAAGAATCTTTATATATTGTCTCGGGAACTTATGTAAAACCCGCAACTGCTTAAACAACTGGATTGCCAAAAACGAAGTTTGCTCCGTATGCGCGCGATCCATACCGTAAAATTCGACCAAAGTGTTAAGACTGAAACCAAGCACGTCAGACACAGGCTTTTCCACCGTCAGCGGCACAGCGTAATTGAACATCATGCCCGTTCTGAGCCCGCTGCCGCTAATAACGATATCGCCGAGATTCATATAGTTTTTGAAGGCTTTTATCGCCGCGAAAGCCGCGGGAAGTATATCCGCCCTACCGCTCGAAAGCCCTTTGATCTTCTTCTTCCTGTCAAGATCAAGCGTCTTTAAAAGGTCGTAAACGTGCTCGAAATCGGCGTCCTGAACGACGTAATTATGTATAGTTTTAAGCGGATATTTTTTCATTATCTTTGTCATACGGCAAAGATTTCTGAAAGAACCGCCCACGCCGATCATCTGCGTTTCCGGATCAACTGTTTTAAGCCACTCTATTTTAGACAACTGTTCGACAAAGAACTTTTCCGTCTTATCCGCCTGTTCCGCGGGCGTAAGGTTTTCCGCCGCAAACAGTTCGGTAAGCGTTATCGCACCGAACGGCAAAGTTTCGTAATTCAACAGATTCCTTCTATTATAATACACGATCTTCGTACTGCCGCCGCCGATCTCCAAAATTATACCTTTTGGGACGTCCATCGTGTTTATTACGCCGCGATAGACGTAGATCGCTTCTTCTTCCGCACTCAAAACGCGAAGTTTTATTCCGCAGGTCGCCGCAACTTCGTCCAGGAAACTGCGCTGGTTTTTGGCGCGACGCACCGCCGCCGTCGCAACGGCGATTATGCGATCTATCCTATGAACGTCGCACAATTTACGGAACATCTTTAAAACTTTGATCGTCGCCTGTATCCTTTGCGGTTTTAAAAACCCTTCTTTATCTATTCCTTCGCCGAGACGCGGCGCTTCTTTTAATTGGTCAACTATCTGGAAATAACCGTTATCCGAAACTTCCCAGATCAACAATCTTGCCGTATTAGATCCCAAATCAATTATCGCAACTCTTTCCACAACGCACACTCCATAAAAGCAATAATATTTTGTATTATGATTAAATAAAAGGTAAATTCTTAACAATACGAATCTACGCGTATATTATATCACAACATCTTGTGTTTGTATAGACCTTTTTTTAAATTTGTGCATTTTTTTTGCCAACGGTTTTCGCGCGGTTTCTTGGTTGCACCGATACCCTTTTCACCGCGTAATTTTTACAATTTTCGCCTATTAACACGCCATTTTCGCCATTTTTGAAAGTTACGCCGAGATGTGCAATCTGCACAAAAACATTTCACTCGCCGCCCGTATCGCCGCGGATCAGAAGAACCGATTCAAAAATCGACAAAAAGACCAAAAATCCGCCGAACACCCGTCTTAACAAGTCGGCGTTTACCGTTTTCGCGATAAAACTTCCCGCCACGCAAAAAACAAGTCCGAAGACGATTATCGTAAAAATCCCGTCCGTATTTATCAATCGGTTTTTTGCGTGAATAAATATCGCGATAACCGCCATCGGTATAAAACTTATTAAATTTATCGCCTGCGCAAAGTGCTGCGGCAAATCAAGACAAATGGACAAAAGGGGTATCAGCACCGTTCCGCCACCCATCCCCATCCCGCCTAAAACCCCGCCGGCAAATCCGACGACGACAAACCACAAATATTTCATAAAACTCCCCTGACTTATAGATATAACTGTTAAAAAAACAACATTTTCACGCCTGCGACCGCCATAACGACTGAAAAAATCAACGTTAAAGGTTTAGACGACAACTTTTTAAGTAACGCCGCCCCCAAAACTCCGCCCGCAAGCACGCCGATAGAAGTAACCGACGTCGATAACCACTCCGCATTTCCGAACGCGATATAAAACGACCCGCTTGCGACCGAAAGCGGAAGTATGACCGCTATAGCAGTCGCGTGCGCGGAATTTGTCTTATACCGTAAAAAACGTTTAAGACACGGCACGATTATCATACCGCCGCCGCCACCGAAAAGACCGTTGACGAGTCCGGCGATCGCCCCCGCCGCTATCTTAACAAGCACCGCCTTTATGCCGTCGAAAGACCGTTTTTTACCCTTCATAAAAAATATTTTCCGTAATTTATTATTTTTTACTATAAAATATCGTTTTTTCCGAATAAAGTTCGTGTGTAAGATTGATTTTTCGGGAAAAATGGTATATAATGATTAAGTATTTTGAGTTAAAGTCGGTGAACGCGCCGTTCAGCCGACGCTTAAAAGTAAAAAAGACAGAATTTTGTTAGGTGAATTTATGACGAAAAAACATTTCTTACCAAAAATCAAATTACTTCTCGTTATCCTTTCCGTACTGTGCGCGTTTTGCACTTGCGCCTTCTTCGTTGCGTGTAACGAAACACAATCGACGAACGACTCAAACACCAAAACCTACACATACTCCGAAACCGATACGGATATAATAAGCAACGCGAATTTCGTTTACGGCACTTACGATAAAAGCGAAAGCGACTTCCCCGTTTCATCCCCAAAAGGTTGGACTTCTTCTGCGGATAATTCCGCAACTTCTTCGCTCGTCAGTTCGGGCGTAATATCCGTTGCGGACAGCGCTTTCGATAACGTCTTTGAATCTCTTTACAAAGACAACGATTTTAAGAACATCTATAAGCACGCATATAAAGCGGACCTCGACGACAAAACCGACGCGGAGATCAAAACTTTCATCAAAGATAAATTCGCAAATCCCGGAAAACATTCCGAAGACGCCGACTCCTTCGTATATATGATGAATAACTTCTCGGCAACGTACAAAAAAGGCACGGCGCAACGCATACGCTCTTCTTCAACCGTTGCGATGAAAAAAGGCACGACATACGAAGTGTCCGTTTGGGTAAAAACCAACATCCTGAACGGCAACGGTGCCAACATCAGATTACTCAACACCCTTAAGGGCGATTATCAATCGGAAATTCATATCGACAACATTATTGCGGAAGATTGGACAAAATACACCATCTATATCGTAGCGGACGACAATTACGATTGCTCTTTCACCCTTACGCTCGGACTCGGATACGGTATGGGCAAGAGCGATAACTATGCAAAAGCGGTTGAAGGTACGGTATTCTTCGACGATATAACGGTAGTCGAAGCCCCCGAAACGATCCCGGAAATTCCGGAAGATCGCACGGTAACGCTCGATTACGGTTCAAGCGAAACCGTATCTCTCGACGGCAATAATACAGTATTTAAATACGATATGTCTTTGGCGATACCCGAAGATTATTTCCATACCGTAAATTTCGACGAAACAACGATCGCTCTTAACGAAGAGATCAAAACCGTTGATATCAAAAACGACGGCAACTATTTCAGCATAACCACCCCCGACGAAGACGATTATGAAAAATACATGCTCGTTACCTTTAAGATAAGTAACGATCTCGATCCGCGCGGCTCTACCGATATCACGGTAAACCTGATAGATAAATTCGGCGGCGCAGATCCCGAAACGAGAAAAGCCGTCGCTACTTTCTCCGATACGACCGACGGTGAATTCGTTGACGCGGTTATACTCGTGAAAAACAATTTCAAAGACCAGACGAGAGAGTTTTATCTCCAAATAGTTATCGGTCCTACCGACGCGGCAAGCGTTCTTTACAATTCCGATCTTGCGACCGGTTCCGTAACTATCAAAGAAGTTAAATTCGCGGAAGGATATATTTCCAGAACGGAAGACGAAACTTACAAATATTACTCTCTTTTAAGCGCAGACGCGGACGCAACGGTTGCGCTTTACGCGGGATACAACGCGGATTTCGAGCAGAAAAACGACACGACAAGTTACCCCTTGACCCCCGCTAAATCCAACGTCGGCAAGATCACGAGTGATCCGACGGCGGTTGACGGATATTTCGGCATCGTGTCCGACCACGTTTATATTAAAGGCGAAGGCACGGACGCCGAACTTTCCAACGAAGTCAATACCAGAACTAAATTCAACACCGCAAAAGGTTACGCGGGACTCATCAATACGAAATATTTGGATAATTATAAATCCAAAGATTCGGGACTTGCGTCCGCTTTAAACGGACTTTACACCGAAAGCAACGATATACAACCTATAGTTATATTTAACTCCAAACCCGACAACTATGGCTTTATCGGCGAATCTAAATCGCTTTCTTCCAACGAATACGCCAAAGTAACCGTTAAACTCTCCGTACGCGGCGGCGCGATCGCCTACGTCTATCTCGTGGATACGAGCAAATCGGAAAAGGAAATTTTAAGTTTTACGGATTTCACCGTAAACACCGACGAAGGCATAAAAAATGCGGCGCTGAACGGCACGACCATAACGAACAAGCAGTTCGCACTTGAAATCACCGCAACCACCCCTGTCGGCACGGATAATTGGGTAGAAGTCAGTTTCTATCTTGCCACCGGTGCGGACGCTAAATCTTTCCGCGTTGAAGTGTGGAACGGCGGCAGAACGGGCGAAGACAAATCGGCAGGATACGTATTCATCAATTCGATCGAAACGACTTTATCTTCCGCGTTTGCAGAACCTACTTCGTGGGCACAGGCGTTCTCTTCCAGCAGCAAAGAAAACCCGCTTTACAACGCTATGCTCGGCGGGTTCGAGTTTGATGAAATAATCGCTTATAAACGCGAACTTACCGACACCGAAAAGCAATTCAATAAAGAATATCCCGATCAGATAGTTTCTTACGACGCTAACTACGTTTGGGCAAAAACGAGCAATATGATCTACGGTATCTTCAACACGATAAACCCGACCGAAAGCAATCCGTATGATAATATCGAAGAAGAAGAAAAAACAGGCTGTGCGGCTAACACCGATCCTTCGACCTTCTGGCTATCCTTCTCGTCCTTCGTTTTAGCGGCTGTTCTGATACTCGCTATCATCACTTTGTTCGTTAAACGCTATACCGAAAGACGTAAAGCAAACAGAAGCGATATCAAGACGCAGTACAAAGTAAAGAGCCGTTCTGAAACGCATAAAGCCATCAAGAAAATAAAAGAACAACAGGCTGAAAAACTCGCGGAAGACGCGGATGAACCCGAAGACGAAGAAAGCAACGCCGAAGTTCCAGCCGGACAAGAAGAACCCGCGACCGAAGATCAGGCAACCGAAGACGCGGAAAACGAAACGGAACAGACGGGCGACGAAACCGAACAATCCGGCTACGTTTACGGCGAAGTTCAGGATTTCGGCGATATGACTCTGGACGTTCCCGAGAGTGAAACTCCCGCGGAAAAGCCCGAAGAAGACAAGAAAGACGAATAATTAAATTTCGTTAAAACGATTTACGAAAAAAAAAGCGGCAAGCATTGCGCTTGCCGCTTTTTTCGTTCTTTTTACATACCGTAAATTATTAGCCGCAATTTGCATACATTAAAAGTATGGCGACGATAATATTGACAGGTGGCGGAACAGCGGGACACGTTATACCCCATCTTGCGCTTTTACCCTATCTTAAAAAAGATTTCGCAAAAATATACTATATCGGCAGCGAAAACGGCATGGAAAGATCGATCATTGAAAAGGCAGGCATAAAGTATTTCGCTGTACCTTGCGCAAAACTCGTACGAAGTTTTACCCTGAAAAACCTTGAAATTCCTTTCAAAGTTTTTGCGGGCATAAAAGAATCGGGCAAGATCTTAGACGATCTTAAACCCGACGTCGTGTTCAGTAAAGGCGGCTACGTAAGTCTGCCCGTAGTATTTGCCGCTAAAAAACGGCGTATCCCCGTGATCGCACACGAAAGCGATTTTACTTTGGGACTTGCAAACAAAATATCGGCAAAATACTGCGAATTGGTCTTGACAGCCTTTCCGGATCCCGCGAAAAAGTTAAAAAACGGTTTATTCGTCGGCACACCGATACGCCGCTCCGTCTTTACCGCAAAAAAAAGCGACGGGATCAAAACTTTCAATTTATCGGGCAAAAAACCAGTTATTCTCGTTACGGGCGGCAGTCTCGGATCGAGCGCAATAAACTATGCGATAAGGCAATCGCTCGACGACCTTTTGCCGAATTTCGACGTTATTCACGCGTGCGGCAAAGGCAACCTTTCCGGAATCAAAAAACAAGGTTATACCGAAGTGGACTTTACCGATAAAATGGATACGGCGCTTGCCTGCGCCGACCTATGCATATCGCGCGCAGGCGCAAACACCGTATTTGAAATGGCAAGTTTATTTAAGCCTATGCTTTTGATCCCGCTCCCAAAAGGCGTTTCGCGCGGGGATCAGATATTAAACGCGGAATATTTCCAAAGCCTGAATTTTGCCGATATTCTGTACCAGGATAACCTTACGCCAGACACATTGACGAGCGCGATAAATCAACTGTACGCAAAGCGTTTCAAACTATCGAAAAATTACAAAGCAAATCCAATTACGGACGCGTCGGAAAAAATCGCCGCAATTATCGCTCGTTACAAAAACAGTTAAAGATCTCCGGTGTTCATTGCGGAAAACAGCGCTTTGTATTTCTTTTCCCTTTCGTACCAGAAAGCCGCGTCTTTTTCCGTCTTTTCCGCTTTTTTAATAGTACCGATATCTCTACTCATTTCCCTTTTTTCGCTTAAAACAGTTATCGTACGCTTTTTCTCTGTCTTATAAAAAAACACTCCGATGATTCTATCTAACATACCCTTGCTCCTTTTTACATCGTTATTATAAAACCGTAATACTGACAATAGTGTGTCATAAATAAAAAATATTTTTAAATTGATTGACACAAAGACAAGTTATAATTTACAATATGATCAAGGAGCGGAAAATATTATGAAATTTGAAACGATGATCAATATTTTATTCGACATGCTTTCCAAAAAAACCGTTCAGGCGAAATATCTTGCGCAAAAATACGGCATCTGCACCCGAACTGTTATAAGATACATAACTTGTCTTGAATTAGCGGGCGTTCCCATTTACGCTACACGCGGCAGAAACGGCGGTTATCGTATTATGGACACTTTCAGACTTTCTTCGACTTTTATGACGGTCAAGGAATTCGAGCAGGTGATAAACTCGCTTAGCTCTATCGTACAAAGCGTGCCGGACAAGGCGCTTTCTTCCGCGATAAACAAACTTAAAGCGACCGTTAAACCCGAATACGGCGGATTCGATATTAAAAGCGGCAATCTGATAATAGACGGCGGTCCGTGGGGCGATACGGTAGGCTATAAAGCGAAATTACAGGTAATCGAAGAAAGCCTTAACGACAACAGAGAACTGTTTATTCGCTATCACGACAGAAACGGCGCCATTTCAGAACGCGTCGTCGAACCGCACGTTATAGTGTTTAAGCAAGGCATCTGGTATATTTACGCCTACTGTCATTTAAGAAACGAATTCCGTTTTTTCAAGACGGGAAGAATTGAGATCGCAAATATCCTTAACACGAAATTTACCCGCCGCGACCTGTCAAAAAAAGAATTGCCGCTCGATTTCTGGCATAACAGCGTAAAAGCGGAACGCGTCGTTATGGAAATAGACAAAACCGTGGCGTCCGACGTGGAAGAGTGGCTCGGCATTGAGAACGTCAAGCAAGAAAACGGCAAATATATCGCCGACGTTTCGCTTCCATTCGACGACGGACTTGTAAGCAAAATTATGAGTTATTCGAGCGGGATAAAGGTGCTTTCGCCCGACGCTCTTAAAGACAAAATAAAAGCCACCGCGTTAGCAGTGGCAAGTAAATATCAATGATATACTCAGTGGTTGTTAGTCTTTACGGTTAAAACTCCTTTCTCGTACTGCGGGAAAAAACCTTTTTAAACTCTTCCATCGGATTTTTGTTCTCATACAAAATAGCATATACGGCGTTGGTTATCGGCAGATCGACGCCGTATTTTTCGCCTAACATTTTCATCGCTTTTGCCGTCGCAGCACCTTCCGCAAGTTTATCAAACGGCTGTTTCCGCACAAATTTTATACCGAACGCGCGATTATTTGAATATTCCGAAAAAAGCGTGGTTTCGTAATCGCCGAGATGGCAAAGCCCGTAAGCGGAAAGTTCATTTCCGCCCATCGCTTTTATCAGCCTTGACACTTCCCGCGCGCCGCGCGCCATAAGCGGACCTTTTAACGTGGACATATTACCCCCGTCAAGCATACCCGCAGCTATTCCCATCACGTTTTTCGCCGCCGCACCGATCTCGCTACCGATAAGATCGTCGCCGTAATAAAACCTGATAAGATCGCTTCTGAATGCGTCCGCAAGCATTTTTACGAGCGCGTGGTTCCGGGAATCTATCACCATACAGTTGGGCTGACCTTGCGTAAACGCCTGAATATGCCCGGGCCCTACCCATACGGCGATCTTGTCGCTCAAGATCCCGCAGTCAACCAAAACTTCCGAAAGGCGTTTGCCCGTTTCCGCTTCGATGCCCTTCATACATAACACGAATATCTTGTCTTTAACGTCAGCCGTCGCAACGATCTCTTTTGTAAACGCTCTTAAAGACTGTGCGCTTATGGAGATCACGACTACATCGCCGAATTCAAGCGCAAACTTTAAATCACCCGTTAAATTTATTCCGGGATCGAGTTCCACGTATTCGTTTTTGCCGCTTTTCAGTTGTTCAAACGACTTACCTTCTCTTCCCCATTGACATATTTCGTGGCCGTGTCGGACGAGATACCAGGCTATAAAAGAGCCCCATCTTCCGCAGCCCAAAACGGAAATTTTCATTTATACCCCTTTTCTGAATAATCACAACGTCTTCCTGTCGATAAACGCGCGAGCGAGCGAAACTTCGTCCGCATACTCTAAATCGGTGCCGATGGGAAGTCCGTGTGCAAGACGCGAAACTCTTATTCCCAAAGGCTTAATAAGATTAGTAATATACATTGCCGTTGCTTCGCCCTCGACGTCGGGATTCGTCGCCAATATCACTTCTTTAACGCCGCCTTCGGCGATGCGCGACAAAAGCCCTTTTATATTTATATCGTTAGGACCTACGCCGTCAAGCGGTGAAATAGTGCCGTGAAGAACGTGATAAACACCGTTATATTCGTTTAATTTTTCTATCGCGATAACGTCTTTCGGCTCTTTTACTACGCAAATCGTTTCCGCCGAACGCACCTTGCACACGTCGCAGATATCGCCTTCGGAAAAATTGCCGCAAATTTTACAGTAATGCACGTTCTTTTTCGCAGACATTATTGCGTCCGCAAAATTTTTGGCTTCCTGATCCGACATATTTATCACGCGGTAAGCAAAACGCTGGGCGGTTTTTGCACCCACGCCCGGCAATTTACTGAATTCGTTAATAAGCTTACCGATAGGTTCTATATATACCTTCATTTTTCGCCGTGATTACAGACCAAGCCCGCCGAACGCACCGAGTTTTTCGCTGCATAAAGCGTCCGCTTTCGCATAACCGTCGTTTGCCGCCGCCACGATCAGATCTTCGAGCATCGTCATATCTTCGGTATCGACCGCGTCAGGACTGATCTCGATAGCGCGAATAACCTTTTTTGCCGTCATAGTGATCTTAACCAGTCCGCCGCCGCTTGTGCCGACGACTTCCGTTTCTTCGAGTTCAGCCTGCGCTTTTTGCATTTCTTCCTGCATTTTTTGCGCTTGTTTCATCAAATTCTGCATTTGGTTCCCGCCGCCGAAGCCGCCGAAACCACCTCTGTAACCGCCCATTTTTTATCCTGCCTTTTTTATTTATACTGCGTTTTTACGCCTTTTATATCAGTGTTTTACTATAACTATATCTTCACCGAATATCTTTTTAAGCCTTTCCGTCGCGTCGTCGATTTCCGATAATTGCTGTTCGTCGTCAGGTTCTTTAACGGAAAATTTTTCGATCCCCGCATCATTTAGCGCGCTTCGTATTTTTTCGTTATTTATCTCTATCATAAAAAGCGCGTAGTCTTCTTGCGCCTTCGGAACGAGTATAATTTCGCCGTTTCGTGCTTCGATCTTTACGCTTTGCATCGTATTCCACAGCATTTCACTTCCCATCTTGCGCAGATTGGATAAAAGTTTACCCTTTATTTCTTCCGTATTGACGCTCTCTTCCTGCTCTTCTCCGTCGGTTTCTTCAGAAATATCGTTATCCGTCTTATCGTCGGCTTTATCCGTTACTATTTTACAGCCTTTTGCCAACTTATCTTCAAGCGCCTTTATACGCGCCAAAAGCGCGTCTATATCGTAATCGGTTTCGGGGCGCGCCGCCTTTACCGCCGCCGTCTCGAACACGACGCGCGGATGAGTCGTATATCGCAAAAGCGTTTCCGTTTCGGCAAATATTTCCAGTATCCTGATAATGCGTGCTTCCGAAACGCCCGCCGCTATATCTTTGAGTTCGTTAAACCTGTATTCGGGTAAACCCAGGATCGTGTTTGCTGTTTTGCAGGTCTTAACGATAAGAAGGTCGCGCAAAAGTCCGGTCAGATCCTTCGTAAGCACACCCATACTTTTGCCGATGCTCGCCAAACTTTCGGTTATACGCAGCACTTCGCCGCTGTCGCCGGACAATATCGTTGCTATGAACTGCGTTATAAGTTCGGCGTTAGAAGAACCGAGTATTTCGTTCACGTCTTCGTAAGTAAGTTCGCCGTCGCCGTAAGAGATCGCCGTATCCGCAATGGAAAGCGCGTCTCTGATACTGCCTTCGCCCGCTTTCGCAATGGCGAAAACCGCTTCTTTGGTGTATTTTTTACCCTGTTCGTCGTAAATCTCCGCTATAAGACTTGCTATCTGTTCCGTTGATACCAACTTAAAATCAAACCGCATACATCTTGACAGAATAGTTGCGGGAAGTTTATGCGCTTCAGTCGTCGCAAGAATAAAAACAGCGTGCTTCGGCGGTTCTTCGAGCGTTTTAAGTAGCGCGTTGAACGCCGCGCCCGTAAGCATATGCACTTCGTCAATTATATATACTTTATATTTGCACGAAACGGGCGGAAATTGAACGTTATCGCGTAATTCTCTTATTTCGTTTACGCCGTTGTTAGACGCCGCGTCTATCTCTATAACGTCGATATTCGCGGGATCGGAAAGCGCCTTGCACGCCGCGCATTTACCGCAAGGCGAACCGTGTACTGGGTGCTCACAGTTTATCGCCTTCGCAAAAATCTTCGCGGTGGAAGTCTTACCCGTGCCGCGCGTTCCCGTAAACAGGTAAGCGTGCCCCAAACGCCCCGTCTCTATCTGGTTGACGAGCGTTTTAACGACGTGATCCTGACCGATGATACCGTCAAAACCGGTCGGTCTGTATCTTCTGTATAACGCAAGGTATGACATTTACTTTCTCCCGTCTATCTGACCTTTGCTATTTTTTTCCTTATCCGCTGAACGGCGTTATCTACCGATTTTGGATTTTTATCTTTCATTTTCGCAATTTCGATATAAGAATACCCGTCTAAATACAAAGTTAAAATGCCGTATTCGTAATCGCTTAACGCGACTTTTATCCTGTCCATAAACTCTCTTGCCGCTTCTGAATTGATATATTCTTCTTCCGGATCGATCGCTTCGTCTTTAATGATCGAATTTTTATCTTCGTCGCCTTCCGCGCCTATCGGCACGTAATAAAGAAGCGGTTTATTCTTATCGCTCGTGGACTTTCTGACGGCGGATATGATCCCGCTCTTTATACAGGTAAAAGCGTAATTCTTGAACGCCGACACCCCGTCGAAAGTGTTTATCGCCTTAAACAATCCGATAGTGCCTTCCTGAATCAGATCTTCTTCTTCGCCGACGGCGAGAAAATACTGCCGCGCCGTGCTTTTTACCGCCTTTTTATACCGCTCTAACAGTGTTTCGAGCGCGAAAGTATCGGTTTTGGCAAGAACAGCGAGTTGCTCGTCGGAAAGCAGATCGTATTTTTTCATTTTTATCCTTCGTTAATCTTTTTTTGCGCGCTGACGCACCGCCTCGTACACAACCACGCCGCAAGCGACGGACGCATTTAAGGAATTGACTTTGCCGAACATAGGTATAGATATTATCCCGTCGCAATTTTTCTTAGTGAGCGCTTTAACACCGCTGTCTTCGCCGCCGATAACTATGGCTATTTTGCCGGTAAGGTCGGTCTTGTACATTTCGCCGCCTTGACTATCCGCACCGTACACCCAATAACCGTTGTCTTTCAACTCTTTTATCGCGTTGTTAATATTTACTACGCGCGCTACTTTTACGTGATTTAACGCACCTTCGGATATGCGCATCACCGTGTCGGAAACGGACGCGCTTCTGTCCTTGCTTATCACTATGCCGTCCACCCCCGCGCACTCGCACACACGAATAATACTGCCGAGATTATGGGGATCTAAAATTTCATTTAAAATTACGATAAACCCGTCTTTATCCCGCGCGCCGTCGATTATGTCCTGTAAATCAAAGTATTTATAATCTGAAACGTACGCGATAAAACCTTGACTGCGCCCTGACTCGCTCTCTTTCTCAATGACACGCTTGTCCACGAGTTGTATCTTTGCCTTATGCGATTTAACGACGTTTATAAGCCGCTTGCTCGCGTCGTCTTTTAAATCGTTCTGGACGAGTATCTTATCTATTTCTTTATCCGTTTTTAACAGTTCGTAAACGGAATTCCTGCCTTCGATCTTCATATCCTTTTCCTATTCTTTTCCTTCGTTCAATAAAAAATTTAGTCTATCCGCGTCGCCGATAACGTAAAGATACCCCAAAACGGCTTCAAGCCCCGTCGAAACGTTGTATTCGGCAACAGTTGCGCTTTTTGCGCGCGTGTTTTTTTTGGCGTTTCTCGCACGGTGAAAAATATTGTCTTCTTCTTCGTTCAACAAGCCCTTTATGCGCAGGAAAAACGCCGCTTGTGCCGTCGCTTTCACTTCCGCCACGGCGAGTTTATTGAGTTCGCCCGTTTTTTTGTCCGAATTAAATGCTAATCTTTCCCTGACGAAAAGCGAATACACGGCGTCGCCTATAAACGCCAAAACAATGGGATTTAATTCTTTGGCTTTCGCCGCATCCATCTTTTCGCCCAAACGGAACACTGTTTTTACCGCCGAAAATTCTTTTTATAATATTATATAATATTTTTGTCCAAATTACAATAGAAAAGCCGCAATTCCAAAAAAGTATTGCGGCTTTAATTTCAAAAATAAACGATTGAACTCTCGGTCAGATAATTTATTATTCCGTAAAACAGCGAATATGCAAGTTCCGACCGGAAGTTCTCGTCGGTCAAAAGCGACTCGTCAACGAGGTTAGACAAAAACCCGCACTCGGCGATGACCGTAGGATACTCGGTACAGTTAAGTATATAATAATCCCCCGTAAGCGGCGAGTAGTCCTTTACGTCCGCATAAAGCGTGTTAAGGCTTTTCTGTATGGATTTAGCGAGTATTTCCGACTTTTCACTGCCCTTTTTAAAAAACACCTGCCCGCCACGCCGCGACGAGTTGGGATAATAATTCATATGCACGCTGACGACCAAAGTAGGCTGAGCTTTTTGTATTATTGCCTTACGCTTTTCCATATCGCGTCGCTTTAAAGTAGAAGACGCCACACCGTAAAGCCCTGCACTCGAACTTCTTGTAAGGACTACGGTTATCCCTGCGTCAATAAGATATTTCTCAAGTTTTTTTACAATCGCTAAATTTATGTCGCTCTCGTGAACGCCGGTTTTTATACCGCTTACGCCCCCGTCGATACCGCCGTGTCCCGCGTCAAGCACCACTTTAACGCCCGACTTTGCGGCAATCGCGCTTGTTTTCGCAAGTGCCGCAAAACACAAAACGAAAGTAATCGCGGTCAGAAAAAGGGCGGTAAAAATAATAAAGTTTCTTTTTCTTACAACGAACATTTTTGTTGACAACTCCGTTTTTTATAACGGGTTATCCACATTTTTAAGCCTTTTAAAACTTTTATATGTTGATAACCCGTAATAAAAGTATATGAAGAAATCTTTCGGTTTATGTAATAACGCAGTATAAAACCCCTTGCTTAAACGCAAGGGGTTTTATCGTATTATTTATAACTTATCTCTTTTCTACAAGCACTTTTTTAAGGCGCGCAAATCTCGGAAGCCCGTCTTCTTTGAGCATTTCCGGTTCGCCCTGAATAAGCGGAAGAGCGTATTTTACGAACTCGTCGGAAATTCCCGTGCCGTTGTTGGTGATCCACTCTAAAGGAACGGTCTTTTCGGTGTTAGCCGCAAGCTCTAAAGGTAAAAGTTTATATTCGCATTCATACTTATCCCCAGCCTTTCTCGCGTAGCAGACCATTTTATCTGTTTCGCCCGCGACAGCAGCCTTGACCGCCGCTTTGCCCGCGCCGAAAGTTTCTTCTATATCGGTCTTGCTCGCGCAGTGCGCCGCGCATCTTTGCATAAGCGAAAGTTCGATCGCACGAGTCTTTACGCCCGTCTTTTCCTTTAAGATGTTCGCAAGGTTTGCCGCAACGCCGCCGAGTTGAGCGTGTCCGAAACTGTCCCTTGCGCCCGCCTTGCCTAACACTTCGCCGATAAGCGTACCGTTCTTGTCGTGAATACCTTCCGACAGACAGACGATACACTTATTGTCGTTTTTAGCGAGAACTTCTTTTACGTCGTTGACGAATTTATCTACGTCGAAAGCAACTTCGGGGAGATAAATAAGATCCGCGCCGTAACCTTTCGCGTTAGCGAGTGCCGCCGAAGCGGTAAGCCAACCAGCGTTTCTGCCCATCGCTTCGATAACACAGATCATACCCGTATCGTAAACTTTTGCGTCGAGATTGATTTCCATAATGGTCGTCGCGATATATTTTGCCGCGCTCGCAAAGCCGGGGCAATGGTCTGTACCGAAAAGATCGTTATCAATGGTCTTCGGAACGCCGATGACGTTGATATCGTAACCCGATTTCGCCATATACTTGCTTATTTTATTGCAAGTATCCATACTGTCGTTTCCGCCGTTATAGAAGAAATATCTGACGTCGTACTTCTTAAACACTTCCAAAAGACGCTTATAATCGGTATCGTCCACCGACGCGTCTTTGAGTTTGTACCTTACCGACCCCATAGCCGAAGACGGAGTGTTTTTGAGCAAAAGAAGTTCTTTTTCATCTTCTTTGCCTATATCGTACATTTCTTCGTTGAGTATCCCGCGAATACCGTGCGCCGCGCCGTAAACCGCGGTTATGCTATCGGAGTGCAAGCCTTCCAAAAACACGCCTGCCGCCGACGAATTGATGACCGAAGTCGGTCCGCCCGATTGTGCGAAAATAAGTGCGCCTTTTAATCCTTTCATTGTGTATATCTCCTTAAATCTTTGGTTTTACAAACTTAAAATATGAGCGATATCATAAAGCCGTTTATCGAACTTTTTATCGCCGTTCGCTACTTCTGAAAACGGCACGGTTATTACGTTATTATGCCTTATACCGATAGCGCAACTGTCCCCGTCGTTACGAAGCATCTCTACGGCGTGATAACCGAATCTCGCCGCCAAAATCCTGTCCGCCATATTTGGCGAGCCGCCGCGCTGGATATATCCGAAATTGGTAACTTTTACGTTTATTCCGCTCTTTTCCTTTATATACGCCGCAATCTCGTCGCGATTACCGGCGCCTTCCGCCAAAATTATCATATTGGAAGTTTTGCCGCGCAAATAACTCTTTTTTATCGACGATGAAATCTCGTCGAGATCGAAGGGTATTTCAGGCACTAAAACGTATTCCGCGCCGCCTGCCGCGCCTGCGTAAAGCGCGATATCGCCGCATTTTCTACCCATAACTTCCAGCAAACAAACCCTGTCGTGGGAATGCATCGTGTCGCGCAGATTGTTTATCGCCCAAAGCACCGTGTTGACCGCGGTATCGAACCCGACCGTATAATCGGTGTACGAAAGGTCGTTGTCTATAGTGCCCGGTATCCCTACGACCTTGATGCCGAAATTATCCGAAAGATCTTTCGCGCCGCGGAAAGTACCGTCACCGCCTATAACGACGAGCCCTTCTATACCGAACGCAGAAAGTGCTTCCGCCGCCTGCTGCTGCACCTTGATATCCTTAAATTCGGGACAACGTGCGGTCTTTAAAAAAGTACCGCCCTTATGGATCATATCGGAAACGGAACGAGTACCGAGACGGGTTATTTCACCCTTAACGAGCCCCGCATATCCGCGTTCCACACCGTAAATATCCATTTTATTATTGAGCGCCGTTCTTACTACCGCCCTTATACAGGCATTCATGCCCGGCGCGTCGCCGCCGCTCGTTAAAACCGCTATTCTTTCCATACCCCACCTATAAGCCGTTGTTTGTTTCCGCAATTATTTTATCACATATATCGAAAAATTGCTATTTTTTTAACGGCATTTTAATTCTTTTTTCTTAAAAAAACTATATTATTTTCCGGCAGTTCGCCTCGAAGTTCAAGGTTTAGCCCTTCACAACTCCTTATCGAAAAATGCGCGTCGAATTTTTGGCCTTCTATCGCCATAAAAACGGGGATATTACCCGGATAGCAGGAAAGAATATCGCAAACCCTTTCAAGTTTCTCATCGTCCTTTTTATCAAAGATCAAAGCCAGAAACTCGTCGCCGCTTTCTTCCTTCAATTCTTCCTTTTTTACTTCCATCTTGAAAATCTTATCGACGTTTATCGTCGCGGTGTTGTCCTTTATATGTATTCTTCCGACTATCTCCACAAGTTCGTCGTCAACTATGCACTCGCGCGCGTCGGACAGCGTCTTGGGAAATACCGTACACTCCACCGAACCGTTAAGATCTTCAACGGTAACGAAACCCATATAACTTCCCGCTTTAGTCATTATCTTTTCAACCGAAGTGATTATGCCGCCGAAATGCACCCTGTCCCCTTCTTTTACCGAAGTAAAAGTGCGCTTTATCTGCGGTTCGTCTCCTTCGTTCTCGATTATCTCTTCTTCATACTCGTCGAGTTTAGCGGTGGAAAAATCGAACTTCTTAAACAACTCCGCATAGTCGGACAAGGGATGCCCCGTTATGTACGCGCCGCAAACTTCTTTCTCTTTTAACAGCTTATACTTGGAATCGAATTCGTCGATATCGGGATAGATTATTTCCAGCCGATCGAAGTCTTTAAGCACCGTCTCGAAAAGGGATAACTGATTGCTCGCCCTGTCCTTATTCCTGTCCTGCACTCTGTCGAGATAGTCGGCAAAAACGTTGATCAAATGCGAACGCTTTTTGCCGAGCGAATCGAACGCCCCCGCATAGATAAGGTTTTCTATCATACGCTTATTTACGTTAAAAGTAACCGCACGCTCGATAAAATCTTCAAAACAAAGGAATTTTCCATTTTCACGTCTGTTTTCGATTATGTCGGAAATAAGCCCTACGCCTATATTCTTTATCGCGCCGAGCCCGTAACGGATCTTTCCGTTCTTTACCGAGAAAAACGCTTCCGATTCGTTGATATCGGGCGGCAAGATCTCGATCCCTTCGGACTTGGCGTAGAAAGTATAATGTTTTACTTCGTCCGTCTTTGTTATACGGTTGTTTAAGATAGCCGTCAGGAATTCAGGTTCGTAATACGCTTTAAGGTATGCCGTCTGGTAAGTAACGACCGAATACGCCGCGGCGTGCGACTTGTTGAAGGCGTATTTTGCAAAGTCCTTCATCTGCGACCAGATTATCTTTGCCGTTTCTGCGGGAACGCCGCGCTTGATACATCCGTCAACCGCGCCGCTTATCTTTCCGTGTTCGTCAACCGTTTCGGGCTTACCGTTTAAAAAGACTTCTTCTTCTTTCGCCATCTCCTCGACTTTCTTTTTGCCCATCATACGGCGGACCATATCGGCTTGTCCCAAAGTGTATCCCGCAAGTTCCTGAACTATCTTCATAACTTGCTCCTGATACACGATACAACCGTAAGTCTGCTCTAAAATGGGCTTTAAAATCGGGTGCAAAAACACTATCTTTTCGGGATTGTGCTTGCTTTCAACGAACTTCGGTATTGAATCCATAGGACCGGGACGATATAACGACACCGCCGCGATTATATCTTCAAGACAGGTCGGTTTCAGGTCTTTAAGGAACTTTTTAAATCCCGGCGACTCTATCTGGAAGATTGCTTCCGTATTGCCGCTCGATATCAGTTCGTACACCTTCGGATCGTCGTAAACCCTATCGGAAAAATCCACAGTTACGCCGTGATTTTCTTTGATATATTCTATACAGCGCTTGATATCGGACAAGTTGACGAGTCCTAAAAAATCCATCTTCAAAAAACCGAGATGTTCAAGTTCCACCCCCGTATATTGGCTGGTTATGTCTTCTACGCCGCTCGTCCGCGAAAGGGGCATATGTCTATCTAAAACGTCGTGCCCGATTATTACGCCGCAAGCGTGGATACCGCTTTGACGTGGCGTATCTTCCAATCGCATAGCGATATCCGCCACGCGCTTTATATCGGAATTGGAATTATACATTTCTACGAGTTCCGTAACGGCGAAATGCTCGCTCGTAAAACCGTCCTTTTCTTCCTTGTCGCTCGGCTGGTAAAACCCGAAAACTTTCTGCAAGACGTTGGGACGTTTTATCTCCACTTCCTTGCCCATTTTGTTTTGCTTGGTCGGTATAGCCTTCGTTATCTTATCGCAATCGGAATAGGAAACGCCTAACACCCTGCCGACGTCTTTAATGGCGTTTTTTGCAGCCATCGTGCCGAAAGTTATAATTCTCGCAACGTGATCGTCGCCGTATTTTTGCCTGACGTAGCTTATAACTTCTTCACGCCTGCTGTCTTCAAAGTCCACGTCGAAGTCGGGTGCGGAAACTCGCTCGGAATTTAAAAATCTTTCAAAATAAAGGTCGTATTTCAACGGATCTATATCGGTAATATCTATAAGATACGCGACTATCGAACCGGCGCCGCTGCCTCGCCCCGGTCCAACCGATATCCCCATCTTTTTAGCGGCGGTTATATAATCCCAAACTATAAGGTAATACTCGACGAATCCCTGCTTTTCAATCACCGCGAGTTCCATTTCGATCCTTTGCCTTACTTCCGGAGTTTCTTCGCCGTACTTTTCCTTTATGCCTTTATTTATAAGATTGCGGATAAAAACTATCGGCTTTTCGCCCGTTTCGGGTATATATTTCGGGAATTTATAGTGTCCGTAATCGAACTCGAAATTACATTTATCCGCGATCTCCAACGTCGTTGCGAGCGCGTCCGAATCGTTCGGAAAGAGTGCCGCCATCTCGTCGTAATTTTTAAGATAATAATCGTCGGACGAAAAACGCATACGGGTAGGATCGTCGAAACGGCTTTGCGTTTGTACGCAAAGCAATACGTCGTGCGGCAGATAATCGCTTTTATCTATGTAATGAACGTCGTTCGTAACCACCGTTTTTACGCCGAATTTTTTTGAATATTCGCGCAAATATTGGTTTACTTCCAGTTCTTCTTTTAGTCCGTGGTTTTGCATTTCAAGGTAAAAATCGTCTTTAAAAACGTCCTTGAACCACGCGATAAGGCTTTCGGCTTTTTCATAGTTGCCGTGCAATATAGCCTGCGGGATATCGCCCGCTATACACGCCGAAAGACAAATAAGCCCTTCGCTGTGTTCTTTAAGCGTCTTTAAGTCGATTCTCGGTCTATAATAGAACCCGTCGCGAAAAGCAATCGCGTTAAGGCGGGCAATATTCTTATACCCCTGCTCGTTTTTCACGAGCAAGATAAGGTGGCGGCGATCGCGCTCGTCGCCCGTTTGGTCGCCCGTGCGCATTTTGACTTTAAGGTCGTCGCACACGTAAAATTCCGTGCCGAATATCGGCTTCACGGTGTTTTTTCCCGCTTTTTTTGCCTTTTCATTATAAGAAACGCAAGCGTCGTAAAACGCCACAGCGCCGTACATATTGCCGTGGTCCGTAATCGCCAATGCGGGCATACCGAGTTCCGCCGCCTTTTTTACCGCGAGCGAAATCGTAGATAGTCCGTCCAATAAACTGTATTCGGTGTGTAAATGTAAGTGTACGAAAGGTTGCATAGTTATTACCTTGTTTTTTTATTAGTTAAAGTATATCACGATCATAGCGACAAAAAAAGACTTTCAAGGGTTACACTTGAATTTTATCGGCGATCTCCGCTATTTTACGAAGTCTGTGATTAAGACAACTCTTCGTAACGGATAGTCTTGCGGCAAGTTCAATAAGGGTATCGTCCGAAAAATCCCTGCGCGCGATCGCCGTGTCTTTCAGTTCCGGTTTTAACGAGTCAAGCCCCACCGTTCTTTCTATCTTGTTTATCGCCGAAACGATCTTTTCCTGCGCTTCTATCTGTCGATTCACGTTGCCGAGATCGCAATTTTTACGCCTGTTGGTAACGTTGAAAATTTCACGCTCTATAATAATATCGGTGAGTTTTAACACCGACACGGGCGCGGGCAGAACAGCGAAAAAATCCTTTATTCCTTCCGCGCTTTTTATATACAAAACATAATCGCTTTTGCGCCGCGTGATATTGCTTTTAATATTTCTCCTAAACAGTTCTTTCGCCGTGAGTTCGGCAGAAACGGCGTGCGAAAAACACAGTTCCAAGTGATACCCCGTTTTTTCGCCGTTTTCCGCGCTCGGCACGGTACAACTTCCCGTACTGACGAACAACCCTTTTAAAAAGGAGCGAAAACAGCACTCCCGTTCGGTAATTTTCCCGAAAAACCCCAAAACCGCACTGCCGTCGTCCTGATCTTTTATTATGCCGAGACCGACAAGAGCGGTATGCGCTTCGTTGCCCGTCAACGATATCTCGAAAAGATCTCTCGCGTTAAGCCTGTCTTCTTTAACCGAAATTTCGCGCACGTCAAAACCGAAAGTTTCTTTAATAAGGTCGGATATCTTCATTGCGCGGTTTTCGCCCGCTATCTTAAACGACAATCCGTATCCGTTTTCCGTCTCGAAAAGCACGCCGTTCCCGCGGATAACGCCCGCTAAAAAGGCTTTTTTACAATGATCTTCCTTAATGGGCTTGGAAAATATTTCTTCTTTTACGCTTTCGCTGAAATTCATCGCCCTGCCGCCCCCTTAAAAGCCGCAAACCTGAAAGAAGGCAATCTGCCGTCTATATTATCTATCCTTTTTAAGTCGATATCCACCCTTTTTAACGTTTCCTCGACAAGCGAAATATCACCTACTCTTTTGGGTGAGTGCGCATCGGAATCTATTATAAACCTTACGCCCGTTTTACTGACGGCGTAAAGTTCTTCGTCGGATAAATGGACTTTCTTGGAATTAAGTTCTATGTAAGTACCGTAATCCGACGCCGCTTTCGCGACTTCCGCCGCGTCCGCAAAACAGAAGAAATTAAGGTGGGTTATCGCATCAACGGGGCGTGTTTTTATTACGTTTATAAACATTTTGGTATTATTTCTTATAAGCGACGCGGACGGCTTGTCCTTTTTAAAATACGCCGTAAACATATCGGGCACAAAAATTTTAAAACCCGCAGACGGACGGAAAACAACGAATTTATGAAACCCCGCCAAAAACAGGTCGAAATCGTCGTACCTTTTTTCCGTTAAATCGGTCGTGCCGTCTATACCTACAATATTGGATTCTATGCCGAGATATGTTTTAACGCCGAATTCCTTTTCCGCTTCGCCGCATAAAAGGCGCATCCTGGGTATTTTTCTTTTCGTGAGCCCGAACGCAGGATGATTAAAACCGTGGTCGGTAATACCGATCTCTTTTAGCCCTATAAGCGAAGCGGCTTTCACGTTGTCGCAAATATTCCCCTTGCCGTGCGAAAATACGGTATGGGTATGATAATCAGCGGTAAGGATCATTAAAATTCCCCTAAATATTCTACTTCTTCTTTTAACCGAACGCCGAATTTTTCGTAAACCGTTCTTTTTATTTCGTTTATCAGAAGGTAAACGTCGTGCGCGGCGGCGTTCTCTTCCGCAACGATGAAATTCGCGTGTTTTTCGGAAACCTGCGCGCCGCCTATCTTTACGCCTTTAAGCCCCGCGCACTCTATAAGTCTGCCCGCGTAATCGCTCGGCGGATTGGTAAACACCGAACCGCAAGTCCTTCCGCTCGGTTGCACGGCTTTTCTCCGCTCGTAAAAATAATTTTTTTCTGTCTTTTTGCGCTTTTTGAACCTGAATTTCGCCGAAACGATAAATTCGTCGCTATTCTTAAAAACGCTCGTCCTGTACCCGAATCCGCACGCGGATTTCTTGCGCTTAACGGTCTTCCCGTCTTTTATGCTGGTTACTTCGTACAGATAGTCGGAAATGGTATAGCCGAACGCGCCCGCGTTTTGACAAATCGCCCCGCCGACCGTCGCGGGAATACCGCAAAGACCTTCCGCGCCCGTTCTGCCGCAACCGGACGCAAACCCTACGAACTTTATAAGCGGAGTTCCGCACAGGGATATTACCTCCCCGCTATCCAAAAACACGCTGTTCAGGTTTTTGGTACAGATCACAAGTCCGTCGTACCCCTTGTCGGAAACGAGTATATTCGTACCGTTGCCGATTATTTTATAATCTATCCCGAAGTTTCTCGCCACGCCGATACACTGCGTAACTGAATAGACGCTTTCGGGCGCAACGAAGTATTTTGCTTTACCGCCTATCCCGAAAGACGTGCGATAACCGAGATTGACGTTTTCGATGAAGTTTATATCGGGTATCTGCCTTAAAGACTCGACTATGCCCATATATCTCCTTATATATTGTACTATAATTAAAACTATTTTTCAAGGCGTGGCGACAAGTTTTTTTATTTTTAAAAGTTCGTCGGCGTCGCCCCTTGCGGCAAGCATCCCCGCGTTCTGCAATTCGCCTATCAATTCCTTTGAAGAAAACGCCGAGATCGTGCTTTTCGCGACGGTTTTTTGCATAAGCGCAAGTTCAGGGCTGTCGTATTCCACGCTTAAACTGCGACTCATCATACCTATTTTATTCAATTTGCTCTGAACGCTGTCGGAAACCAGATAAGCCGCGAATTTTCGTGCGTAAAACGCCTTCTTCTCATCCTGCGAAAGGATAGATATATACTGATACAAATCGTTATACCCGTCGAGCGGTGTTACCGTAAAATCCATACCGCGCACCATCAACCTGTGTATATCTCTTTGCGTACCGAGAAGATACTTGCTTTTTCCCGCGGTAAACTTAATATATGCATTTATTGGCGAAAGTATTTCAAAATCCGCCTGTCTTTTTTCGGAAAGCGCAAAGGCAACCAAAGGATTCGTGTATTTTCCTTGCGAAACGACGAGTTTTCCGGTCGCGCTTTTGCCGTCGATAAAATCGGGATTTTCGATAAGACAATAGCCGCCCCTGCACCAACAAAGCGCGTAAACTTCACCGTTATACGCGGTTTGCATATCTCCCGCCCCCTTTAAGGTTATCGGTTGTAAATTCGATACGCTTACTCCCGCGCCGTAAGAGATAAGATCGGGAAATTTACCTTCCGACATCGCCTTTTCGGCGTTTTCGACCGTGTAGTCCATCGCCATAACCAAAACGCCTTGATTTTCCTTCTCGAACCCGCGACTGACCGAAAGCAAGAACTGCTTACGCGAACCGACGCCCCCTTCAAACGTGTCGATATGCCACAAAGTCAATATACCCTTATATTCTGCGGGCAACAAAGATACGCCGTTATCCGTAATTTTATCTTTTCCGATAAACGCCGTGAAAAGCAGCGCCGCTATCACCGTCAGCCCCGATATCAAACGCAAGATCTTCATATTAAAATATATTCCGGAGAATAAAAAAAAGACTTCTACGCCGTTAAAAACGCAAAAGCCTTTATGTTTTTCGTTATTATTTTATATTTCAATCGCGGTACGTTTTGGACCTACAGTAGCGGAAGACGCTTTATCCAGATCGAAGAACTCGTCAATTACACGCATAACATCGTTACGCGTCAAGCCGTTTATGTTTTTAAGCCGCGCGTCGAAATCGAAAAGTTCGTCGTTGAAAAGCGCAACTCTGCCGTATAGACGCATTTGTCCGGTAACGCTTTCCTGACCTAATACGAGCGAACTTTTAAGTTGCTCTTTGCCGCGCGCGAACTCCTTTTCGGTAACGCCGTCCTTCTTGAATTTTTTTATTTCGTCCACGATCGCTGAAACCGCCACGTCGCGGTTATCCGTATTAACTCCCGCATAAACTTCCAAAACGCCCGTATCCTTATAACAGGAAAGGTAGGAATACACGCTGTAACAAAGCCCCAGATCTTCACGCACTTTTTGGAAAAGCCGACTGCTCATACCGCCGCCCAAAATTATATTCGCAACGTTCAAAGCGTCGCGACGCTCGTCTTTCAGCGGGATCGCAGGCATACATATTCCGATATGCGACTGCTCTATTTTTTTGATCTTTTTCAAGTGCATCGGCGTAATCGCTCCTTCAGATTTTTGCGCCGCCGACTTGAATCTGGTAAAGTTCTGCGCGAAATATTTTTCGGCTAATTTCTGCGCCGTTGCAGTGCTTACGTTGCCCGCGACGGATATCACCACGTTGTCCGCCGTATAATACTTGTCCATATACTTTAAAACCCTGTCGCGGTTAAAAGAACGCACGTTCTTCGCGCTGCCGAGTATAGTCTGTCCGAGCCCTGTATTCCCGTAATAACTTTCCGCCAAAAGATCCAAACACAAGTCTTCGGGACTGTCTTCGCTCATATTTATCTCTTCGACGATAACACCCTTTTCTTTGGCAATTTCGGTCTTTTCGAACTTGGAATTGAAAAAAATGTCCGACAAAACGTCCATCGAATCTTCAAAATGTTCCTTGGTCGTGTGTGTGTAATAACAGGTAGTCTGCTTGGCGGTAAAGGCGTTTATCTGCCCGCCGATACTATCCACGAAATCGCTTATCTCAAACGACGAGCGCTTTTCAGTGCCCTTAAACATTGTATGTTCTATAAAGTGTGAGATACCGTTCTCTTCCGCGCTCTCGTTGGCGCTGCCCGTTTTTACGAAAACACCGCACGCAACGGACAATACCCCTTTCATCTCTACGACAACGAGTTTTAAGCCGTTTTCGAAAATTTTAACGCTTTTCATATTTTCCCCCTTATAAAGGCGCGCGACGATCGATTTGCCCCTTTATATATTCTGTGTGATTTTTGATGAAATATTTTCGCTTACGCTTACGATATCGAACCCGTGCGAAAAACAATAATCTATTATTTCAGGCAGCGCGGCGAGAGTGTGGCTTTTCGGGTGCATAAGTATAAGATCACCGCCCGTAAGATTTTTCGTCGCGCGGGAAACTATTTTCGCCTTATCGCTATCCCGCCAGTCGATCGTGTCCTTCGACCACATTACCACCTGATAATCAAGATCCGCCGCCGCTTGGAGCGTCGTGTCCGAAAAACTGCCGGAAGGCGGAGCGAACAGGTTTAATTTTGCACCGCAAAGCGCGTTTACTATTACGCCCGTAAGATAAATTTCTTCTTTATTCTTCTCGTAATTCAGCGTGCTATGGTCTTTATGGAAATACCCGTGATTCGCTATCTCGTATCCTTGTTCTATGAGATATTTCAGCGTTTTCCCGTTATCGTCCGCCCAACAGCCGCCGACGAAAAACGTTGCCTTTGCTCCACGCTCCGTCAATAAATCGGCGATTTTTTCCACTGTTTCGGCGTTCTCGTAAACGTTGAACATAAACGACACCTTGTTCGTGCCGCGCGCGCCGCTGTAAATCGCCGAAAGATCGGTTCCGCCGTATATCGGCAACGCTTGCTGCGGGAAAAAACTCACGGCAAATACCACGGTAAACGCCGTAACGAGTATTAAATTTGTAATAAGCGTTATTCTGCGCCGCGTCTTCTTCATAAAATACCCCCTTTAGGTATTTTATGCGCGCGACGCTTAAAAAGAACAAGCCCGCCATACCTTGCGATACGGCGGGCTTCGGAATTTGAGTTTGACTTTTAGTCTTTGACTATCTCGAGAAGTTTAAGGTCTATTCCCTTTTCACCGATCTTGATTATTTCGACTTTTGCTTTGTCGCCGATATTTATGACGTCTTCGACGTTGTTTACGCGTTTATCCGAAAGTTTGGATATATGGATAAGCCCGTCTTTACCGGGAGCAAGTTCACAGAACGCGCCGACCTTAGGTAAGATCCTGACGACTTCCGCTATAAACATATCGCCGACTTCGGGATCTTTCGCGATGGAAAGAACGATAGCCTTCGCACGTTCCGCCTGCGCGATATCGCCGTATGTCGCGATATGCACCGCGCCATCTTCTTCGATGTCGATCTTAACGCCCGTTTCTTCGATGATCTTGTTGATCACTTTACCCTGCTTTCCTACCACGTCGCCTATCTTATCGACGGGGATATAGAAGGAAATGATCTTGGGAGCGTATGGCGAAAGTTCTGACGAAACTTCGGGTACGCACTCTAACATCTTACTAAGGATAAACTTTCTACCTTCGTTCGCCTGATCTATTGCGGTGTGCATTATCTCTTCGGAAATACCCTTGATCTTTATATCCATCTGGATAGCGGTAATACCGTTTTCTGTACCCGCGACCTTAAAGTCCATATCGCCCAAGAAATCTTCTAACCCCTGAATATCGGTAAGCACTCTGAATTCGCCCGTTTCGGCGTTCTTGATAAGCCCCATAGCGACGCCCGCAACGGGTGCTTTTATCGGGACGCCCGCGTCCATAAGCGCCATAGTCGAACCGCAGACCGACGCCATAGACGATGAACCGTTAGACGACATAATATCGTTTACTACCCTTATTGCGTAAGGAAACTCTTCTTCCGACGGAATAACGGGGATAAGAGCCCTTTCCGCAAGCGCGCCGTGTCCTATTTCGCGGCGACCGGGCGATCTTAACGCCTTCGCTTCGCCCGTACAATAGCCGGGGAAGTTGTATTGATGCATATAGCGTTTCTTATCTTCTTCGTCAAGCCCTTCGAGTTTCTGCGCTTCGTCGAGCATACCCAAAGTACAAGTGGTAAGCGTCTGAGTTTGTCCTCTCGTAAACACAGCCGAGCCGTGAACGCGCGGAAGCACGCTTCTTTCGCACCAGATAGGACGGACTTCTTTCAAGCCCCTGCCGTCGGGACGGATACCCTTATCGAAGATCTTAGCACGGATCTTCTCTTTAGTAATATAATAAAGGCTGTCCTTTATCTCCTTTTCTTTCCCGGGATATATGTCCGCAAAATGTTCGAGAGTGTCTTTTTCGACAGCGTCCTGCCCCGCCTGACGGACTGCTCTGTCAAAGGTGTCGAGCGCTTTATCGAGTTTTTCACCCGCGTATGCGCGCACAGCCGCGTCCAGATCTTCGGGAATATGATAAAGTTCTATTTCAAGTTTGGGTTTACCGACTGCGGGAACTATCTCTTCCGAGATAAACTTGCAAATTTTCTTGATCTCTTCGTGCCCGAACATTATCGCGCCGACCATTTCTTCGTTCGTAACTTCGTTCGCGCCCGCTTCTATCATAAGGATAGCGTCGGCGGTACCAGCGAGATTTAAGTGGATAGACGAAACTTCGCGCTGTTTCAAGTCCGGGTTGATAACGTATTTACCGTCAACAAGACCTACGACGACCGAGCCCGTAGGACCTGCCCACGGAATATCCGAAATGGCGATAGCGATAGAACTGCCTATCATCGCCAAAGGTTCGGGTTGAATATCCGGTTCGACGGAAAGAGCCTGCGCGATAACGACAACGTCGTTATAAAGCCCTTTCGGGAAAAGCGGACGGAGCGGACGGTCGATAAGTCTTGAAGTCAATATCGCTTTATCGCTTGCCCTGCCTTCTCTCTTTTTGAATCCGCCGGGGATCCTGCCTACCGAATACATTTTTTCGTCGTAATCTACCTGAAGCGGGAAAAAATCCATCCCGTCTCTCGGAGTAGGCGACATACAGACGGAAACCAAAACCGCCGTTTCGCCCGAACGAACGACGCACGCGCCGTTAGCCTGTTCGGCATACTTGCCTGTTTCCACCGTGACTTCTCTTCCGCCGACGGTGAATTTGAATTCTCTGTAATTTTTCATTTCTTTTTCTCCTGTTCCTGACTCTTATTTTTATGCGACGAATAACCCAAACGCCGCCGTTACGTTTTAAATCGAATTTTCCCTTTTCTTACCAAAAAAAAGGGCGACGAAACCTGCCGCCCCAAAAACTCTATTTTCTTAATTCAAGGTCCGCGATTATCTTTCTGTATCTTTCGATATCTATTTCTTGCAGATACTTTAAAAGACTTCTGCGTTCGCCGACCATCTTCATAAGTCCCCTGCGGGAATGATTGTCGTTTTTGTTAACCGAAAGATGTTCGTTTAAATGATTGATCCTTTCGGTCAAAAGCGCGATCTGAACTTCCGCGCTGCCGGTGTCGCCGTCGTGACGGGCGAATTTTGCTATTATCTCATTCTTTTTTGCTTTGTCCATTTTTATTTTACCTCCTGTAAATGGAATAATTCACTGTCGGCAAAGCGTTGGGGGGAGAATCCCTACACCTTGCACGAAGTACCAAGCCTAATTATTATACTAAAATTTATCCCCTTTGTAAACTGTTTTATAATCTTTATTACAATTTTTACCCGATTTTAGCGGAAAAATTCTTCTTTTTTCCTTAAAATTTCGTCCGACTTGTTAAGATAGGTTTTTACGTCTTTGGGTAACGCGTATCTTTCAATTATCTCGCCCCCGTTTTTGACACGCTTGCTTATAGCGTTTGCGCCGCACGCCACCACGTCCGCGATCTCTTCCATCGTGTCGATATTGAACACGCACTCTTTGCCTTTTTCGGAGTAGCCGACGTTCTCCAAGTTGCCCGCCATATATTTTTGTCGATAAAGATAATAGGCATTATATCCCGCATCGTTTAGCCGTTCGTGGGCGTAATCCACACATTTAGCACAATCGCCCGCCGTGAGCCCGCTCGCCGTTTCAGCAAGACGCGAACCCTTTTTCACGCACAAAGTATGTACGGTTATATTGTCGGGATCGAGCGCGATCGTTTTATTCAGCGTGTCATAAAATATCTCCGCCGTTTCTTCGGGTAACCCCGCGATCAAGTCCATATTGACGTAAAAATCGTTTTTCGCAAGTTCATACGCCCTTAAAAGGTCGCTTGCGGTATGATTTCTGCCTATCCTTTTAAGAGTATCGTCGTTAAAAGTCTGCGGATTTACGCTTATTCTCGTTACCCCGTGCGCTTTTAATATCGCGAGATTCTCTTTGGTGATAGCATCCGGACGCCCTGCTTCTACCGTAAACTCAACGCCCGTATTGAATTTATCTATCGCCGAAAGCACCTTTCCGAGATCCTTATCGGACAGTGCGACGGGAGTACCGCCGCCGATATAGATACTGCGCAATCTTTTAATATATTTTGCGCTCTCGTTTATCTCGCGTATAAGCGCGGGAACGTACTCTGCCATAAGTTTTTCCGCGCCGCGAACGTCCTGACTTATAAAAGAACAATATTCGCATCTCGACGGGCAAAAAGGAATAAAAACAAAAAAATCGCTCCCCCCGTCCGCCGTTTCGTAAATGCCTTTTTGAGAATTTATAACTTCCGCGGTGAGCGCCGTCTTTTCTTCCGAAACCAACAGCGTATCCTTAAAAAAATCGTAAAAACCACCGCTTTTTGCTATCTCCTGATATGCAAGTTTCGTAGGTCTTATGCCCGTTAAAGAACCCCACGGAAGGCTTACGTTAAAAATCTTCGACAGGGTTTTATAGATAGCGAGTTTAGCGTAGCGCTTTATTAGCCTTTTTCTTTCTATTTCCCCGATTTTGCCCAAAAAAGTTCCGAAAGCGTACGCCTTGCCGTTTACGATCACCGTATTTACGATCCTGTCGCCGCCGTCGGAAAATTTATGTTTTATATTCAGTTCGCCATATTCCTTAAAAAGATTTTCCACTTCTATAAGGTCGGGCAAAAATTTAGTCAATTCCGTTTCTATCATATATCCACGTCGCTGAACAAGTTATACTCCCGCTCGTGCGAAAGAGTGGTAAAATCTTCGTGTCCGGGGAAAACCTTATAGTCGCCGCCAAGCGCGAATAACTTCTTGACCGATCTTATAAGTTCTTCGCGGTCGCCCGTCGGAAAATCTGTTCTTCCCACCGACTCAAGAAACAGCGTGTCGCCCGTAAACAGCATATCGCCCGTCTTAAAGGTAAGCGAGCCGTCGGTATGCCCGGGCGTTGCGATAACTTCAACATCTATCCCCGAAAGGCATAACTTATCGCCGTCGCGCAGTAAAACGTCAGCGCAAAGCGGCGGATAATGCCTGCCGAAATTGCTGTCGAGCGTGCCGCCGTCGGACAGCTTCGGATTGTCGATTGCGGAAATATACACCTTAACGCCGTCCGCCTGCAATAACGCAGCGTTCCCGGCATGGTCGAAATGCGCGTGTGTTAAAAGAAGGTGTTTTATATTAAACCCGTTCTCTTGTTCCGTGCACTTAATAAGTTTGTAATTTTCGCCGCCGTCTATACACACCGCTTCGCGCGTCGTTTCGTTCACCAGAAAATAGGTGTTTACGTGCAAAAGCCCCGACGATAAATGGTATAATTTCACGTGCTCGTCGCCCTGAAAACGTCTATTACGCGTTTATCCTGTTTCAGTTTTGTTATAAGCCTGTCGAGCGCGACTTTATCCTTTAATCTTATGGTAAAATCAACGATGACTCTGCTCGATTTAGCATCCAATCTCCCGTTCGTCGAAACGATTTCAAGTTGCAATTCCGAAGTCGCAGCCGCAACCGCGAAAAGGATATCCGTTTGGACGTTGCCGATAACCTTTATCTCGGCGTTGAACGCCGCCGCCGTCTGATTTTCCCACGCGACTTCTATTAGTCTGTCCGCATCGACGTTTTTAAGGTTGGTACAGTCTTTTCTATGCACGGTAACGCCGTGTCCGCGCGAAATAAATCCTATTATCTCGTCGCCCGGAACGGGGTTACAGCAGCCCGCAAAACGCACTAAAAGGTTATTCATCCCCTTTACTATCACGCCGCCCGTCTGACTCTTCCTGCCCGTCGGTATATCGTGTATCCGCTCCTGCGGGCGCGTCTTGCGGTAAAAATCTATAAGTTTTACGATTATCTGATTTACCGACACCGCACCGTAACCGACCGACGCATACATTTCGTCTTCGTTTGAAAAAGACATCTTATTTGAGAGAACCAAAAACGACTCTTCGGTCAAAAGGTCCGAAAGCGCGTAGCCGCGATGCTTGGCTTCCGCTTCGATCATACTCTTGCCCGTCTTGACGTTTTCGTCTTTCATTTCGCGCTTAAAGAACTGCTTTATCTTTACGCGCGCGGACGGACTTTTGACTATTTTAAGCCAATCCCACGACGGACCTTTGGAGTTTTGCGAAGTGATCACTTCAACTACGTCGCCGACTTGTAACGTACTCGACAGCGGCACCATTTTTGAGTTGACCTTCGCCCCGACGCACTTGTTTCCTATCGCAGAGTGGATATGATAGGCAAAATCAAGGGGCGTCGCGTCTTTCGGAAGACTTATAACGTCGCCTTTCGGGGTAAACACCAGAACTTCCGAACTGTAAAGATCGCCTTTTAAGGAATTCAGAAATTCCTTGCTGTCCTTTAATCCGCCCTGCCACTCCATAACTTCGCGTATCCACGAAAGCCGAGTGTCAAGGTCGTCGCCTTCTTTTTTCTCTTTATATTTCCAGTGCGCCGCGATACCGTATTCTGCGGCGTGGTTCATTTCGTAAGTTCTTATCTGTATCTCGAATATCCTGCCGAAATTAGTTACTACCGTCGTGTGAAGCGAACGGTACATATTGGGTTTCGGCGTGGCAATATAGTCCTTTATTCTTCCGGGAACAGGTTTCCACTTGTTGTGGATCTTGCCGAAAATTTCGTAGCACTCGTCCACCGTGTTCACGATAACGCGTATGGCAACCAGATCGAAGATCTGATCAAGCGTTTTGCCCTTTTCCTTCATCTTGCGGTAAATGCTGTAAAGGTGTTTTCTTCTCCCGAAAACTTCCCCCTTTATGCCAGAATCGTTTAGCATTTCACGCAATTCCGCGACTACGTGATCGGTAAGTTCGTAGCCTTCTTTGACACGGTTTTCTATGTTTATGGATAGGTATTCGTAAAAGTCCGGCTCAAGATATTTTAAGCAAAGATCTTCGAGTTCGCACTTTATCTGCGATATACCGAGCCTTCCCGCGAGCGGAGCGTAAATTTCCAGTGTTTCTCTCGCCATACGTTGCTGGCGTTCGGCGGAAAGGAAATTGAGCGAACGCATATTGTGGAGCCTGTCGGCAAGTTTTATTATTATTACCCTTATATCCTTCGCCATAGCGACGAATAACTTGCGGAAGTTTTCCGCCTGCTCTTCTTCGAGCGAAGTAAACTCGATGCGATCGAGTTTGGTAACGCCCAAAACGAGCGTTAAAACTTCATCGCCGAACTCTTTTTTGATATCTCCTTCGGAAACGGGCGTATCTTCTATAACGTCGTGCAAAAATGCCGCCGCAACTGTCGCCGCGTCAAGCCCTAAATCAACCAAAATCCCCGCGACGGTACACGGGTGGATAAAATACTCTTCCCCCGACGCGCGCTTCTGATTTTCGTGCGCCTTTTTGGCAAAATCGTAGGCTTTAAGACATAAATTAAGGTCTTTGCCCGTATAAGTCGATTCTAATTTATCTATAACATTTAACATTGTTTTTCTTTGACCTTTCTAAATAGCGCAGACTCGTCGAGTGGCTTTTTGACAGAATAATCTCTCACGAGAACACCGTCTTCTTCCACGAAAATACCGAGTTCCTTAAACACCCGATAACAGAATAACAACTGCCGTTTTTCACTATCGGTCATATACTTCTGAATTTCGTTCAAATATTCTTTTACCGGCTGATTTTCCCCGCGCGAAAGTAAATTGAACGCGTCCGCAAAATCGTTCCTGTCAGTTGATAAGCCGCCTACATCCAACAAATCGGTATCGTCAAATTCGCTGACGACGGTACGTAAAAAGCCTTTGACCGATTTTTTGTTCTTAAAAGTGGATAAATTCAACTCGAAAACGACCGCTTTTTTTAGTGGGGACGCAAGTATTTCCAGATCCTTCGCGCCGTTGAAATCAAGCATTTCAACTATATCCGTATTAAATGAATAATGCGGAGAATTCTCCTTTAACGGGCTCATCGTCGTCTTCCCAACTTCTGTCGCAAGGATCGGACGACGGTTGCCTACCCCGAACGGTTCCAACATCTCTATTTCTTCGGCAAATCGTATCGAAATTGCGGTTTTGGGTTTAATATCGATATATATCTTTTTTTCCAACTCCGCGGCGCCGAAAGCCTTTTCGGCATATTCGTTGACGGCTTTTTTAAGAGCATCGAAATTTTCTTCCGTAACCGACAACCCCGCCGCCTGCGAGTGTCCGCCGAAATTGACCAGAAGGTCTTTCACGGCACAAATCGCATCGTAAATATTTATGCCTTCGACGCTACGCGCAGAACCTTTATAAACGCCCGTGTTCTGATCGAGCGAAAACACTATGGCGGGTTTGTTGTACGCGTCGGCAAGTTTTGCCGCGACTATACCCAAAATTCCTGCATTCCATTCCCCGCCGCGGACGAGTATCACCCTGTCTGCGTTTGCGCCCGTGTCCGAAACGACCTGCTTCGCGCTGACGAAAGCGTCTTCGCAAAGCGCCTGACGAGTGGCGTTATATACGTTTAATTTTACCGAAAGATCGAATATCTCGTTTTCGTCTTCCGATAAAAACAGTTTTAGCGCGGAATTAGCGTCGCCCATTCTGCCGCCCGCATTGACGCGCGGAGCGACGGTGTAAGCAAGCGTTTGCGCGGTAATCTCTTTCCCGCTGTCGCCGAGAAATTCGCGGAAAACGGCGCGCGGACTGTCGTTTAAAATCTTCAAGCCTTCTGCAACGATATCGCGGTTTTCTCCGACGAGATCCATACTGTCGGCAACGGTAGCGAGCGCGGCAAAATCCAAGAATTCGTCCGCTTTTTCACCGATAAGCGCAAAACCGAGTTTATAAGCGACTCCGCCGCCGCACAGCCCGTCAAAACCGTATTTTTGACCTTTTATTTTGGGGTTTATACATATACAATCGGGCAAAATTTCGGGCGGTTCGTGGTGGTCGGTAACGATAACGTCAATGCCCCTGCTTTTTAATAATGCTATCTTTTCTGCTTCGGAAATACCGCAATCGACCGTGATTATCAGATCTATCCCTTCGCGAACGTAAATAACGTCTATTCTGTCAAGATTTAGCCCGTAGCCTTCTTCCCTTTCGGGAACGGCGGTAACGGCGTTTATCCCGTAAATTTTAAGCGCACCGCAAAGTATGGTCGCGGCGCAAATACCGTCGGCGTCGTAATCGCCGAACACGAGCACACGCTCGTGATTTTCTCTTGCTTTACATATTCTTTCGGTCGCTTCCTTCATCCCTGAAAGATCGAAAGGATCTAAAAAATGCGATTTGTCGGGTTTAAGAAAATGCTTTGCCGCGTTATAGTCGGTTATTCCTCGGTCGTACAAAAGCCTTGCGGTTTCTTTAAGAATACCGCATTTAACGGACAATTCGTCGAGTTTAAGATTTTCTTCGTCGGTTAAGGCTTTCGGATAGATTATTTTCATTATACCCTTTTAAAAGAACAAGGCGGAAAAAAGATTCTTCCGCCTTTCCGATGCTAAATTAAAGTCTATTTCTTAAATTTTGCGTTTTTAAGTGCCGAAAAAAGCGCAGGCGTTGCAACGATCGAAACTAAATAAGCCGATACGGCGGCGATCAGTATTTTCAGCCCCGTGAAAATAAGGTATATACTTCCCGAAGCCGCAAACGCGATAGCGGCGATAACACCGAGACAAACGATAAAACCAAGTCTGCACGCACTCGCTTTCGCACCGTTTTCTGCTATCGAAACGATATCGTTTTTATCGTCGGACGCAAGCGATTCTTTATATCTGCACACGATAACGAAAGTCATTATCAACGCGAGTATTACGCCGATAGCACCGCATAACACCATATCGGTCATCGCGGGGACTCTTGCGATCGCAACTACGGAAACGTATATCAACGCGGTCAATACGGCGTTGATAACCGTCACCAAAGCGCCGGAGAGTTTAATGATAAACAGAGCGATAACGAACGCCGCTACAAGTCCCAGCGCGCACGCCAAAACCGTAATTCCGATATTGATATCGGAAGTTACCGAAATCGCTTTGTAGGCAGCGGTCGCTTTAACACCCGAACCGACTGCCGCGTCTAATTTTTCCTGTAATTCGCTTTCGGAAATATCTCCTGCCTTTTCAAACTTAAAGATATACAAAGTACCGTCTTCCGCTTCCTGAGTGGCGTAACCGGAATATTTATATCCCTTTTCGTTAAAATATTGTTCCGCGGCGGTTTTAGCGGTTTTGCCCGAATCGTTTACGTTCTGGTCAACGCTCACGGACACTTCGTACGCCGCCTTATAGTCGGGAGTCTGGTTCAACCCCATAACGGAAATAAACACCGCACCCGCAAGAACGACGATAAGAGCTATTATTATCCAAACCTTAATATTGTTAAACGCCTTCATAATTATTCCCCCTCACTCTCCGCAGCGGTCGCGATATCGTCGCGTTTTACCCCGAAGAAATTTTCTTTATAACCAACAAGGGGCAATATAAGATTCGTGAACATCCTTGCAAAAAGCACGGTCGCAACAGCGGAAACCACTGTGCCTATCGCCAATACCAGCGCGAAGTTTCTGACCGTACCGGAAGTAATAACCATCAACAGGAGCGAAACGGCGAACGCTATCCCCGATTCGCCAAGTATAGGAGCAAGCGAACGCTTAAAGCCGGTCTTGACCGCGCTCTTTACCGTCTTGCCGTGAGCAAACTCTTCTTTAATGCGTTTAGAAGTAATAACGAATCCGTCCGCCGCAAGAAGCACCGCGAGCGCAAAACCGACTACCCCGCCGAACGCCACCTTGATACCGGGAATAGCGATAAGCAGGAACAAGTAAATATCAGTAAAGAGCAACATCGATAAGCATGATACTGTACCGAACTTCTTATCGAACACAAACATCGCGATAATAACTATCGCTATAAGCGCCGCGATCGCGATAACGCTTTTAAGCGCGATATCCTTCCCCAAAGGCGAAGATACTTCCACCCCGTCGCCTACGTTATATTTATAAGCAAGCCCGCCGGTCTTTATCTGCAACGCAAACTGCCTTGCCATAGATTCGCCCGCCGTAGTGGTGAGTTGATAATCTTTCGTAAAGTTAGACGCGATATTGATACCCGAAGTTCCGGTGATGGGAGTTTCACCGACATCCGCACGAAGATAGTATTCGCTGCTGTCGCCTATCAGCTTTTTGATCTCGTTATATCCGTAATCGCTGAATTTGATACTGATGATATAATAAGTATCTGAACCGTCGCTGCCCGTGCCGCCGAAATACGCGTCCGCAACGGCGTCGCCGTTTTTCAATATCTCTTCGGTAGGACTTTGAGAAGTGCCGCCGAAGAATTTAAGTTCACCGAAAGCCGCAACGACTTTCATATCGCTTAAAAGCGTCGCATCATCGACGGTACCGTCTTCGTCGAGTTTACCGCGCGCTTCTATCCTGATGTCGTAATCTTTTACCGCTTCGTCAACGTCTTTAAGCGCTTTTACGGAATAGTTTTCATACCCCAAAAGATTAAGTCTGTACTTTAAAGTATTTATTACTTCGTCAACGTTTTCCACGTCTTTCAAGTTGTCCTTATCGAGCGTAAGAACGTACGCCGTGCCGCCGCTCAAATCATAGTCGGTGTCTATTGCGCCCAAAAATCCGTTAAAATCTTTGGTTCCTATCGGAAAACGCGCAAAAGCCATAACGGTAAGAATTGCCGTTACAACGAGTACGATTATAAGCAATACCGATGCTTTCCACTTTTTCATTGTTGCCTCCGCACGAATATCTTTAACTTTTTACGTTCGTGCTAACTAAAATTATATAATATTTTAATACTTTCGGTCAATAATTTTACCGATTATTTTTAAAAATCACGCGATAAAACCGCATTTTTTTATACTTTTACAGGTCCTGAACGCCCTTTTGCGTTTGTACGATAAAACGCAGTTTAACTTTTCGTAAACAAAAACGCCAAAAGCGCGACTATAGCCAGCGCTAAAAGCACCGCGCCGCCTACCCTTAACGGCGACTTCGGATACTTACCGAAGGTCTTGCCCGTCGTGCCGTTCACGAAGAAATTGTACAGTTTTTGCTTAAAACTGTAATTCCCGACGTAAACGGGCAACATAACGTATTTATACTTGACGCTGTCGTGCGTTGTGGATACGTTAAGGTAATCTACGACGTCGTAATCATATTTGCTCAAAATATTTTTACGGATGATCTGGTCCATTTTGCCTTTGGCACTGTCCCAGCACTCCGAAAGTTCGTGATCGTAATGATACGCCATAAATCCCAAAAGATATTGCTCTTTGTATTCTTTTCCCGAATTCGTATCGTAAGGCGCGATGCCGTCGAGTTCCTTTTGTCCGCATTTATCCCCTGCGGTTATCGCAAGGTCGTCAAAGAATTGAGAGTGCGTACCGCTGATATTTCTCCACTCCGTTCTCGTAACCGTGCGCTGATTCTTACCCGAACCGACGGTGGTCGTATAATGCTTTCCTATCCTCCCCTGATAAGTCGAAGTCGTATTGCTGTCGAAAGTAAAGCAAGGCACGTACACGCCGTTCACGTTATCTACGTTTATGTTCTTTTTGAACTTGCTCGGCGCAAAGAAACGCTTTTTCGCCCAATTCTTGCTGAATTCCACCGCCTTTTCTCGCCCGATCGCAAACGGCAACACGGCGTCGGGTTTAAGTCCTGCGAGTTCTTCTGTCTTCTGCACGTGCGCCGTACCGCAGAATGGACAGGTCTTTGCCGTTTCCCCCTTTGCAAGCACTATTCTGGCGCCGCAGTTGGCGCAACGAAAGACTACCGTTTCGTCGGCGTTCCAAGCGGAATCGGCGGAAAGCCCCTCCATAATATCTTTCTCTTGTGCGATCTTGCTTTCGCCCAGTTCTTTTTTACTGCCGCAATGCGGACAATAAAGGGCTTGAAGATCGGCATCGAACACCATATTTGCTCCGCAACCGGGACATTTTACGCTTTCGGTTTCGACCTTCTGGGCAACTTCTCTTTCGGGCATTATCGTTTAACCTTCTATATCGTTAAGTTCTTCGAGCATTTTAACGAGATCCGCGTCGTGAACGTCGGCCGCTTCGCTTATCGTTTCGCCATGAGCGAGCGCACAGCCCAAACAGTGCATGCCGTATTTCATCAATATTTCGCCCGCCTTGGGGTTTATCTGGATCGCTTCGAAAATCGTCGTGTTTTCGGTTATTTTTGCCATAACAGTCTCCTTTTGCCTACGCTATCAAACAATAGCCCGACTTTAAATGTTATATGTAATATTATATATATAATTTTTATATAAGTCAAATCGAAAAGGCATAAAAAAGGGTTTTAAAATAGAAATTGGCGTTTTTGCCTTGATTTTTATTCGTTTTTGAGTTAAAATTTTATAAATCCCCTTTTAAGGTGGAAATAGATGTACGAAAAATTATCCAAACTCGCAAACGAAATGCTGCGCGAAAAATCTTTGCGTAAAGATCTTTCCCCTTTCGCCTTCAAAGACGAAAACGCGATAAGAAGAAAGACCGACACGCACGACTTCGACGATTCCCTGCGACCGCCCTTCGTTCGCGACGCCGACAAAATAATCAACTGCCCGTTTTTTTCGCGGTATGCGGATAAAACGCAAGTCTTTTCACTCGTAAAAAACGACGACGTGTCGAGAAGAAGTCTGCACGTCCAACTCGTTTCGCGCATCGCGCGCACTATCGGCAACGCCTTGTCGCTTAATCAGGAACTTATCGAAGCGATAGCGTTAGGACACGATATCGGGCACACCCCTTTCGGACACGCCGGCGAACGGGTGCTTGACGAGATTTACGAAGAACGAACGGGCAAACGGTTTTTCCACAACGTTCACTCGGTCAGAGTGCTGGATAAAATCTTCCCGTATAATATTACTTTGCAGACTTTACACGGCATTTTATCTCACAACGGCGAAATGCCGAAAGACAAGTTTTCGCCTGAAAAAATAACGGGATTCGACGAGTTCGACAAACAGATAAACCGCTGCCGTACCGAAAAGGGTTTTATGCAAAAAATCACGCCCGCGACCTTGGAAGGTGCAGTCGTAAGGCTTTCCGACATCATCGCATATCTCGGCAAAGACAGGCAGGATGCCGCGAAACTTAACGTGGTACAAGAGAGTGATTTTACCCCCACCGTTATCGGCGATTTCAACGCGGAGATGATCAATAACCTGACCGTGAACGCTATCGAAAACAGCCTGAACAAGCCGTTTATAATGCTCGATAAAGATCACTTTGAAGGGCTTAAAACGGCAATGCACGAAAACTACGCTCTGATATATAATAACCCGCAAGTCAAAGACAGCGTCGATAAAATATTAGCGCCCGTAATGAGAAAATTGTACTTTAAATTGCTGGAAGATCTGCAAAAAGGCGACCTTTCTTCCCCCGTTTACACCGCGCATATAGATTATATCAACCGAAGCCGTTATAAACGCGATATCCCCTACGAAGAAAACCCGAAAGACGATATAGTCGCCGACTTTATCGCAAGTATGACGGACGATTATTTTATAGCGTTATTCAACGCACTTTTTACCCATCACGGGTACAAAATCGAATATAAAGACTATTTTTGATCAAACCGCGTGATTTTTTTATTTAAAAATACGCCGCCGTGGCGATCTTCGCCACGGCGGCTTTTTGTTTATCATTTTATTCCGCAACGGCTTTTTTAAGTGCTTCCCGCCAACTCTCTTGCGAGCAGGATTTTATCTCGCAGCCGCAGACCAACTCTTTTGCGACGTGCTTGCCGCTTATTACACCCGCGAGATATTTATACGCGCCGTCAACTATATAAGGTTTACCGTCTGCATAAGATATCTTAACGGGAGAAAGCGTTTCGCCGTTTTCAAGTTTTTTAACGTACTCTTTTACCTTGCCATCGTCGAAAACAAAGGGCGTTGCAACGGAAAATCCGAATTTTTGCTTTTCGGTTCTAATCGTGTCGAGCACCGAATTTATAGTTTCCTTCAAATCGTTATTCGTTATGATATAATCGTACTTATCACAATACGTCATTTC
Source organism: Clostridia bacterium (assembly GCA_017612915.1). Classification (GTDB taxonomy): domain Bacteria; phylum Bacillota; class Clostridia; order Christensenellales; family Borkfalkiaceae; genus UBA1259. The sequence continues at coordinate 5,387 of JAGAEX010000036.1, read as the reverse complement.
CAGATCGTAACGGGAAAGCCTCTTGTCTATCTCCGTTTCCTTGCGCTCTATCAGTCGTTCTTTCAAAACTTCTCTCGAGTCAACCTTTAAAAACACGGTAACTATCTTAATATCGTTTCCTATCAGTTTCACAAGATTCTGGGTACCTAAAACGTCGATGTCTTTTAAAAGTATTTTACCGAGCGAACTCTTTTGTTTAAGCAACAATTTCGACGTTCCGTAAAAATGCCCGTGAACGTTTTCGTATTCGTAAAGTTCGCCTTCCGCGATCTTATTTTTAAACTCAGCTTCGGTCAAATAACAATATGGACTGCCTTCAGTTTCGCCATCGCGCTTTTCCCTTGTGGTATAAGTCGGAAGCAATGCAAAATCGTCGCTTTTCAGCAGTTCGGTAATAACGGTATTTTTACCTGCGCCCGATGCACCCGAAAAAATAATAAGCATACGCACTCCTTTTTAGCCTGAAACGGCTTTTATTGTTAGTTTATTTTACTATATTTACCTTAAATTTGCAAGCGTTTTTCCGATCAAAACGCTAATAAAAATCGTGACGTTCAGGCAAAACGCCACGATCGTATTCTTTTATTTCTTTCTTGCCGCAGTGATCTTTTCCTGAATTTCATTGGGAACGATCTCGTATCTTACGAATTCGCCGCTGTATTTCCCGCGCGCCTGCGTCATACTCCTTAGATCCATAGCGTATTTCGCCATTTCCGCAAGCGGAACTTCGGCGGAAACCGTTTGTTCGGTGCCATCGGGTTCCATGCCGAGCACTCTGCCCCTGCGCTTTGCGATATCGCCCAAAATATCGCCGAGATAGTCGGAAGGAACGGTGATGCGATAGGAATAAACGGGTTCTAAAAGCACAGGTCTTGCGCGCGTCATAGCCTCGTCAAACGACAGTTTCGCCGCGGAAACGAACGCTACTTCCTTGGAATCGACAGGGTGATATTTACCATCGAACAATGTGCATTTTAAGTCAACTACCGGATAATTTGCAAGCGGACCTTGTTTGATCGCTTCGCGAAGACCTTTTTCGACAGCGGGAATAAAGGGCTTCGGAACCGAGCCGCCGACCGTTTCGTCAACGAACTCAAAAACGCCGTCGTCGGCACCCGCTTCGTAACGGATATTTACCACGCCGAACTGACCTGCGCCTCCCGACTGCTTTTTATGTTTGCCTTCCGCTTCTGTTTTAGCGGTGATAGTTTCTTTATAAGCGATCTCGGGAACGGATAGTTCCGCGCTGCAACCGTACTTGTTTTTAAGTTTCTGACAAATTACGTCGAGTTGCGTTTCACCAAGTCCTTTTATGATCGTTTCGCCCGTTTCTATATTCTTTTCGATAACGAAGGAGATATCTTCTTCGTGTAATTTATTGAGTCCGGAGAAAACCTTATCTTCTTCTTCGGTGCGTTTCGCGCGAATCGCCATTGCGTAGTTTGCCGCAGGCATTTTGATATCGCTGAATTTTATCATACGCTTTTCGTTACAAAGCGTATCGCCCGTCGATGCTTCGGAAAGTTTGCCGATAGCGCCGATATCGCCTGCCGAAAGACTACTGACGGATTCTTGTTTTTTACCTTTTAACAGGTAAAGCGAGCCTATCTTTTCGTCCTTATCGTTTGAAGAATCGTAAACCTCGTCGCCTGTCTTGATCGAACCCGTAAACACGCGGATATAACTCAATTTGCCCGCAAACGGATCGACGACGGTCTTGAATATCTGACCTGAAAAGGGCAGATTTTCGTTACAATTAACTTCGACGGATTCTCCCCCCGGTAAAAGCGTCGCTTTGACAGGTCTTCTTTCGCTCGGCGACGGCATAAGGTCCACGATCTCGTTCATCAAATTTATAACGCCTATGTTCTGTATCGCGGAACCGCCGAGTATCGGGATAGTATCGCCGGAGGCAAGCCCGCGTTTTACGCCAACTTTTATATCGTCGTTGGAAAGCCACCCGTTCTCAAAGAACTTTTCCAAAAACTCATCGGACGTTTCCGCAGCCGATTCGCTAAGTTCCCCTTTTAACTGTTTAATATTTTCTTCCATATCCGCGGGAACGGGTATCTCTTCTCTGCCGTTGACCTTAAACTCGTACGCCTTGCCCGAAATAACGGAAACGTAGCCCTGCATTTTTCCGTCGCGGATTATAGGCGCGTGCAAGGTGGCAATTTTTCTGCCGAACATTTCGCGGAAAGCCGCCGCGGTCTTAACGTAGTCGGCATTTTCTTTATCTATACCGTTAATGAATATCATAAGCGGCACTTTGCGTTTAAGACAATAATTAATAACCTTTTCCGCGCCGATGGACACGAAACCGCACGCGTCGGCGACCAAAACCGCCGAGCCGACCGCCCTTATGGCTTCTTGAAATTCGCCTTCAAAATCGTAAAAGCCCGGCACATCAACGACGTTTATCTTTGCATCGTTCCAATTCACGTACGCGCACGCGAGCGAAACAGAAGTCTTACGTTCGATCTCTTCCGCCGTAAAGTCCATAACCGTGTTGCCGGACGCGACTTTGCCGAGTTTATCTATTGCGCCGCCGTTGAAAAGCATGGCTTCCGCAAGCGAAGTTTTACCCGCGCCGCCGTGACCTATAAGCGCAATGTTTCTGATATTCGTATTGCTCATAAATAATCCTGCCTTATCTTTTTTTATTATCTTAACACGAGCAAGCCGCCTTGTCAATACGCTTTTTAAAATTATATACGATATATTATAGTTATTTAAACATCATTATAGAAATATTCGCTGATTACAGAAAAAGTCCCGACGCAATAATGCGTCGGGACTTAAAGTTTTCTTTAATAAAATCAGTCGAATCTCTTTCTGTTCTTATTGTAGGAAGTATGCAACAATTCGTGAGCAAGGTGGGAGTTGGGTTCACCCAAGAACTCTTTATAAAGATCCTTGAGCTGCGGATTGTTGTGCGATTGACGAACAACCTGTCTTTCGTCTTCAGTGTAAAGCGCGTTGGCACGTTTTTGTTTATACGTTTCCATAATATCCGCGTCTTCGTTGGGAAGGAACACTTCTCTGACGTAAGGCTGACCGCCGCCGTTGATACAGCCGCCGGGACAACCCATGATCTCGATGAAAGTATAGGGCGATTTGCCTGCTCTTATCTGGTCTAAAAGCACTTTCGCGCCTTTCATACCGCTGGTAACCGCAACCTTGATCTTTAAACCGTTAAGATCGAATTCCGCTTCTCTGATATTTTCAAAACCACGGACTTCCTTAAAGACGATACCTTCGCGTTCTTTACCCGTAAGCACGAAATACGCAGTACGGAGAGCCGCTTCCATAACGCCTCCGGTTACGCCGAATATGACTGCCGCGCCCGTGTAATCGTGTACTATATCGTTGTCGAAATCTTCGTCGGGAAGTTTATCGAATATAATACCCGCACGCTTGATGACTTTGCCGAGTTCACGCGTCGTCAAAACAGCGTCGACGTCGCGAAGACCGTTGTCTTCCATTTCGGGACGAGCCTTTTCAAACTTCTTGCAGGAGCAAGGCATAATGGATACGACGAACATATCTTTTGGATCTACGCCGATCTTTTTCGCATAGTAATTCTTTAAGATCGCACCGAACATTTCGTGCGGAGATTTACAGGTAGAAAGATGATCGAGTTGATCGCCGTAATAATATTCCGCGTAATTGATCCAGCCAGGAGAACAGGACGTAATCATCGGAAGAACGCCGCCGTTTTTAACCCTGTTCAAGAGTTCGGTCGCTTCTTCCATTATAGTAAGGTCTGCACTGAAATTGGTATCGAAAACCTTTTTGTAGCCGAGACGACGGAGTGCCGCGACCATTTTACCCGTAACGGGCATACCGATCTTCATACCGAATTCTTCGCCGAGAGCCGCACGAACCGCGGGAGCGGTCTGTACGACAACGTATTTACCCGCCGCCATAGCCGCGTCAACTCTTTCGATTTCAGACGCTTCCATAAGCGCACCCGTCGGACAGACGTTGATACACTGACCGCACATAATACAGGGCGAATTGATGAAACTTCTGTTTTCCGCAGGAGCGACTATCGTCTTAAAGCCCCTGTTTTCAAAACCCAAAACGCCGATGCCGTGCGCGTTTTTACAACGTTCGATACATCTGCCGCAGAGAATACATTTAGAAGTATCTCTCTTGATAGTCGGCGTGAGCGTATCGATAGTCGTGGGCGTTTTTTCGCCTTCGAACGCGTTTTCTCTCGCGCCCGTGATCTGAGCGACGTGGAGAAGTTCGCATTTGCCGTTTTTATCGCACTGTTGACAATTTTTGTTGTGGTTGGAAAGAAGAAGTTCAACGGAAACTCTTCTCGCCGCGACAGCCTTAGGGGAAGAAATGGTTATTTCCATACCTTCGGCTACGGGATACACGCAGGACGCTACCAAACCCCTTGCGCCCGTCGCTTCTACGAGACAAACGCGGCAGGAACCTTTGGAACATTCGCCGTGATTGAAAGTACAAAGGGACGGGATCTCGTATCCGCAAGCCTTCGCCGCTTCCAAAATGGTCATACCCGCTTCAACCTGATAAGGTATGCCTTCGATTTTTATATTAACTTTAGACATAATTTCTCTCCTCCCCGATTATTGTTTGCTGATAGCACCGATCTTACACGATGCCATACATAAACCGCACTTGATACATTTTGCGGGATCTATAACGCGAGAAGGCAACTTGTGTCCTTCCGCAACGTAATCGGTCTTGGAAATCGCACCCACGGGGCACTGTTTTTCACAAAGTCCGCATCCGATACATTTATCCTTATCGATCTTGTAAGACATAAGGCTCTTACAAACGTGCGCGGGGCACTTCTTATCGACGATGTGCGCTATGTACTCGTCCTTAAAGTGTGCGAGCGTAGAAAGAATCGGGTTAGGTGCAGTCTGCCCCAACGCGCAGAGCGAATTGCTCTTTATGCTCGCCGCGAGTTCCTGTAATTTATCGAGGTCTTCCATCGTCGCTTTGCCTTCGGTGATCTTTGTGAGAAGTTCAAGCATACGTTTCGTACCGATACGGCAGGGCGAACATTTACCGCACGATTCGTCGCAGATAAATTCGAGATAGAATTTAGCCACGTCAACCATACAGTTGTCTTCGTCCATAACGATCGCGCCGCCCGAACCCATCATTGAACCGCGTGCGACGAGATTATCGAAATCGATCTCTGCGTCAAGCGCTTCTTCGGTAAGACAGCCGCCGGAAGGACCGCCCGTCTGGATAGCCTTGAATTTCTTGCCGTTGGGGATGCCGCCGCCGATCTCGTAAATGAGTTCTCTTAGCGTCGTGCCCATAGGAACTTCTACAAGACCTACGTTGTTGACTTTACCTGCGAGCGCGAACACCTTAGTACCCTTTGATCTTTCGGT
>JAGAEX010000035.1 GCA_017612915.1 Clostridia bacterium | reverse complement strand
CGGCACAATCGTTATAAACGGCAAAACGCTTGACGAATATTTCGGGCTCGACACGATGAAGTTCATCGTTCGTCAACCGCTCGAACTTTTGGAAGTTTCCGCAAAGTACGACGTTTTGGTAAACGTTGCGGGCGGCGGATTTACCGGTCAGGCGGGCGCCATCCGTCAGGGTGTCGCGCGTGCGCTTCTCATCGCGGAAGACGGTTCGAGAGCGGCTCTTAAAAAAGCGGGTTTCTTGACGAGAGATTCCAGAATGAAGGAAAGAAAGAAGTACGGCTTAAAGAAAGCACGTCGCGCACCGCAGTTCAGCAAGCGTTAATCGCGAACGAAAACAAAACGAAAAGCAAGGATTTATTCCTTGCTTTTTTTATGCGGTGTGCGATACGGATAGAAACAAAACGAAAAGCAAGGCGACCGCCTTGCTTTTCGTTAAATTCCGTCTTTTTATTCTTCGCTGTCCGAAAGCACTTTTTTATGCCAGGATTTTTTGCCGCACTTCGGGCATTTCATATAGCGCGTTCTGCCCATGTGCATAGCGAGATTTACCTGTTTATATGTCGGCACGTATCTGTGATGGCAATATTTGCACTCGTAATATCCCGCGACCTGTTCTATTTTTAACGCGAACATACAGGCGCTTAAAAACACTATCGTGCCTGCGACGAGCATTACTACCTTTGCCCAATCGGGAAGATTCGTGAACGCTGCGACGGCGATAAGCGCAAATAAGCACAGCATTCCGAAAACCACTATCCATATTTCCGCTTGAAGCAGTCTTTTATCAGACGCTTCCTTTTGTTTTTTGAGTTCCACAAGGTTTTTTTCTGCGTTTTCGTTATAATTTTCCATATTTATTTTTTCTCCTGTCAATAATTCGTTTACGTTGATATCGAGCAGTTTGCAGAGTTCTAACATTATGGACGAGTCGGGCATAGATATTCCGCGTTCCCATTTGGAAACCGCTCTGTCCGTAATATTGAGTTTTTCCGCAAGATCGGTTTGGGTAAGATTTTGCGCTTTCCTTTGTATTGCTATAAACTTACCTATTTTTACCGTGTTCATATTTCCCGCTCCTTTGCTTAAATTATATACACAAAATTACGAAAAGTCCACATACCGTTGGTTGAGTTTTCGTAAAAACAATAAAAATCCGGTCTGAATTAAAATTTTTTGCCCGCAAATAAATCTTGCGGGCAAGGGGCGAACCGATTAGAAATTATTTTTCCAGATCGGCAATACCTAAAAAGTCTATTTTATGGTCTGTCTTTCTCGTGAACGTCGTGAACAAAAATCCGATTATTATAAAGGAATAATAACTTAAAATTCTCCACAAGACCATCGCGGTAAAAGATAAGCCCGCGAAGGACACGCCGATAGTAAACAACAAATAAAAGGACAGATCCGCCGCGCCGGAGTTTCCGGGGGTGGGGATGAAGGAGATCGCGGAATACAAGATTACCGACAACTGCATTATTTGCAACCACTCCAAAAATCCGTGAGCGTCGGGATTGTCGTACCCGAAAAGTTTAAGCGTAAAGTAAGCAATGGAGCATAAAGCCAGCGTTTCGGCGACGCTTATAAGTATCGTGGAAACGAGCGCAAGCGGATTCGTTGCGAATTTCTTTATGCAATAGGAGTTGTGAACGACTGTTTTAAGAGTCTTGTATTCGGTTTTTTTGGGATTTTTCAAAAATCTCAGTTTTCCGCCGAGTTTGGTAAACAGTCTGACGAGCGTTGCGGCAAGCCGCGGGAAAATCGCGAAAGTCAATACGAGTGCCGGCATCGTAAGACAAAGCACCAGTCCGATTGCCGCTAATACGTTGAACGCCGGAAGTTCCGCCAGGAACGCTTCCTGCACGCTTAAAGCGTTGGTATTCATAAGTACGAGCGAAGTAATGCCCAGCGCGACGAAAGCGAACTGATAAAAGAAAAACGCGATTATCGGCATAGATGCGGCGACACCGCCGTGGACGCCGTGTTTCGACAGGTGATAGATCTCGAAAGGTTGACCGCCCACCGCGAGCGGAGTAACGCAGTTATAGTAATGCCCGATGATACCCGTTTCAAAACAGGTTTTAAAGTGCCATTTTTTTGTCTGCGACCTGCAAATTACGGAAAGTTTGAGTCCTTTTAAGAAATATGTCATAAAAAGCGCGATAAGCGCGTAAACGAAATAAGACCAGGTGTCGGAAAGTTGCTTGAAGAGTTCGGGGAGCGACATTGCTTTTTTGCCGACTTCCGGCGCGAAAAAGTCTCTGTAAAAGGTAAAGCCCAACACGCCGACGACGAATACCAAAAACACGGCGGTAACGATATGTTTGAAAACTTTCTGCCGCGTATCGATATTGGAATTGAATTCCTGTATGCCGAGAATACGCGTCATAACCAGTTGTTTGCCTATGCTGCTCTGGTTTTTTTTCAGAGATTCAGGATTTTTTTCCTGCACTGACGCGGGTTTCGGTTGGGTATAGTCTGCTTCTATTTTAACGATTTTCGGCTCGGAAGTTTCGGAGTCGATCTCTATTTTTTGAAGTTTGATTTTGGTCTTGGTTTTTTTCATCGTAAATAATATTATACAATATAACCGCGTAAATGTCAACGATTGGCGGCAACGATAAGCGCGGCCGCAATTATGCGACCGCGCGCTCAAACTATAAAAGATTATATTCAGCCCGTCAGTTTATTATGTTCAGCGTTATCTTCGCCGTTTCTTCGGCGGAAATACGGATAGTGGCGGGATAGGTTCCGGCGGTTTTGATATTCGGCTCTAACGAAATTTTCTTTTTGTCCACGTCAAAGCCCATAGTCAGCAATTTGTCGGCGACTTCTTTATTCGTTACCGATCCGAAGAATTTGCCCGACTCCCCGCTTTTTACCTGTATGGTTATGGTGATGCCGTCGAGTTTTTCGCGCAGTTCTTTGTTTTGTTTAAGTTGTTCCTGCCTATGGAATTCCTGCGCGGCTTTTTGCGCTTTGTTTTCGTTCAAAGCGGCGCTGTCCGCGGCTTTTGCAAGTCCGTTTTTAATTAAATAATTTTGCGCGTAGCCTTGTTTCGCTTCGATGATATCGCCTGCTTTTCCCGAACCTTTTACGTCTTTAAGTAATACGACTTTCATAATAATTCTCCGATATTTTTCGTATATATTTTAACCGCAAATAATAAAAATGTCAAGGCGAAAAGGTATATTTTACCCATTAAAAGCCGATAATTACAGCACTATAAAATTAAAGGAGAGATTTATGGAAAAAAACGATTCGATCTTATGCGACGTAAAAAAATGCAAGCATAACGCGAAAGGCTGTAATTGTTGCCTTAAAAGCGTTAAGATTTCCTGCGGGAAAGGCGGATCTTCCACTTGTTGCGAAGATTTTTCCGAAAAGTGAGGGTAGAAGCGGGAAAAAGCGAGCGGGGTTGCCTGAGCAACCCCGCTTTCATATATTATTCCGGAAAGTTTGACGTTAAAATTAAAAACCGCAAAACTTTTCCCCCAACGATTTTATTTTAACACCGAATTTTCGTTTGTCAAGGGGGTTTTGAAAAAAAGTTTCGCCCGAAAGTCCCGATTTATAATAAAATCGCGAAAAAACGGGGGAAATAAGAAAAAAATTTTATTCGCGGCATTAAGGCGCGCGCACACCTGTTGACAAAGACGTAAACTTATTATATAATATTACAATCAAATAGTATGTAAATAAGGAGCGATAATATGGCTGAAGAAGTTATACTTACCAAAGAAGGCAAAGAAGAACTTGAAAAACGATTGGAATACTTAAAATTCGAGAAGCGCAAGGAAATAACCGAGCGTATCAAAGTCGCGAGAGAATTCGGCGACCTTTCCGAAAACGCCGAATACGACGCCGCCAAAAACGAACAAGCGATGATCGAAGGCGAGATATTGGAGATCGAAAATAAGTTAAAATACGCGGTTATAATTAAAGACGAAGGCAAAAACGGCATCGTTTCTTTGGGCAGTAAAGTGGATTTTGCGGAAGCGTCCTCGCCGAACGATATTTCCACTTACGAAATAGTAGGTACCACCGAAGCGGACGTCGAAGCGGGAAGGATTTCCAACGAATCGCCCATCGGCAACGCCCTTCTCGGCAGGAAAAAAGGCGATAAGGTCCTGGTTTCCACACCGTCCGGAGTTATAGAGATCATAGTTAAAAAAGTTTATTAAAGATTTATTGACGTTTGCCCGCTATCAAGCGGGCAAACGCAAAAAAAAGCATATTGTTTTACGGAGTGAAAAATGGACGAAAACGTTATCAATAATGTAAATACCGAAGATCTTAGCGAAATTTTGCGCGTTCGCCGCGAAAAACTCGACGCTTTAAAAGCGGCGGGCAAAAATCCTTACGAAAAGGTCAGGTACGATCGCACGGCGATGAGCGCCGATATAAAAGACAACTACGAACAGTACGAAAACAAGGTGGTCGGTATTGCGGGCAGGCTTATAAGCAAGCGCATTATGGGTAAGGCGTCGTTTGCCGTTATACTTGACGGAAAAGGCACGATTCAATCTTATCTTTCCATAAACGACCTGGGCGACGAATATACGGCGTTCAAGGATTTCGACATAGGCGATATAATCGGCATAACGGGTTTCGTGTTCAAAACGCGTACGGAAGAGATATCCGTTCACGCGCAAAGCGTGGAACTCTTATCCAAGTCGCTTTTGCCTCTTCCCGAAAAGTTCCACGGCTTAAAAGACGAAGACACGAGATACAGAAACCGCGAAGTGGATCTTATCGCCAATCCCGAAGTCAAGCAGACTTTTATCAAGCGTTCGCTTATACTTAAAGAAATACGCAACTATTTAGACGGTATAGGTTATCTCGAAGTGGATACGCCCGTTTTGCAACCGCTTGAAATTGGCGCGGCGGCAAGACCGTTTAAAACTCACCACAACGCGCTCGATATAGATATGTATCTCCGTATCGAAACGGAACTGTACTTAAAGCGTCTTATCGTCGGCGGGTTCGACAGGGTTTACGAAGTGGGAAGGATCTTCCGCAACGAAGGTATGGACAGGTCGCATAACCCCGAGTTCACGACGGTGGAAATGTATCAGGCGTACAGCGATTACCGCGAAATGATGGACGAAATAGAAGACCTTTACCGCACGGTCGCGGAAAAAGTTTGCGGTTCGGCTAAAATCACTTATCAAGGCGTAGAGATAGATCTCGGCTCCAAGTGGGAGCGCCTTACTATGATAGAAGCGGTCAAAAAATACGCGGGCGTGGACTATAACGATTGGAAGACGGACGAAGACGCGAGAAAAGCGGCAAAAGATAATGGCGTTTTGGTGGAAGAAGGCGACGAAGCGACCAAAGGGCACGTTTTAATTGCGTTTTTCGACGCGTTCGTCGAAGAAAAACTCGTTCAGCCGACCTTTATATACGATTATCCCGTGGAGAACTCTCCGCTCGCGAAGAGAAAACCGTCCAATCCCGCGTTTACCGAAAGATTCGAGTATTTTATATATTCTCGTGAAATGGGCAACGCTTTTTCCGAACTCAACGATCCGATAGATCAAAGACAGCGGTTTGAAAAACAGGTAAAAGAAAAGAGAGCGAAGGGCGGCAACGACGCCAAAGTGGACGAAGACTTTCTGACGGCGTTAGAGTACGGTATGCCACCTACGGGCGGACTCGGCTTCGGCGTGGACAGACTCGTGATGCTTTTGACGGACAGCGCTTCGATAAGGGACGTTATACTCTTCCCGACTATGAAACCCGTCAAAAAGTAATAGAATTTTCTGATAGAAACGAAGGCTTATGGATAATAGACTGACCAAAAAAAGATTGTCGAATTTTTTAGCGTACGAGTGGCTTTTGACGCTCGGCGTGATAATCGCGGCAATAATGGCGATGGAACTATTATATACTATGCTTGCCACACGCCTTACCGAAGGGCAAAGGTTCAAGTATTATTTTGATGAAGAAATAGCCGCGATTGACGCCTTTTCCGTTTACAACTTGTTGGGCGTGGATATCGGCAAGAACGGAAAAACTTTCAGTTACGACGTTCTGTCGGTGGAGACTGAAAGTCTCGTCGCGAATACCGACGTACTGTCTATGCGGCTTTCTTTGCACGAAGGGGACGCTATCTTCACTTCCGCCGTGGAAAAGGAAGGCGCAGGCTCGCGCGCGAAGGTCGTCGTGGACGCCTACTCCGTTTACGATTACGAGAGTCTTTTGGCGAGCGCGAAAGAATATCTGGCGCAGTTTATCGTGTCGGGCGGCGATATTTACGATACCGCCGACTACGACGAAAACCTTATCCGTGCCTATTTTGACGAGCGGATGAAAGGCGACAACCGTTACCGCACGGAAGAAGATAAAGAAGTCGGTCGGCAATCGGAGATAGGGCGGATACTTAAACTTGCGAAAGATGTCGAAGATTTTGAAAAAATCTTGAATTGCGGCAAAGAATCGTTGTTTTTCAGATACACGAAGTATGCGCAGTCGATAGTTCTTTATACGGAAGACGATATATACACGAAGCGATACGACGAACAGGTGAAAGCGGGCAAGGCGGATCTTATTTACGGCATAAACGTCGCCGAACTTACCGGCGGTAAAAACGTGTCCGACTATCTTAAACTTCAAGGCAACGACGGCGCGGACGGAGTCGTGCTCGAACTGTTCGATTTTTCGAGCGTTCAGTACGACCTGCAATTCGAGTGTATATCTTTCGTCGATACTCTGGTGAGAGAATTCAGCGATATTTTAGACTGAACTTTAAGAAAAAAATGAAAGGCAAATTTATAACTTTCGAAGGTTGCGAAGGGGTGGGCAAATCCCGCCAGATAAAACTTCTCGAAGAATATCTCGTTAAAAACGGAATACAATACTATCTTACGCGCGAACCGGGCGGCACGGAGATCTCCGAGCAGATACGCGCGATAATTTTAGACGGCAAAAATCTCGCGATGACCGACGAGTGCGAAGCGCTTTTGTATGCGGCGGCGCGCGTGCAACTGATAAAAGAAGAGATCGAGCCGCGCTTAAAACGCGGAGAACTCGTGTTTTGCGACAGGTACGTCGATTCTTCGCTCGCCTATCAAGGCAAGGCGCGGGGGCTCGGATACGACTTTATCAGGAACATAAACGCGTACGCCTGCGATAATTTTATGCCTGACCTTACGATATTTTTAAATCTTTCGCCCGAAGACGCTTTTAAGAGAAAGGGCGGCGCGGACAGCGCGGACAGGTTGGAAATATCCGGTATGGAATTTCATAAGAGAGTGTATGCGGGCTATCTTGAACTTGCCGGGAAAAATCCCGAGCGGTTTGCGGTTATCGACGCTTCCGGCACGAAAGAGCAAACGAGCGGCAAAATCGTTGCCGTGTTAAAAGAAAAAGGTATTATTTAGGGTGAGAAATGGTCGATCTGTTGCCGCTTTTACAAGAAACGAGCGCGTATAAAACGGTGCTTTCCGATAAAAAAGCGGACAGACTTTCGCACGCGTATCTCCTTATCTCCGCCGATAAAAGCAATATTTCGGGATATCTTAAACTGTTCGCAAAACTAATAATGGATATCGGCGAGGACGACCTGCGCGCCGAAAAACTTATCGACGAAGACGTTCATCCCGACGTTTTGACCTTTCCGAAAAAAGACGACGCGGTGAGAAGCGAAGATATATCCGAAATAATCGCCGAAAGTTTTTTACGCCCCATAGAGAGCGACAAGAAATTGTTTTTGATCGACGGCGGCGAAACGATGAACGCCGTGTCGCAGAACAAACTGTTAAAAACTCTGGAAGAACCGCCGTCGGGCGTGTATATTCTTATAGGCGCGGCGAGCGAGTATCCGCTTTTGCCCACGCTTAAATCAAGGGTGAAAAAACTCGTTATCCCGCCCTTTTCGGCTGATAAACTGTACGACGCGCTGACAGAAGAGTGTCCTGACGCGGAAAGGCTTGCGGAAGCTGTTTCCTGCGGGGACGGTACGGTGGGCAAAGCGCTCGCCTTATACGGCGACGAAAATCTGTCCGAAACGGTCGCGCTTGCGGAAGACACGTTTATAAATATGCAGACAAGCCGCGAAGTGCTGGAATTTTCCAACAGGATAACGGCGCTTAAAGACGGCGTTAAAGGGTATATTTCGGTGATGGAACTGTTAAATCGCGATCTTATGCTTTATTATAACGGCGGCATAGACGCGGTTTTCAATAAGAAATCGTTGCAAAAAATAAAAGATGCGAAGGGGTTCAACGCGGGGGCGACCGTGTATATCGCGGAAAAAATAGCCGAAGCGGAAAGACGGCTTAACGCCAACGGTAACGCACAGACCGTTCTCGAAAGATTTTTATTCGCATTTCTGGAGGGCAAACACAAATGGCAGAAGTTGTAGGAGTAAAATTTAAAAACACGGCGAAAACGTACTATTTTGCTCCCGTAAAAAGCATAAAAGATTATCCCGAAAAGGCGGGAGTCGTGGTGGAAACGGCAAAGGGGTTAGAGTACGGCACGATAGTTTTCGGTGTTAAGACCGTCGATGACGAAACGATAAAACAGCCGTTAAAGCCGATAATCCGTATGGCGACCGAAGAAGACGAAAAGCGGATGAAGGAAAACAGCGAGAAAATTCCCGACGCGATGGAAAAGGCAAGGGAAAAGATCGCCGAACTTTCGCTCGATATGAAACTTATCGGCGCGGAATACGCTTTCGACGGCAAAAAACTGACCTTTTATTTTTCCGCGGACGAGCGGGTGGATTTCAGGGAACTTGTAAAGCAACTTGCGGCGTGCTTTAAACTTCGTATAGAGTTAAGGCAGGTCGGTATTCGCGACGAAACGAAAATTTTAGGCGGCATCGCGCCGTGCGGCAGGGCTTGCTGCTGTGCCGGCACTATGAACGAGTTTGCGAAAGTTTCCATCAAAATGGCTAAAAATCAGGGGTTGCACCTTAATCCGTCCAAGATCAGCGGGCTTTGCGGCAGACTTATGTGTTGTCTGGAATACGAAAACGATTATTACGAAAAAGCGTGCAAATCCTTCCAGCGCATAGGGGGCAAGGTCAAAACTCCCGACGGCGACGGCGTGGTGGTCGCAAACGATATGATTAAAATGATTTCCAAGGTCAAGATAGAAAAGCCCGACGGGAGTGAAATTTATAAAGATTTCAACGTCAATGATTTGGAATTCCAGCGTAAAAATTGCGAAGAGTGCAAGGTGAAGGACGACGAAAGCGACGATATACCCGATCTTTTCGACGATGAAGAGTAAAAAGGTCAAAAACTTTTAAAACGCTGTTGCAAAAGAAAGATTTTTGTGTTACAATAATTCAAGCATAACAATTTGGAGGTGTAATATGGCATATAAAATAGGTGATGCGTGCATATCTTGCGGTTCTTGTGCGGAAACTTGTCCCGTCGGTGCGATAAGCCAGGGCGATACCCAGTACAATATCGACGCGGATCAGTGCATCAGTTGCGGCGCGTGCGCGGCAGGTTGCCCCGTAGAGGCTATTTCCGAAGAATAATTTCTACAAAAACTCTTCAAGGCGCGGAAAATTTCGCGCCTTGAATTTTATTATGAGATCGCTATTCGATCGCGGCGATCTTCGAGAGTTTAAGCGTATGAAAAAACTCGAATATTTAGACGAAAACTTAAAAATCTATCAGGACGACGATTATTATACTTTTACTTCCGACTCTATACTTTTATCGCGATTTGCGGCGGTAAAGCGGGGCGACGTCGTCGCGGATTTCTGCGCGGGCTGCGGCGTCGTAGGGTTTAACCTTTACGCCTTAAATCCGGATAAGATCTCGTCCGTAACTTTTTTCGAGTTGCAAAAACCGCTTTTATCTTTGTGCGAAGAAAACATCGCGCTTAACGGGCTTTCGGATAAATTTTTTGCCGTAAGCGGCAGGGTGCAGGATATTTCCAAAGAATATTACGGCAAATTTTCGCTTATCGTGTGCAATCCTCCGTACGCCAAAAAGGATTCGGGCGAAAAAAGTCCGTCCGAAACGCTCGCCGTCGCAAAGTCCGAATCGGCGCTCGAACTGCGCGAACTCTTATTTATCATGTCGCGCGCGCTTAAATTCGGCGGCAGGGTGAATTTCGTACACCGCGCGGACAGACTTGCGGAAATTTTTTCCCTGATGAAAGAGTTTAAGATAGAGCCGAAAAAACTTTGCCCCGTCGCCGCGAAGGGTAAAGAGCCCTATCTCGTTCTGATCGAAGGGGTAAAAGGCGGAAGAGCGGGGCTTAAATTTCTTAAAACGATATATAATTAAAGGTGTGAAATGCTGTATTTTGTTGCGACGCCCATAGGAAATCTCAAAGATATTTCGTTAAGGGCTTTGGAAGTATTAAAGTCGGTGGACGAAATAGCGTGCGAAGACACGCGGCACTCGTTGACGCTTCTTTCCGCTTACGAAATAAAAAAACCGCTCTTTTCCTATCATAAATTCAACGAAAAGGAAGAGTGCGAAAAAATAATCGCAAAACTTAAAGACGGCAAAAATATCGCGGTAATTACCGACGCGGGGTTGCCCGTAATATCCGATCCCGGAAATGTTTTAGTCAACGCTTTAATAGAAAACGGGTTGGAATATACCGTTATCCCGGGGGCGAACGCAGCGCTTTCGGCGCTCATCCTTTCGGGGTTTAACGCCGAACACTTTTGTTTTTTGGGTTTTTTGCCCGAAAAGAAAAGGGACAGGGAAGAACTGTTGAAATATTATAAAAATCTGCCCGCGACGCTTATATTTTATTCCGCCCCCCACGACGTAAAAAAAGACGTCGCGGCGCTTTACGAGATCTTGGGCGAAAGAAAGGCGGCGGCGGTCAAGGAAATAACCAAGATACACGAACGCGCGGAGTTTTTTGACTTAAAAGACGGATTAGCGAGCGAACCCAAAGGCGAGTACGTTTTAGTCGTAGAAGGGGCAACCGAAAACGCCGACTTTCTCGGTCTTTCCGAAGAAGAACATATAAAAATGTATATTGACGGCGGTATGGATAAAAAAGAAGCGTTAAAGCGGGTGGCAAAGGAGCGCGGCGTTTCAAAATCTTCGCTCTATAAATATACGATAAAAGACTTATAATATATTATATAATGTATATAGAAATCGGGCGCGGCAAATTTTGCCGCGCCCGATGCTTTATTTAATAACTTTTATTTTTTATCGGTACTGCCGAGCCCGCCCGTGCGTTCGGCGTCGCACTCGTCGTCCATCGTTATCCCGAAAGGCAAAAACACCCCTTGCGCGAACGCCTTGCCCTTTTCGACGGTAAGGGGCTTATCGCCGCAGTTAGTCATCTTGATAAAGATATGCCCTTCGTTATCGGCATTAAAATAGTCGCTGTCGATTATTCCCACCGTGTTGTCGAGAGTAAGGCGATACTTAAAACCCAAACCCGACCGCGGAAAGATCATAAGCACCCAGCCTTCGTCTATTTTAACCCTGACGCCCGTCGCTATTTTAACGGTTTCGTTCGGGGAAAGGGAAAAGTTTTCGGGTGCGAAAAAATCGTAACCCGCACTGCCTTTCGTCGCTCTTTTGGGTAAAATTATATCGTCAAAAGCGTCTTTCCTGCCGTTTTTTAAAAATTCCGTTTCGCTGACTTTATAAAACCGTGCAATTTTTTTCATATTTCGATTATACCATTTTCGTAAAAAATAATCAAGCGTTAGAGAACGAGAAAGAGAGTAAAGGTCGCGGCAAACAGCGTCGGTATCGCAACCGTTACGCCGAAAACGAAGAACTTCCGGAAAGGCAGTTTTATGCCGTAGCCGGACAGGATCTTCGTCCACATTATCCCCGCGAGCGCGCCGACGGGCGTTATGAACGCGCCGATATTCGTGCCGATTACCGCTCCGTAAGTCGCGGCAAGGCTTTTACCGGCGATTATCTTTTCGGTGATCACCGAAGTCGGTATATTGTTTAAAAGGTTGGAAAGTCCCGCGGACAAAAATCCGAACGCCGCGCCGTCCGTCTTGTCGCTTTTTACGAGTGCGGCGGCGATAGATTCGGTTATTCCGCTTTTTTCGAGCGATAAAACTATCACGAACATCGAAAGTATAAACGGAACGAGTTCCCACGGCGTTTTCTTTATTCCGCTCGCCGCGCGCACAAGTCCTTCGCCGCGCGCGACGCCGTAAACGATATTGAATAATAAAAGAGCGGACGCGAATATCACCGTGATCAGCCACATTTCCACGCCGATGAGATTTGCAAGCGCAAGCGCGATTATTACGCCGATAAGGGCGATAAGCGCCGCGACCATACAGGGAAGATTTACCCTTGCGCTTGCAAGCGCCGCGCCGTCCGGAACTTTGGCAGCGCTTTTTTTGGACAGCGTTTTTCCGAAAAGCGCGAATAATACGATAAACGCGGTAACGCCCGCCGCCAACGCGGGGAGAGCCATTACCTTAAAATAATCGGCAAATGAAACGCCCGCGCTTTGGGCAAGATAAACGTTGGTGGGGTTTCCGACGATAAGCGCCATACTCCAGGTGTTTGCCGCGACGAATTCGCCTATTAAAAAAGGTACGGGCGACACGCCCGATTTTTTACAGAAGATACAGATTATCGGGGTAAAAGTCAGAATCACTATGTCGTTGGAAGTAAAAACGGTCAGCGCGGAAACGACGGCGTAAAGGATAAAAAACAGCGACAGGTTTTTGCCTTTGGAAAGGGTAAAGGCTTTTTTGGCGACGAGATGGAAAAATCCCGAGTCGCCGAGACAGACGGAGATAAGCGTCATAGACAAAAACAGCGCCAATATTTTCAGCGGGTTTACCGAAGAGTCGGCGGATATCCCCGCGAGCGCTTGAGAAAAGGAAAGTTCTCCGAATATAAGTTCGCACGCCGCACCCGCTACGCATATAATAACGTAAAGTCCCACCTTTGCCTTACCGAAAGAAAGGTAAGGCTTAAAAAGCACGGATATTATCATTGCGAGCGCCGTGATAAGGGCGATAATTGCCGAAATCGTCATAACGGTTAATATTGTATCACCAAATTTTTTGAAAAGCAACGGTAAAAGCGGTTAAAATATTTTGCCGTTGACAATATATATAAAAAACTATATAATATAAAAGACGACAAGGAGATGGACTATGAAAATATGCGTATTCGGCGCGGCGAGCAATAAAATAGACGAAAAATATATAACCGATTGCAAGGCGCTTGCAAAAACTCTGGGGCTCCGCGGACACGATCTCGTGTTCGGCGCGGGAGGAGAAGGACTTATGGGCGCGGCGGCGGAAGGCTTTAAGGAAAACGGAGCGAAAGTACACGGCGTAATACCGCAATTTTTTCTCGATAACGGCTACGAAGCGGTGTTTAAAGATTGCGACGAACTTACGCTTACCGCAACTATGGCGGAGCGGAAGGCCATAATGGAAGACGAGGCGGAAGCGTTTATCATTACTCCCGGCGGCATCGGCACGTTTGAAGAATTCTTCGAGGTGTTGACGTTAAAGCAACTCGGAAGGCATAAAAAGGCGATAGCGGTATATAACAGTTTCGGTTATTATACCGATCTCGAAAAGTATCTCGATAAAATAATAGCCGAAGGGTATGTAAACGAAGAGTGCAAAATGCTGTATAAAGTCTTCGATTCGCAGGCGGAAGTCGTCGATTATATAGAAAATTACACCGCTGACGGGATAAATTGGAATCTCTTGAAAAGAAATTAAAAAAGTCTGAAAAACGGGTGTAAAAGGTTTGACGAAAGAAGTAAAATTTGTTATAATTTTACCGTAAATTAAATATCTCGCCGATATAAGTTCGTAAAAAATGGCACGAACGTTTCTACCGCGCAGCCGAAATGCGCGACTATTGGTAAAAGCCTACCGCTGTTTAAAGCGGTAATAGGACTTTTATATCGGACAGGTTTTATCAAACCTGTTTTTCGGTTTTAAAAAAGGTTTTATTCGTTTACGGAAGGTTGTATGGAAGCATTGAAACACGCAATTAAAGAGAAAGGGAAGGTGCTTAACGGCGGCGTCTTAAAAGTGGGCTCTTTTCTCAACAACCAGATGGACATAAAACT
>JAGAEX010000034.1 GCA_017612915.1 Clostridia bacterium | reverse complement strand
TTTCTTTATGATTTTTTACTGCAATTATCAGGCTTCTTCGGGATAGACAAAACCACTTACGTAAAACCTATCGTTTTCAAGGCAGAACGCATCTCCGACGACTACCAACCGAACGTGCTCGTAACTGGGTGTTTCCCCGTATTCTTCTTCAGGCTCCACATAATATTCGGTAACAGAACTTATAACGGAATAAGTAACTCTGCCGTTTTCTATGGTGCAAGCCGAGTCGGAAAGATCGCCGTCTTCAAAGTAATAATAAACGATATCTTTATAACCGTCTTGATAATCGACGGTTCTGGCGATAACGTAAGTACCTTCGTTCTCTTCAACTTCAACTATAACTTTTATCTCTTTTACATATAATGAGTCATAATAATATTCATCAGTATAATAAGCGTATCTATAATTTTTGAAATCCGCCAAAGAATATTTAGTCGCATAACCCGCCATTTCCGCTTTCTCTTTTTCGGAAATAACGTCGCCTAAATGATCACCTTTCTTAATCCAAAGACTGATATCAGCGCTGTCTTCAAAGTCTTCGTCGAAAATCGCAGCGCTTATAGACAATTCTTCAAGTTCTCCGTCAGCGTTTATTATAAAATATACGGGATATTTTTCAATAAGCATATCGGCAAACGCGTCTATTTTCTCCGCTATATAGTCAACCATCGCGTCTATTTCCGCTTGCATATCCGCCATGCTCGCCGCTTCCGCTACCGCAACCGCAGATCCGGATTCCGGCGTTTCGTCATCCTTCACCCTTGCAACAGTTGCCGAAATCCAAAGTGCAGTGCTATAAACGGTGTTGTTTTTAAGGAAATCGACGATCTCTCCCGAATATTCTATTATTTTTCCCCTGTTGACTTTGCCGCCCGAGAAATCTTCTATCGCTTGGGCAACGGTTTTTGCCATAAAAACTTCGTCGTTAAGGTATTCTTTTACGGTGTCTATACAATAATTAACGAACGCAAGGCTATTTATCTCTTTCTCGGTTGCGTCGGAAACCATGCCGTCTATAATAGGCGTGATCTGTTCCGCAACTTCGTAAATTGCGTCGAGCAATTCTTCGATCGTCATATTATCTAAATACTTTTCTTCGATCTTCGCCTTCACGCTGCTTAACTGGGTGTCAAGCAACATCGTGATGCTCTGTACAAGCGAATCTACGAAACCTTCGCCCAGTTCTTCGTCGAGCATTTCCGCCAAAGTCGTGTCGTGTAAATATTGATTCCATTCTTTTATAAGACCGTAATTAAGCGTATATTTAACGCCTTCGTCCGTTTCTTCAGCAACAAACAAAAAGTCGATAACCTTGTTAAGTAATACCGCCTGCGCTTCTTTTTGCGCTGCCATCAACGCGTCGAAATCTATTTCGTTGACGTATTTTACAACGGTGTTTATCGCTTCGATCAACTTATCGACGGTTATGCCTTCGGGAAGAACGTAATTTAATAAGTCAACGGTAAACCCGTCGGGCAATATCGCATTGATCAAGTCCTCGGAGAGTTCGCCCGCTTGGAACGCGTTAACTATCGCTTTAATCCCGTCGGGAGTTACGTTTTTAAGTATCGGCATAATATTTTCGAGCGAATAACCTTCGGGCAGAGCGTAGTTTATCATTTCGATAGTTTCTGCGGGAAGGATAGCCTGTACTTCTTCGTAAGTCAGACCGTCATCCGCCCATAAAACAACATCGGCGAGGGATACGCCTTCTTTGAAGAAAGTTTCGGCAAAAGCCGCCGCCTTTGATTTATCGATCTTAAATCCATCTTCGCTACAGAATATAGATATGACGTCTTCCAATTCCCAACCGTCAGGCAAATACGCGTTGATCATTTCAACGATCGCGTCTATCGGCATATCGAAAATATTTAACGCCAACGAATCTAAAAGAGCATAAAGCGACGCGTAACCGGACTCGTTTTTATATTGGAAATAAATACCGGAAGGATCTATGACCGCTTTCGTTCTATCCACATCCAACTTTAAGAAAAGGTCTTTAACGCTAAAAGCAAACTGAAGTTCGTCACCGCCGCCGATTATTTTAACGGTATAAGCGTCGTCGGAAAAAGCGCTGAATATCTTTTCCGCATCTACCCTGCCGTACATTTCAGACGGAGTGTTGGGTCTTTCGGGATCTTCGGGGATTTCAGGATCTTCAGGGATCTCGGGGTCTTCCGTCACGACGTAGCCGCAAACCGAACAAGTACCGTCAACTATCGTATGCGCCGCTTTGTCAGAAACTTCTTCCTTGTGTTCGCAAGTGGCTTTGTGCCAGTGGTACGTTTCGTCGGAAGTCCATTCTGCCGAATAGGTATGTACGTGTTCGTCGTTCTTATTGTCGTCTCCGCCGCAAGCGGCAAAACCGACGGCAAAACAAGCGCACGCTACTACCGAAAGAATTATAAGCAATAATTTTTTCATAACGTTGTTTCTCCTTAAAAAAGTTGTTTTATATATTATAATCTACTGTTTTAAAAACTGCAAGCATTTTTTGAAATTTACCTTCTTTACCGATCATCTGCTTTGCATTTCCACGGTAAAAGGCCCGTCGTTTATCTGTTCTATCCGCATATCCGCACCGAAAACGCCGTATTTTACGGGCAGAAAACTCTCTAACCCCTTACCGACGTATTTATAGAGTTCGTCTGCTTTTTCGGGGCTTTCCGCGTCGAAAAAAGACGGGCGGTTGCCGTGCGAAGTATCGGCAAACAAAGTAAACTGCGAAACGAGAAGTATTTCGCCTTTGACGTCTATAGCGGAAAGATTTATCCGTTCGTTTTCATCTTCAAAAATGCGAAGCGGCGGCAGCTTTTTTATAAAATAATCGCCGTCCGCTTTCGTATCGCCTTTACCGACGCCCAAAAAGACCACGAGCCCCCGGCCTATCTCCGAAACAGTCTTCCCTTCGACTAAAAGTTTTGCGCCTAATACCCTTTGAATAACCGCTTTCATAAAATCACCTTGTTTATATTGTATCACAATTTAAAATAATTGACAAACACGTCGAATAAATAGTATACTTTTTTTATGGAAATTTTCGGTTTGGAAAAATTATCGCTCGTTGACTTCGACGGGTTCGTTGCGGCAACCGTGTTTACGGGAAGTTGCAATTTCAGGTGCGGGTTTTGTCATAATTCCGCACTCGTTTTAGACAGCAAAAAACTCGCCGTTATCCCGGAAAACGAAGTTCTGGACTATCTTAAAAAGCGCAAGGGCATTTTGGAAGGGCTTTGCATCACCGGCGGAGAGCCGACTTTAAATCCCGACCTTCCCGATTTTATCAGAAAAGTCAAGGATATAGGGTATTCGGTAAAGGTGGACACGAACGGCACTAACCCCGAAATGGTAAAACTTTTAGCGAAAGAAAAACTCGCCGACTACTTTGCCATAGATATAAAAAACGACCGCGAAAACTACGCGGAAATTATAGGTTTTAAGAGTTTTGACACTCAAAACGTGGAAAAAACGGTGGAATTTTTACTTTCGGGCGCAATAGGCTACGAGTTCCGCACCACTTTGATCGCTGAGTATCATAAGGCGGAAAATATAATAAAGATCGCCGAGTGGATAAAGGGCGCGGACAAATATTTTATGCAAAAATTTAAAAGCGGCGACAACTGTATTTCGGGCGGACTTTCCGCGGTCGATGGCGCAACCGCAAAAGAGTTTTTGGAAATAATACGTCCATCGGTAAAATACGCGGCGCTCCGCGGCTACGATTAAACGATTTTTACGACACACCTGACGAAAAACTGAAAAGGAAACTATTTTATGTATTTTATTTTTGCAGCCGTTGCGCTCCTTAGCTGGAGCGGTTCGGATTTGTTTTCAAAAATCGGCACTTCGCAAAAGGATAAACATAGCCACTGGAAAGTTATTTTCGCGGTGGGCGTTATAATGGGGCTTCACGCGGTCATATCCCTTATCGCAAGCGCGTTTATTCCCCCGCTCGCAGAAGAAGCCGATCCGGAGTGGTGGCGCACGATCATCTATACCGACTTTAAGCCGATGGATTTCGTGCAGTATCTACCCGTCGCGGCGATATATCTTGCGGCTATGGTGATAGGATACGCCGGACTAAGGTATATAGAGCTTTCCGTTTCTTCGCCGATATGTAATTCTTCGGGTTCTCTCGCGCTGCTTATATGCGTTATTATCGGCTGGGCGACACTCGATACGTGGACGGCCGTCGGCGTTATTTTAATTACCGTCGGCATAATCGCTCTCGGTATCGTAGAATACCGCGAAGACGAACAGATCAAACTTATGCGGCAGAATAAATCGAATTTCAAGTACACAAAGAGTTTAATCGCAATACTTATCCCCGTAATTTATTTAATAATGGACGCTTTGGGAACGGTCGGCGACCAGATGATATCGGAACTCGAACTTTTCGATATGTCCGACTACGCGTCAAACACCGCGTTCGAGTTTACCGCCGTACTGTTCGCGCTCATCGCCTTTTGCTGGGTGAAATTCGTTAAAAAGGACAAATTCTTTACTTTCGGCGAAATATCGGAAAACGGCGAAGGCAACGCCCTTGCCGCAAAAACCTTACGCCGCAACCTTTTACTCGGCGGCGTCTGCGAAACCA
Source organism: Clostridia bacterium (assembly GCA_017612915.1). Classification (GTDB taxonomy): domain Bacteria; phylum Bacillota; class Clostridia; order Christensenellales; family Borkfalkiaceae; genus UBA1259. The sequence continues at coordinate 846 of JAGAEX010000034.1, read as the reverse complement.
TCGGTCAGATGTTTTATATGGCTGTAATGTTCTCCGACTTTGACGCGGGTATGCCTATGATCTCCGCTTACTGCGTGGTTTCGGTACTGTGGAGCAGGATATTCTTAAAAGAAAAACTGTCCTGGAAACATTATCTTGCGATACTTGCAACGTTTGCGGGCATAATTCTTCTCGGCATTTTCTCGCCACTTGATTAAATAAACTCAAAAATATAAAACGCGCGCCCTGCGTTTAACGCAGGGCGCGTAATATTTTTATGTCTTTTTACTCTAAACTTTCTAAATACAGACTCGCGTTGGTCGCGGCGATCCCCCCGTCCGCTACCGCGGTTACAACCTGCCTTACCGCTTTGGTTCTGCAATCGCCAGCAACGAACAATCCGTCCGTTTTGGTCCTGCAACTCTCGTCGGCGATTATATAGCCTTCTTTATCTAAATCAACCAAACCGGCGAACGCTTTGTTATCGGGTATTTGCCCAATCGCTACGAACACCGCGGGGATCTCGTGCCTTTTGATATTGCCGTCTTTATCTTTATACTCGACCGCAGTCAGTTCGGTGTCGCCAATAAAATCCGTTACCGCGACTTCCTTGACCCACTCCACGTTTTCTTTCGCAAGCGCCGTCTTTTGTAAACTCTTATCACCGAAGAGTTTATCGAAAAGCGTATATAAATACACTTTTTTACAATAGGAAGAAAGTAGTATAGCATACTGCAACGCGGTGTTGGCGTCGCCTATTACCATAACTTCTTTACCCTTATAAAACGCGCCGTCGCAAATAGCGCAATAATACACGCCTTTGCCGACCAGGTCGTCGCGATTTGACTTGGTGCGAAGATGTTTATG
>JAGAEX010000033.1 GCA_017612915.1 Clostridia bacterium | reverse complement strand
GCCGCCTGTTCTTCGATAGGCTGCGAACCGTAGATAAAGGAAATGCCGCCTTCTTTGGCAAGCGCTACGGCAAGCCTGTCGCCCGACACCGATTGCATCACCGCCGAAACCAGCGGAATATTCATAGAAAGGGCGGGTTCTTCGCCTTTGCGGTATTTGACGACGGGGGTTTTAAGACTTACGTTGTTCGGGATGCAGTCCTTAGAAGAATACCCGGGAATCAGCAGATATTCGTTAAAAGTATGCGCGGGTTCCTGAATAAATTTTGCCATAATCGTCTCCTTATAAAAAATGAATTTAAAATAAAAGCGAAAGCCGAAGCAATCGCTTTTACGGAATATTATCAGTCGAGATGGAAGGCCTTGTTTATATCCGACACTTCGTTATCGCTTATCATCACGATATCGCCTATCATCTTCGCGTGGATAACGGTGTTGGCGGTAAACTCTGCGACTTCCAGACGGTCGAACGCGTTAATAAGCGTGTTGCCCGTGCTTATCACGCTGTCGTTCTGAATTAAAACGACGGGCGAGTGTACGCTTATCGCCGCGGAAAGCCGTTTAGGATCTGTTATATTCGTACCGAACGGCAACACCGCTATATCGCGCATAGCGATATAGGATTCGGGAATAGTCCTGCTGTCAAGCGGAGTATGCGTTGCGCCGAAAGCCATAATATACTTGGGCTGCGCAACGGTTATCGCGTTGATTTCGGGGTGTTCGTCGTAGATGAGTTTGTGCAGTTCCACCGAACGGCTGGGATTTTTACCCGCTTCGCGCCAGTTGTATTCGATACGGACGATATCTTCGGGTTCTATATACTTTCTGTCCACGCCGTAGGGCGTAATAAGGAAAGTGTGTTTATCCAGCCTTACCGAGAAAGTACCCTGCGTGCTGGTGAAAAGCCCCTGATCGTAAGACCTGTGTATCAGCGCGCACATTTCCTTTCTCAAACGGCGTTCGTCGGACGAAAACTCACTCGGAATAAACTCTCCCAAAACGTTTTTGCCCTTGGTCGAATAGATTTTCAACTGATCTTTGGTAAGACTTACGGGCGTTCCGATAGTGGACGCGGTGATACCTATCGACGCGGCGAAGTTAAGCGTTTCGAACCGCTTAAACGCCTCGAACAGGTTATCCGCGCAGGTTATAACGCCGTGGTTTTCCATAATTACGACGTTCAAACCCTTTTTGATTTCTTCAACTATTCTGTTTGCCAAGGCGTCGCTGCCCGGAACTTCGTACTTGGCAATTCCCACCTTGCCGCACACTTCGCTGGGCGTGGGAACGATATTTATATCGGGTATCTTTCTTATAAGGCTGTAAGAAACGAGTGCCGGCGGGTGCGCGTGCAAAACGGCGGACACGTCGGGACGGGTTTCGTACACGAGTTTATGGAAAGGCAGTTCCACGCTGGGCTTGTACTTTCCTATAACCGTACCGTCGGGCAGAACTTTACATATATCCGCGGCGGTGAGTGAACCCTTGTCTATCCCAGAAGGCGTTATCCAGATAACCCCTTCGCTGTCTTTAATAGAAAGGTTGCCGCCGGAAGTGGTGGTAAGACCTTTCTGATATACCCTGCTTAATAACAGAACTATCTGTTCGGCAGGGTGCATTAAATTAAAATTCATATAGTATCTCCGAAAAACTTGATGTTATAATGCTACTATAATGCTGCCGTGATGTTTTACATCTGTTGTCCGCCGGTTACGTTTATCGCCTGCCCCGTCATATAACTCGAATATTCGGACGCAAGGAATACCATAACGTCTTCTATATCCTTGTATTCGCAGGAACGTTTCATCGGAACTTGGTTGATGTATTTAGCGCGGACTTCTTCTTCGGTTATGCCCTGATTTGCCGCGTACTGTTTGAACAGCGAGTTTACCCACAGGGGCGAATTAAGCATATTGCCGGGGCAGATGCAGTTTACCCTGACGCCCGCTTCGGCGAATTCGAGGGCAAGGCTTTGCGTTAAGCCCACGCCGCCGAACTTACTTGCCGCGTACGCGCCGTTCTTATAACTGCCCTTTCTGCCGGACTTACTGTTTATCTGAATAATGCTACCCGACTTTGCCGCCAGCATAGCGGGTGCGAACGCCTTTACGACGTTGAAATATCCGTTCAGGTTAACTGCGGTAACCTGCGCGAACGCTTGCGGCGTAAGATTGTAAATGTCGCCGCTCTTAACTATACCCGCGTTGGAAACGAGAATATCCACTTTGCCCCACTTATCGAGTACGGTTTTAGCCATCTGTTCGCACTGTTCGTAATTAGTTACGTCAACGGGAATAGCGATAGCGTCTTTAAGTCCCGCGGCGATAACTTTCGCGCCTTCTATATTGAAGTCGCAAACGGCAACGGAACAACCTTCCGCGTCCAAGCGTTTAGCAAGCGCTTCGCCAAGACCTTGGCTTGCGCCGGTTACGACTGCTACTTTACCTTTCAAATTGATAACACCCATTTTAAATCTCCTTTTATTTAATCCTAAATTTATTTTTTAAGTATTTCGTACTTTACTTAACCGTTTTTCTGCCTAACCGTGCGAATTTCAGTATGCGTTCCTGTAAATCTGGCGTTTCTTTGACCGATTTTTCGGAGAACATACCGTATTCTATACCCTTTTCGGACGAAATCGCCTCGTGCCCTATTAACGCCCAAGTCGAATCGATAAGGTGCGAATATTCCGGCAACCCAAGCGCCGCGCAGGCGAACTTCTGACGGGGGGAGTTTATGTCTTCGCCGCTTATCTGGAAAAATCCGTATTCGCGACAGAACCCCATTATCCTGTCAAGTTGCGCTTTGGTGTTTCTGGTCGGCATATACGCCACAGCCAAAAATCCCGCCTTTTTAATCTCTTCCATAAGTTCGGGCAAAAAGTCGTCTTCAAACTTCTGCGCCTTTTTGTCGCCGGTAACCGAATCCCCCACGTCGCCAAGGTATGCGTAAGCGGGTATCGCACCGTAAGACTTTGCAAGTTTAACGAATTCGTACGCGTCCGGCATTTCTTCGTCCGCGTCGATATAGAAGAATTTGGTATCGGCTTTAAGTACGCCCAAAAGGTCGTATAAAAAGTGCGGATTAGTTTGATCTAAAAGATAGCCCTTTATTTTCTCGGAAACGCCGAGTTTTAAGTCGTCCGTCAAAAAGTCTAAAAGCGCGTCAGTTCTGCCGAAACGGTCGGCAAGTTTTTTGGAAAGCGCGAATAAAAGATGCCGTTCGGTAATAGAGCCGCCCTCTTGCGCTTGCGATAAGGGATAAACGTCTTTTTTAAAGTCCAGCGTTATGCCGAACTTGCCGTATTTTTCGGTGATTAAATCACACATTTTCGCGTCGCGTTCGTAGCGTTTTTCACGGTAAAAAGCAAGATAGTCGTTTAAGGGCTTTACGCTTTGGGCGGGTATGCCGTGCGCCGCCATATAGATACAGTCGGCTTGGTCGGGGTGATTGATTTTTCCGAACCCTTTTTTGAATTTTGCCCTGACTTCCACACCGCAGGTCGCGCCGAGATTTAACATTTTGGCGGCGGATTTAAATTCTTCCGCACCGGATAGGGAATCGTGGTCCATAATACCCGCGCTAGTAAGCCCCGCGGAATACGCCATATAAGCCGCTTTTGTCGGCGAGTACGGCGAAAAGGAATAAATAGTGTGAATATGGTTGTTCGCGTCGTTCTCACGGAACGCGGGTTTTTCCTTTTCCGTGCGTATAATGGCGTCAAGCGCGTTAAGGCGTTCTTCTTTTGTCGCTGCGTTAAGGTTGTCTAAATCGAAATTCATAAACCACCCGAAAAAATAATTTAAATCTTGTATAAAATTATATAACAAAAAAAGTTTTCCGTCAAACCTTTGACTTTGATTTGAATAAAATAATGCCAAAATCTGCAAAGTCAAGGATATATGACGCAAAAGATAAAAAAATAAAAAAATATTTTAAAAACCGCGGTTAAAATATTTGACAAAAAAACCTAAAAGAATATAATAATATCCGAAAAGTCGAAAGGCTTGAACAACTTAATATTTTTTGTTGTTTCACCTTTAACGGTAAACACGGCGGTTTCGCCGAAAAGGAGGTAGACAATGGAAAAGTTCTTTACAAATTGCGTAAAGTTATTTGAAACGGAAGAAAGTGCGGCGTTCTATTTCGCATTTATCAACGCTAACAAAAACTTTTAACGCAGCGGACTAAGTCCGACGGGGGTACTCTTAATCCAAGGGGATTAAGGGGCTTTTTCATTTTTAAAGGCAATTTTTTCGGCAATTTGCCGCATTTTAAGATAAATTCCGTTTTTTTTAGATGTTTTTTCGGTTATTTTTATAACTTTTTCCGTTTTTCGACAAAACAAGACAAAATATAACAATCTTTTCAAGTTTACGCGGAAAAATAAATTTGACTTGCCCGTTTAAGTATTGTATAATGATAATGTCAAAAACCTAACGTTATGTTTTGTGCATAATAAAACAAATGAATAATTTTTCCTGATTTTGTAAAAATCATTAGCACTCGATATAGCGGGGATAACGCTATTATCGAAGAAAACGGTGCTATGATTTTTCGTGGAAAAATTATTGTTGTTTTGCAGTTAGGTTTTTGACAAAAACTAACCTTCGATAATGCGTTTCTCATAGTGCCGCATATCGCAAGGTTGCGGCACTTATTTTTTTGAAATACAAATATAAGGAGAAAGATTATGGATTACATAGTAAAAGGCACGGCGATAGAAAACTACGTATCAAAGCACGGCATTTCCGCTTACGATTTTTGCAGAAAATTCGATATAGACGTAAAAACTTACGATAAAATCGTTCGCGGCGAAAAGGTGAAGATAGAAACGCTGTTCGTTCTGGCGCACAAAATGGACTTATCGCTGAACAGTTTTTTAGCGTAAATTAAATTAAATAAAAAAGGCACTCGGCTTTTTGCCGAGTGCTTTTTTATCTTTTTTACAAGGCGTTATTTCGTTCCGAAGATTCTGTCGCCCGCGTCGCCGAGACCGGGGAGAATATATCCGTTTTCGTTTAAGCACCTGTCGAGCGTAGAAACGTAAATTTCCACGTCTGGATGCGTTTCCGCAACCTTTTCAACGCCTACCGGCGCAGCGATTATAGACATAAGTTTTATCTTCTTGCAACCGCGCTTTTTAAGCATTTTTATCGCGTCGCAAGCGCTGCCGCCCGTCGCCAGCATAGGATCTACCACCATTACCACTTTACGATCGATATTCGTCGGTAATTTGCAGTAATATTCGTGCGGTTCTAACGTTTCTTCGTCGCGGTAAAGACCTATATGCCCTACTTTTGCCGCGGGGAACAGCGTTAAAATGCCGTCCACCATACCAAGCCCCGCGCGGAGTATCGGAACTATTGCCACCGAATTTTCCTTAACTACAGTCTGTTTGGTTTTTTCAAGCGGCGTTTCCACTTCTATTTCCTGCGTGGGCACGTCCTTAAAACTTTCGTACGCCATAAGCGTTGCAAGTTCGCCTATTATTTCTCTGAACTGTTTAGTGTTCGTATTCTTGTCCCTGATAATTGCAAGTTTATGCCTTATTAAAGGGTGGTCGAGAATATGAACGTTTTTATATTCTTTCATCGTTTTGCACCGTGTTTATTATTTATTTCTTTTCTTCCTGTATTCCGAACATCGTTTCTTCGGTGGGATTTTCGTATTTGACTTCTTTATTCACTTCCGCTTTAGCGGGTTT
>JAGAEX010000032.1 GCA_017612915.1 Clostridia bacterium | reverse complement strand
CCGAAATCGCCGATACCGTACTCGGTCGGCAGGGAAAAAACGGGCATTAAAATTCCACATTGTCTTTTCATTTAATTTCTTCCTATACGTTCTGCAAAATATCTGCAAATCCCTGCGAGCGCGATGCGCATTTGTTCTCTCATAGGTTCAGGGGTTTTAACGCTTATCGAAGTTTCAAGCGAAATGCATCCGTCGAACCCGATCTCCTTTAATCCTTTTATAAAGCCTTCCCAGTCCACGCTGCCCTGAAAAGGAATCAGGTGTCTGTCCTGTTTAACGGCGTCGTCGTGAACGTGTAGTGTCAAAAGGTCTTCGCCAAGCGTTTTTATCGCGTCGTAACAGTTATCGCCTGTAACGAAAGCGTGCCCTGTGTCCAAACAAGCGCCGAGATGCCGATCGTTTACGTTTCTGATAAAAGTCTTTACGTCTTTTACCTTTGAAAACGAATGTCCTTCCTCACCGAACGGCATATTTTCAAGGCACAGCGTTACCCCTTGGTCTTTCGCGCAAGGCAATAAATTATAAAAACGTTCGTAATTTATATCGTAAACTTCCTGTACGGAAGGCTCTTTCCCCCAACCGTAAGGCATTGCAGGATGGATAACCAGATATTCGCACCCCAAAACGTTCGCCGCTTTTATCGATTTCAAGTAAACTTTATCGCCAGCTTTGCGACTTTGCGGTGTAGCATCGTCGAGCGGCCATGCAGCGTGCATCTGCCATATTTTAACGTCTGTATCCGCGGCGGCACGTCTTAGATCGGTAAGACGAGCGTTAAGTTTTTTGTCGTCAATCTGATACACTTCGCCGTTGGGATCGAAAAAACCGCTGTAATCTATGCAGTCGAATCCGTGCGATTTTAACTTTTTTAAACCTTCTTCGTAATCTTCCGCACCGAAATACGCACTTGATAGACAACCGGTCTTTACCATCGTCGTCTTTATCTCCTTTGATTTATCGTTTTTCTCCGTAGATTAACGCAAGCCGCCGCACGACAAGTGCGGCGGCTTGCTGAAAACACTTAAAACACTATGTATGCTTCGCGTTCCGCACCGACGGAGACGTATTTGATATTCGCTTCCGTTGCTTTTGCGATAAAATCTATGTACTCGAGCGCTTCTTTCGGAAGTTCTTCCTTTTTACGGCAACCGCTGATATCCTTTTTCCAGCCCTTAAAGGTCTTCATCACGGGTTTATATGCGTCAAGTCCTTGCGGGAACGGGAAATCCGTCGTCTGTTTGCCGTCCTTCTCGTACGCCACGCAGACTTCTATCTCGTCCATATCCGACAGCACGTCGAGTTTGGTGAGCGCGATCTCGTCCGCGCCCTGCATACGGATACCGTATTTACTCGCTACGACGTCGAAGGGTCCGACTCTTCTCGGTCTTCCCGTCGCCGCGCCGTATTCGCCGCCCGCCTGACGGAGTTTTTCCGCCTTTTCGCCGAAATATTCGGCTGTGAAAGGTCCTTCGCCAACACAAGTGGAATAGGCTTTCATAATGCCGATGGAAAGGTCTAACTTATGGTTTGGTATCCCCGCCCCGATAGGCGCGTACGCCGCTATGGAGTTAGAAGAACTCGTGAACGGATAAATGCCGAAATCTATGTCGCGAAGCGCGCCGAGTTGCGCCTCGAAAAGTATCTTTTTACCTTGTTTTGCCTGTTCGTCTAAATATAAACTCACGTCGCACACGAAAGGCTTAATCATATCTCCGTATTTTTTAAGGTGTTCCGCCATCGCGTTAACGGTAACGGGCTCCGCCCCGTAAACGCCCGCGACCATAAGGTTTTCCCACTCGACGATATCGGTCAGTCTTTCCTTTAACAGTTTTTCATCGAAAAGTTCGCCTAAACGGATGGATTTTTTCATATATTTATCGCCGTAAGACGGTGCAATACCGCGACGTGTAGAACCGAATTTCTTATCCGAAAGCCGTGCTTCTTCAAGACAATCGCGCATTATATGATAAGGCATACAAATCGCCGCTTTGTCGCTTATTTTAAGGTTAGCGGGCGAAATTTTTATGCCCGCGTCCTTTAATCTTCCCATTTCTTCGACCAGGTGCTTTATATCTATCACCATACCGTTGCCCATAACGTTTATCACTTCTTCGCGAAGAATACCCGACGGCAAAAGATTCAAAATAAATTTACCGCGTTCGTTGATAACGGTATGCCCCGCATTGTTGCCGCCCTGATAGCGGACGACTATATCGTAATCGGAACTCAAAAGATCGACCATACGACCTTTACCTTCGTCCCCCCAATTTATCCCTGAAATCGCTGTTAACATCTTGTCTCCTTTTTCAAAAGTTTTACGGAAAAATTATGCACCATTTTCCGCGTTTTGTCAATGGCTTTCGATTTTTAACTATTACAATTACTTATACGCCGAACGTCTGTTTTTACCGCGCTAAAACTACGAACCGAACCCGCCGTCTATCGAAATCGCCTGCCCCGTGATAAACGCCGCGTTCTCGCTGCATAAAAAATAACAAAGGTCTGCGACTTCTTCGGGCGTTCCCAACCTTTTAAGCGGCGTACTATCGATAAGTTCCCGCATTTCGTCGGCGTTAAAGCGGGCGTTCATCTTGGAATCTATAACCCCCGGACACACGCAGTTGACGTTTATATTCGACGGCGCTACTTCTTTGGCGAGTGCTTTCGTAAGCCCGATCATCGCCGCTTTTGACGCGGAATAAGCCGTTTCCATACTCGCACCCGCTTTGCCCCACACCGAAGAAATGAAAAGTATTTTACCTTTTTGCCGTCTTATCATTTCGGGAAGGCAGTATTTTGCGAGCAAGAACGCCGATTTTACGTTTACCGAAAAAATCTCGTCCCATTCCTCTTCGGTCGTATCGGTCAAAAGTTTATAAAGGTCTTTCCCCGCGTTAAGAATAAGCGCGTCCGTATGCCCGAAATTCTTTTCGCAAAATCCGTAAAGTGCGGCAATATCGGACGAATTATTCAGATCCGCCTTAAAAGGAAAGAAATTATCCTTAAACTTGTTTTTAAGCGGCAAAAGCCCGTCGGCGTTTTTGTTATAACCGCCGACAACGAAATAGCCGTCATTTAAAAACTTTTCCGCGATCGCGCGGCCTATCGCCCCGCTCGCGCCCGTTACGAGAGCCGTTTTCATAAAATCGCACGAAAAAAATACCCGCAAGGCGGCTTGCTTTGCAGGTATAATTTTATCCTATCAGCCCTTGACACGCTCCATATATTCGCCCGTTCTGGTGTCAACTCTTATAAGTTCGCCTTCGTTCACGAACATAGGAACCTGTATCTTCGCGCCCGTTTCCAAAACCGCTTCTTTGGTCGCGTTGGTAGCCGTGTTGCCTTTAACGGACGGGTCTGCCTGAACGACTTTTAACACCACGAAGTTTTCGCAATCGACGGAGAATGCCGCGCCCTTATAGAATTTGACCACGACGGGATCGTTTTCTTTAATATACATCAAAGCGTCTTCGACCTGTTCGTAGTTTAAGGGTGTAAGATTGTATTCCTGATCCATAAAGTAATAGAGTTCGCCATCGTTGTAAGAATAGGTCATATTCTTGGTTTCGATATGCGCTTCCTGAACTTTTTCGGTGGGGTTCCAAGTTCTTTCCAAGACTTTTCCGTCGATAACGTTTTTCATCTTGGTTCTGACGAACGCCGCGCCTTTACCCGGCTTAACGTGCTGGAAATCGACTATCGTCCATACCGAATTTTCATACTCGAAGGTCGAGCCTTTTCTGAATTCACCTGCTTGCATAATGTTTTTCTCCTTGAATTATATATTGTTAATTTTTTTTATTTTTTCCGCGAAAGAATCCGCAGTTTTTTATCGTCGTCAAAAAGTCTTTTTGCACCCGCCGCCGTCATAACGCAGGTGTCTTCTATACGAACGCCGAACTTTCCGTCAAAATAAACGCCCGGTTCTACCGTGAACACCGCGTTTTCAGTCAAAATATCGTTCGATCTCGGCGACAACCGCGGGTTTTCGTGAATTTCCAACCCAACGCCGTGTCCGAGCGAGTGCGTAAAGTATTCGCCGTAGCCCGCTTTACATAGTTCGTCCCTTGCTATTCTGTCGGCGGCTTTGCCGCTCATACCCGAAACGATCTCCTTTTCGGCTTTAAGGTTCGCGCGTAAAACCGCGTCGTAAACGCTTAAAAAATCCTTATCGGGCTTACCGAAAAACGCCGTGCGCGTTATATCCGAGCAATACCCGTTCACCTTACAACCCGTGTCTATAAGCACAGCGTCGCCGTATTTTAATTTGGTATTCCCTGTTTCGTGATGGGGAACGGCGGAATTTGCGCCGAACGCCACTATAGTGTCGAACGCCATACCTTCCCCGCCCGCCAAAAACGTTATCTCTTCGAGATATTTAAGTAATTCCTTTTCGGTAATACCTTCACGGGCATAGGAAAGCGTTTCTTCGACCGCCTTCTGAGATATAATACACGCCTTTTCCGTACACGCAATCTCCTCTTCGGTCTTGACTGCGCGAAAGCCTTCTATTACGTCCTTGCAATCTTTTATCTCCGCCCCGCCGAAGATACTTTTCAGTTCTTCAAAACGGGTAAGCGTGATCTTTGAAAAGTCTATAAAAACGGTCTTTACGTTTTTACTTGCGATATATTGCGTTATATCGTCCGCGCTTTTGTATAGAAGTGCGGTTATCCCCGCTTTTTCCAGTTTGATTTTTGCGGCGGAAAAATACCGCGCGTCGGTATAATAAACGGAACTGTCGGAAAGGAGAAAATATCCTTCCGCAATATCCACTCCGCTACAATACAACCTGTTCAACCTGTCTTCAAAAAAACAGCATTGACCTTCGGAAAGGGGAAATATTTTCATATACGGTTTTATTCTAACAAAATTTTGCCTTTAAGTCAATTATTGTAGTAAATCTTTCGCATAATAAGCGCGTCAAAATCCTGCGTTCCCGCCGATTCGCACACGATATACGGCGTAAGCTCGTATTTTTTGAGCGCTACGGCAAGCGGAGCGAATTCGGGCCCGTATATCTTATCTTCAAACGTCAGATGCCTTACTTCGCCGCGAGCGGAATATTCGATCTTGGAAAAATGCACGTGAAAATTTTTCACCCGCTCGTAACCCAAACCGTCTATCATAACGGAAAGCAATTTACCGAAATCTTCTTCCGTTTTAAGCGAGCCTTGCTCCCGCGCGTTGACGTGCCCGAAATCCACGCAAGGGGTAAACGCCTCGTCCGTCTTGCAAAAATCGGTAATCTCTTCAACCGTGCCTATCTGGGCGAGTTTCCCCATTGTTTCAGGGCAGAACATAACTTTTTCCAACCCTTCATTATAAATTTTTTCCGCAAGCCGCAAAAACCTTTCTTTGGTACGGGCGACCGCAGTTTCGCGCGTTTCTTTTCCCTGACTTGCAGGGTGAAAGACAACTCTGTTTCCGCCGAGCAGCATCACCTTTTTCGCGGAATCTATAATGTAACCGAGGGATTTTACCGCCATTTCTTCGTCGGGATTGGCAAGATTTATATAGTACGGTGCGTGAACGCTTATCTCTACACCCGCGTTCTTAAACGCCGCGCCGATCTCCAAAGCCTTTTCGTCCGACATATTCACGCCGCGACCGAAAGAATACTCGAAACAATCAAGCCCCAAGTTTTTTACCCACGTCGCAGAGTCTTCGCTTTTAGCGAACCCCGCGTCGAAAAACGCCTGCGAATTGCCGCTCGGCCCGAATTTAATACTCATTTTTTTCTATCGACGAAATGTCCGCCGCCAACTGTTTTTTCAGGTCTTCTTCGCTGAAAAACTTGCGTATTTCGCGAATATAATTATCGAAATAAACTGTCAAAGACTTGCCGTAAAGGTCGCCGTCAAAGCCGACGATATGCGTTTCCAACACGACTTCCGTACCGCCGAAAGTAGGACGTGAGCCGAAGTTTATCACAGCGCCGTAGCGCGTGCCGTCAACGAACGCGTGTCCGGCGTAAACGCCTTCTTTGACCGTTTGTTTGTTTTTATCCAACTTAATATTCGCCGTCGGATAGCCGAGAGTCCTGCCGACGCCCCTGTCTTTAACGACCGTGCCCGACACGGAAAACGGTCTGTCGAGAAGGATATTCGCCCCCTTTATATCGCCTGACGAGAGCATGGTTTTGATGCGCGAAGTGGATACTTTTTTGCCGTCTTCCGTCAAAGTATCGACTATCCTATAAACCTGCGAATTGGCTTCCGCAAACTTTTTTATATCTTCCGTCGTACCTTTCGCGAACTTGCCGAACTTATAATCGACGCCCGACACGTAGCCTTTTATATTGAATTTACGGTTGAGCATATTTATAAACGCGAGTTTTCCCATAGAAAGAAAGTTAAAATCTACGGGCTGAACGTAAATATTCTCTACGCCCATTTCGCGCAGTATGTCCCGCCTTTCTTCAAGCGAATAGACGAACTTATCGTCCCTGCGGGAAAGCATAGCGCGAAGATTTCCCCCGAAAGTAAAGACGGTAACGCTTGCCGAAAGTTCGTCGGCGAGCGTCTTTGCCGCTTCGATAACTTTCCTGTGTCCCAGATGCACGCTATCGAAATAGCCGAGTGCGACTACCGTAGGCGTTTGATCTTTACCTGACATACGCTTCTATTTTCAACCGTCCTTCTTGCGTTTTTCCTATTCCCCAGAACTCTTCGCCGTTATACACCCTGTAAATACCGTCTTTAAAACCGTAATCTTCGTACACACCGTCGAGTATTTTTTTAGCCTGCTGCGAAGTAAGTACGAGTTTTTCGTAATCGACGGCAATATCTGCGGGAATTATATATTTTTCGGGATTATCGGCGCATAAAAGTTCTTCCGCCGTAACCGCGTTATCCAATGAAAATTTTCCGCTTTTCGTGCGGCAAAGTCCGCTCATCACGGCAAGCGAGCCGCAAGCAAACCCGAGATCCCGTGCGAGCGAACGGATATAAGTTCCACCCTTGCACTCTATCTCGAATTCGTATTCTTTTTCCGAAACTTGCGTGAGTAAAGAAAATCTTAAAATCTCCACCTTTTTGGGCGGGAGCGAAAACTCCACCCCGCGACGGGCGAGTTGATAGCCCCTTTTCCCGTCCACGGATTTTGCCGAATATTTAGGCGGGATCTGGTCTATTTCCCCCGTAAAAAGCCGCAAATTATAGAGTATTTGCTTTTCCGTCGGAATTACCGCCGTCGTATCAACGGTCTGCCCCGTCGTATCGAGAGTATCCGTCGAAAAGCCGAACAGAAATTTCGCGCGATAAACCTTCGTTTTATCCAATAAATACTGAAAAAGTCTGGTCGTCTTGCCGAGTCCAACGGGCAGAACACCCGTCGCCATAGGATCAAGCGTTCCCATGTGTCCGCAAGGCACGCCGAACGCTTTTCTGACCGCCGCGACCGCTTGCGCGGAAGTTTTGCCTTCCGCTTTATTGATATTGATAAAGCCTTTCATTTCAGTCGAGATATCTGCCTATCGCGAACACGAGTTTATCTACCACTTCTTCGTATTCGCCGACTATTCTGCATCCGCTTGCAAGTTTATGCCCGCCGCCGCCGAAAGTTGCCGCGACTGCGTTGACGTCTGCCCCGTCAGAGCGAAGACTTATCTTATACTTATCGGGATCGGTCTCCATAACGCACGCGCCGACTCTCACTCCGGCTATCCCCATAACGAAATCGATAAACCCTTCGGTTTCTTCCTGCAAAGCCTTCGTTTCCGCAAAATCGCGCAAGCGCACGGTCGCGACCGCCACTCTTCCGCCTTCAAAATAGCGGATCTTCGACATCGTTTTTCCGAAAAGTTCGGCTCGCTCCTTACTTTGGCGGGTAAAGGCGTTGTAATAAATAGTATTCATATCCGCGCCGAATTCCACGAGTTTTCCCGCGTCGAAAAAGGTCTCCGCCGTAACGTTTTTATGGCGGAAGCCGCCCGTGTCGGTCATAACGCCCGTCGCGAGAAGATTCGCAATATCGGGAGTAATATTGACGTTCATAGCGGATATCAACGCGAACACGTTCTCGGCGTTGCTCGATCTTTCCGCAATATAATTTATCTTGGCGTAACGCGTGTTCGATATATGATGATCTATCGAATAGGTGTTTTTATGGCGGGAAAAGGCGTCCGCAAAGTTGCCGATGCGCGATATTTCGGCGTTATCTATCGCGACAAGCGCCGAATATTCGCTAAAATCCCCCGCGTGATCTTTGAGAACGGAGTGAGTTTCTTCCAAAAACGCAAATTTTTTCGGAACGTCGTCAGAACAATATACCCGTGCCTTTATGCCCTTGCTTTCGAGAGCGAGTTTAAGGGCGCAGGCAGAACCAATCGTGTCGCCGTCGGGGCGCGCGTGGCAAAACAGCGCGACGCTTTTTTCGCATAAAAGTTTTTCGGAAAGTTCTTTTACCGTTATCACTTCTTTTCCCCTTTCTCTATCTCGGCAAAGATCTTATTCATCTTGTCGCTGTACTCCATCGAATCGTCCAAAATAAAGGTAAGTTCGGGCACGGTGCGAATTCTCATCGCGCCGCCGAGTTCAAAACGGATGCGCTTTGCGTTAGCTTTTATCGCGTTGAAAGTTCTGTCCCGCTTTTCCGTATCCTTTGAAAACACGCTTACGAAAACTTTCGCGGTCGATAGGTCGCGGCTGACGTCCACCTTCATAACCGAAACCATTTCGGTTATGGCGGGATCATTAAGCCTTCGTGCAATTATCTCGTATATCTCTTTTTTGAACTCGCTATTGAGCCTGTCCGTTCTTGAAATTCCGCTCGTTTTGCCTTTCATATTACTGTTTTTCTTCTTCTATCTGATAGCACTCGATAAAGTCGCCGACCTTGATATCGTTGAATTTCTCTATCGAAATACCGCACTCGTAGCCTTGCGCGACTTCCTTCACGTCGTCTTTGAATCGTTTTAACTGCAACACGTTGCCTTCGGTTATCATAACGTCGTCGCGGTAGATACGGAGTTTGCCGTTTCTTAAAATCTTGCCTTCCGTAACGTAGCACCCCGCGACCTGACCGACGCCCGAGATCTTGAACACTTCGCGAACTTCCGCTTTTCCGAGATATACTTCGGAGAATTTGGGCGCGAGCATACCTTTAAGCGCCTTCTCGACGTCTTCTATCGCTTCGTAAATTACCCTGTAAAGTTTGATATCCACACCGCTGCGCTCCGCAATTTGCTTTGCGTTGGAATCGGGGCGCACGTTAAAGCCGATGATTATTGCCGAAGAAGATTCCGCGAGCATAATGTCGCTTTCCTTTATAGCGCCCGCCTGCGCGTGGATAACATTGACCTTAACTTCATCGTTGGAAAGTTTTTCAAGCGAAGATTTGACCGCTTCGACAGAGCCTTGAACGTCTGCTTTTACGATAATGTTAAGCCCTTTCATTTCACCTTCGGCGATCCTGTCGAACACGTCGTCAAGGGTTACTTTCGCCGCGGATTTTATCATATTTTCGCGTTCTTTGTTCTTTCTTTCTTCGGCGACGAGTTTCATAAGTTTATCCTGCTCGACCGCGTAAAGAATATCGCCGGAGTTAGGCACTTCGTCAAGCCCCATAACGGACACGGGAACGGACGGACCTGCGGAAGAAACTTTTCTGCCTTTATCGTCCGTCATCGCGCGGATCTTACCGGTAACCGTACCTACTATTACGTTATCCGCGATCTTTAAAGTACCGTTCTGGATAAGAACAGTCGCTATCGGACCTTTGCTGCTGTCGAGTTTGGCTTCTATTACGACGCCCTTTGCCATACGGTCGGGATTTGCCTTTAAGTCCTTGATCTCCGCTAAAAGATTGATACTTTCCAAAAGCCCGTCAAACCCTTCGCCGGTTTTAGCGGAAACAGGACAGATTATAGCGTCGCCGCCCCACTCTTCGGGAAGAAGTCCGTGTTCCGTGAGTTGCTGTTTGACGCGATCTATATTTGCTTCGGGTTTATCTATCTTGTTGACAGCAACGATTATGGGAACGTCCGCCGCTTTGGCGTGGTTTATCGCTTCGATGGTCTGCGGCATAATGCCGTCGTCCGCCGCTACGACCAAAACCGCGATGTCCGTCGCCTGCGCGCCGCGCGCACGCATAGCGGTAAACGCCGCGTGTCCGGGTGTGTCAAGGAAGGTTATCTGGTTTCCGTTCACGGTAACGGTATATGCGCCGATATGCTGCGTAATACCGCCCGCTTCGCCTGCCGTAACGTTGGTCTTTCTTATTCTGTCAAGGATCGAAGTTTTGCCGTGATCGACGTGTCCCATAACGGTAACAACGGGCGGACGGCGAACGAGTTTATCGTCGGTATCCGCAACCTGATCGAAGCCCTTGGAAAGAACGTCTTCCGCGGTTTCTTCCATTTTAAGTTCCAATTCCACGCCGATATCGTCCGCTATAAACGCCGCGGTATCGAAGTCTATGGAATCGTTTATGGTCTTCATAATGCCTTCTTTAAAAAGGCGTTTTGTGATCTCCGCCGCGGTAATACCTATCTTTTCGCTTAAAACCTTCAACGGGATTATATCGGAATTGACCACCGCTTTCTCGATCTTGATAGTCGTAGTCGTCTGTTCTTTCGCCTTTTTAACCGGACGGAATTTTCTGTACCCCGTCTTGTTTTCGTCGAAATCTTCTACGCTTAAATTGTTTTTGATAAGCGCGCGCTTATTTATCGTGTGTTTATCTTCGTAATTCTTATCGCCTTTCCCCGCGTTTTTCTTTCCGTAATCCTTTCTCTTATCCGAAGTATCTATAACGGGCGGCGCAACGTAAGTGCCCATCGGTTTACGACCGGCGGACTTATTGAATTCGGGCTTTTTGCCGAATGGCTTATCACTCGGAACGAAAGTCCTTGCGGGTTTGTCCGTTTTTGCGGTTTTATCGGGCACGAACTCTCTGCGCACGATAAACGACGGCATTTTCTTTTCGACCGGCGGCTGTTCAACAGCGGGTTTGGTCTCCGCGGGAACTTCCTTCACTTCTCCTGTGCCGGACTTTTCTATAGGCGCGTCGTCCTTTTTGACCGTCTCGGACGGAGTTT
Source organism: Clostridia bacterium (assembly GCA_017612915.1). Taxonomy (GTDB): domain Bacteria; phylum Bacillota; class Clostridia; order Christensenellales; family Borkfalkiaceae; genus UBA1259. Next base: position 12,685 of record JAGAEX010000032.1, on the reverse strand, counting down.
TTTCCGCGGCATCTTCGGTCTGCGATCCCGTATCTCTTTCGTCCTCTTTAATTTCTTCGGCTTTTTCCGCGACCTTTAATTTTTCCGCTTCTTCAGCCTGCGCAAGTCTTTCCGCCTCCGCCGCCTTCTGCTCCGCGAGTTCTTTAAGTTTAGCGTCTAAAATCGCCTTGAAGTCTTTTATCTTCTTCTCGCTATCCAAAAAACTGTCTTTAAGCGCGGAAAGTCCGCTGTCTTTTAAGATGTCGGCAATAATTTTAATATTGCCGGTCTGCATTTTCTTCTCTGCCATATTTCTCTCCATTTAGGTCTGATCGGGGTGGTTATTTCCCCGAAACTATTTCCTGTAAATTCGGCGCAGCGTTCACAGTTATCGCTTTTGCAAGCGAAAGATCTGTTATCGCCGCTATTTTCGCACCTTCTTTATGCGCAAGATCACACAAATCGCAATCGGTCGTAACGAACGCTCTGCAACGGTATCCCGCGGCGTATTTTACCGCCGCTTTCACGGTGTTTTCCGCCGCCGTCCTGCACACCAATATAAGGTACGCTTTTTTTAAAGTCGCAAGCGTATTGTATCCCGAACGGAATTTTCCGGATTTTACGGCAAACCCGATAAAAGTCTCCGCTTTGCTTTTATTTCCCACGGAATTCCTCCGCGATCTTGTCGTAAATTTCATCGCTCACGGAACAGGAAAACGCACGATTTAAGAGTTTTCCCTTTTTCAGTTTCGCTATACAATTCGCGTCGTCGCAAATATACGCACCCCTGCCGTTCTTTTTGCCCGTTCTGTCGAGCGAAATGTCTTCGTCCGATCTTACGATGCGTATAAGCTCTTTCTTGGGTTTACAAGCCCTGCACGCTATACAGGTGCGCATAGGAACTTTCTTTTCCATAAGATTATTCTTCCGTCGGATCAGCGCCGGTCGCGGGTTCGGCGTCACGGCCGAGTTCGGCTATCGCCGCACTCTCGCTTTTAACGTCAATCTTCCAGCCGGTAAGTCTTACCGCAAGGCGAGCGTTTTGTCCGCTTCTGCCGATAGCGAGCGACAGTTTATCGTCGGGAACGACGACCATCGCGCTTTCTTCACCCGTCTGCACGACTTTTACGACGCGTGCGGGCGAAAGCGCGCGGGAAATGTATTCAAGCGGATCTTCGCTCCACGGTATAATGTCTATTTTTTCGCCGCCGAGTTCCGAAACTATCGCGTTGACGCGCGCGCCCTTGTTCCCAACGCAGGCGCCTACCGCGTCCACCGTAGGATCGTCGCTGTAAATCGCGATCTTCGTTCTCTGTCCGGGTTCTCTCGCGATATTTTTAATCACCACTACCCCTTGCTTGATTTCAGGCACTTCGTTCTCGAACAAACGGCGAACCAAACCGTTAGAAGAACGCGAAACCATTATTTGCGCGTTCTTGCCGGTATTTCTGACCTTTTTGACGAATACGTTCAAAGATTGGTTTACTTCGTATTTTTCGCCCGGCACCTGATCTCTCGGCGTAAGAACGCCTTCTATCTGGTTGCCGCCGATCTCAACGTAAACGTTGCCGTTTTCCACGCGACGAACGATACAGGTCATAAGTTCGCCTTCCCTGTCTTCAAATTCGTTTACGGTATTGTTGCGTTCGATATCGCGAAGTTTCTGCGTCAAAACTTGTTTAGCCGTCTGCGCCGCGATTCTGCCGAAGTCCTTGGACTTTATCTCTTCGGAAACGATATCGCCGAGTTTATAAGTTTTTTTGATCTCCTGCGCTTCTTCCAAAGTAATTTCCTTATCCGCGTCTATAAGTTCTTCGACGACTACCCGTTCGGCGTAGAACTGTATGGTCTTCTTTTCGGGATTGAGTTTGATACGCACTTCACCGGGAGTACCGGTCGCCTTCTTATTCGCGATAGTCATCGCGTTCTGAAGGGCGGTTATGAATTCTTCCTGTGAAATGCCCTTGTTTCTTTCCAATTCTTCGAGTGCAAAAAAGAAATCCTGATTGATCATGTTTTTTCTCCTATTTTTAACAAACCTTTAAGTTGTTTTTTATCAAAAATCAATGTATTCGCTGACCTTTACGACGCTTTTAAGGTCAAATGAAAGGGTATTATTATCGTCAACTTTAATAACGATATGTTCCCCGTCGTAGGATAAAAGTTCGCCTTCATAAAACTTTTTGCCTTTTACCGATGCGTAAAGTCTGACTTCCACCTTTTTACCGATATGCGATAAAAAGTCCCGCTCCTTTTTAAACGGTCTGTCCGCGCCTAAACTCGACACGTTAAGAGTGTAAGGAAGCCCGTAAGTCGGATCGAGTTCGTCCAGCGGATCGAAAATTGCGTTGTGCAATTTTTCGCAATCGTCAAGCGTAACGCCGCCGTCTTTATCAATGAACACGGTAAGCGCGGGATTTTTGCCCTGTTTGAATTCCACGCTATCGACGGTAAGCCCTATGGGTGCGGCGTATTTGTCGCAAAGCGCCTGTATCTCTTCTATCGGTTTAGTTTTCACTTTACGCTCCCTTTTAACGTTCTCTTTGATCCCTTATAAAAACTTATGAGAACGGAAAACCGTTCTCATAAGCAAAAGTCATATAAGCACTTTAATAATATACCACACTTCGGTATTTTTTGCAAGCGTTTTTATAAATTTTTCCTTGATAATAAAAGTCAGTTATTACTACTGCTCGAAGAGTGGCTCTGCAACTTCGCCACCAGGAGCAAAACCCTGTAAAGAAGTTGCAAAAATTCCATTACTATATCGTTGACATACTCGATATTATATATCTTGTACAATTCTTTCATCATTTCGAGTTCTTCGTCGTTAGCCATATTTTCGTTGCTCAATATTTCAAGCGCTTTCTTCTGTGCCTTGATCTCCGTCTTTAAAACTTTTATAGACAAAACGAACGATATCGCATAAAACGCGAGTCCGATCGCTGCCGCAATAAAGGTCGCGACACCTGAAAAATTAAACAACGCAAAGTCGATAACCACGCCGACGAGTATCAGCGGAATAAAGGCAAGCGGTCCGAAATAGATAAACGGCGTAAGTCTTATTCTCGTTACCATATCCGGGTCCTGTTCCTTATCGAGAACGGCAAGCGACGCTTTTTCCGCGCCGATAGCGAGCGAAGTTATGCTTGCCTTTTTAGTGGTAAGCCTTCTTAATCTTACTTTTTTGAAATAGTGCGAATAACTGTTCCCGAACATCATAGAACCGAAAGTGGAAACTTTAATGTGGTTAAGCCCGTTCGCGTCGAGAATTTTTCTCGCGGCGTCCTGCCCCGTAATACCCGCTGAGTTTTTCTTCCTGTTGAACTTCACGTACTTGATCGCGAGCCAAATAGAAATACCAACCGCGATTACCGCCACTATCGCGATAAGAACGGCTACTATAAATATAGCCCACTGCAATACCGGCGACACGTTGTTGAATTCCGCTATACCGTCAAAAATAGGCATAAACTTTCTCCTTAATCGATTTTTTTCATTATTTTAGTGCCAAGCCATATAAATACTATGACCGAAACCATCAAAACTATAACTGCGGCTATGGTATTCCAAAGCGCCGTGAGCGCGCTTAAAAGCGGCGCCACCGCGACGAGCGCTATCACTTTCGAGAGTTGAAAGGCGTATTTTTTCGGATCTTTGGGTTTTACCGACACACGCGAGCGGTAAGGCAACATTTTATAGTCTTTGGTAAGCGCCATAAGTCCGGCGTATAACAATAACGCGCCACCGAAAACCGCCATTACGATCGAATAAGCATATTCCATACTTTACCTATTTATTATATCAAAGAAGTTTATTTCTGTCAATGTTTATTCCGGTTTTTTATCGAAATCGAGCGTTAAATCGTAATCGCCGAGTTTGTTCACCTTAAATCCGTTCTTCTTATATTCGCGGTAAATCTTTATCAGAAACGGCGAAAACAATATCCTGCAGAGTTTCTACCGTCTTTGACCACCGAAACAAATTACGGAAGAAATATTTGAGTTTAAAACGTAATTAGATTGATTGCAAAAGAAAAGGTATCCGAAATCAAGGTTCGATTTCGGATACCTTTGGCGGAGAGAAGAGGATTCGAACCTCCGATACCTTGCGGTATACTCGCTTTCCAAGCGGGCACATTAGACCACTCTGACATCTCTCCTTATTTTGCGATTTGTCGCTTTTTATATTTATTTGCTATTAGTTTTTCGTCGTGCTTGTATATAATATCATTTTTCAGATAAAAACGCAACGGTTTTTACACCTTTTTTGCTAATCTTTATATCTTCTGAATCATTGCGTCTGAATATCGGGCGAAGAATTTATATTCAACGCCCGATATTTAACTTCACTTTTAACGAAATTTATATTCTGTTTACGCCTGATTTTACGGCAGCAGCCTTGACCGCCGCCGCCACCGCTGGCGCTACGCGCTTATCGAACGGTGCGGGAATTATATAATCGGGCGTTAATTCATCGTCCGAAATAAGTCCCGCGATCGCCGTTGCCGCCGCGATATTCATTTCGTCGTTAATATCCGTCGCTCTGCAATCCAAAGCGCCTCTGAATATTCCCGGGAACGCCAAAACGTTGTTTATCTGGTTGGGAAAATCGCTCCTGCCCGTGCCGACGACCGCCGCTCCTGCCTGTTTTGCAAGGTCGGGCATAATTTCGGGAACGGGGTTAGCCATAGCCATAACTATAGGATTAACGTTCATGGTTTTCACCATTTCCGGCGTCAGTACACCGGGGCTGGAAACGCCGACGAAAATATCCGCGCCCTTCACCGCGTCCGCAAGCGTGCCGCGTTTTCCCGTCTTATTCGTCCACTCTGCGATCTGTTCTTTTTCGGGATTCATCCTTTCCGTTCTGCCCTTATAAATAATACCCGTTCTGTCGCACATAACTATATCTTTCGCGCCCATAACAAGCATCAACTTTGCGATCGCTTCGCCTGCCGCGCCCGCGCCGGAGAACACGATGGAAACGTCTTCCCACTTTTTGCCGACGAGTTTAAGCGCGTTGATGGTCGCCGCAACGCAGACAACCGCCGTACCGTGCTGGTCGTCGTGAAAGATCGGAATATCGACCGACGGATCTTCCTTTAATCTACGCTCTATTTCAAAACAACGGGGCGCGGAAATATCTTCCAGATTCACGCCGCCGAAACTGCCCGCCAAAAGTTTTACGGTATTAACTATCTCGTCAACGTCTTTACTTCTTATACAAAGCGGGATAGCGTCAACCCCGCCGAAAGTTTTAAATAAAGCGCACTTGCCTTCCATAACGGGCATACCCGCTTCGGGACCGATGTCGCCGAGTCCCAAAACCGCAGTACCGTCGGTGATGACCGCAACCAGATTTCCCCTGCCCGTAAGATCGAACGATCTGTCGTAATCCTTGTTTATTACAAGACACGGTTCGGCAACGCCGGGAGTATAAGCGAGCGAAAGGTCTTCTTTATTTTCGATCTTGACCTTTGGAACGACTTCAAGTTTACCTTTTAATTTTGCGTGCAATTTAAGTGATTCTTCTGCATAGTTCATTGTTTTGCTCCTATAAAATTTATTACTTGTTCTGAACGACGAAAGCGTCGTGGATAGCCTTTATACACTTCTCGTAATCGGAATTCGCCACACCGATAATTATGTTAAGTTCGCTCGACCCCTGATCTATCATAGCGATATTGATGCCCGCATTGGCGAGAGCGGTAAACAGCGTTGCCGCAACACCTTTACGGCGCGCCATACCGTGTCCGACGGTGGCTATGAGCGAAATATTTTCGATAACATGAACGTAATCGGGACTGACGTTTTCCCTTATCTCGTTGACGATATCCGAAAGCACGCCGTCCTTCAACTGTTCGGATTCAAGCACGATGGAAAGGGTGTCGATACCCGAAGGCACGTGTTCGATGCAAAGACCGTGATGCTCTATTACCGAAAGCACGCGACGAACGAAACCGACTTCGGAATTCATCATGGATTTTTCGATAAAAATAACGGTAAAATTCTTTTTGCCGGCGATACCCGTTATTATTTCGTCGTTCGTCGATTTATACTGTTCGTTAGGCACGATCATAGTACCGGGATCGTCGGGCTTAAAGGTGTTTCTGATATTGATGGGGATCTTGACCTTCATTACCGGGAAAATCGCTTCCGCGTGCAAAACCGACGCGCCCATATACGAAAGTTCGCGAAGTTCCTTATAAGTTATTTGTCTTATAGTTTCGGCGCCCGGAACTATTCTCGGATCGCAGACCAAAAAGCCGCTGACGTCCGTCCAGTTTTCGTAAATATCCGCGTTTACGCCGCGCGCTATAATAGAACCCGTTATATCGCTGCCGCCGCGGCTGAAAGTCTTTATATTTCCCTGCGAATCCCTGCCGTAAAAACCGGGGATGACCGCCCTTTCGATGCGCGCCAAGCGGGTTTTGACCTTGTCGTCGGTATAATCCTCGTTTAACCTGCCCTGACTGTCGAACCGCACAATATCTTCGGCATCGACGAACTCAAAGTCCAGATATTCCGCCATTATACGCGCGGAAAGGTACTCCCCGCGGGAAGCGGTGAAATCCGCGCTCTTCTTTTCCGCTATTTCCCTTTCGGTAGCGTCCAGAACCGCTTTGAAGTCGGATTTTATGCCGAGATCGGCGGCTATTTTCAAAAATCTTTCGCGAATAAGAGCAAAACGTTCTTTGCAACTGCCCTTTTCGGCAAGGTCGTTGTAACACTTGTACAGCGTATCGGTGATCTTTATGTCGTCCTTGTTGCGCTTACCCGGCGCGGAAACGACTATGTACCTGCGCGACTCGTCGCCGGAAATAATCTCTTTTACTTTTTTGATTGCTGCGGCGTCCGCCATAGAAGTTCCGCCGAATTTACAAACTTTTAACATTTTAGTACCTTTTTATTGTAGTTTTTTATCTTTTTTGCTTCCAAATAATATCTTTTTTCTATTCCTTCGCCCATAGAGAAAGTCTTTCTCGGCAGCGCGCCGCTATTCGACACAAACTTAAAAAGATCGCTTTTATTCAGTTTATCGGGCATAACCGCAACCGCATTTTCGTCGGCTTTTACGAGTTTAAGGACGTTTTCTTCGCCGTGGACGTAATCGACCGATCCGCCGTTATCGCCTACGTATTGCTTAATGAACTTATCTATTTCGGAAATCACCGTCGGCAAAGCGGAATCGCCCTTCACGTCTTCGACGCTGCCGCCTATCGCCAAACGATAATGCCCTTTAACGGCATTTTTCAGCCCGCTTTTAAACTCTTCCGCGTTCACGCCCTTTACGAAACGGAATATCGGCTCAAAGTAAATGCCTTCGTCGTAAATATTGTTAAATTCCGCAAGCGCAAACCGCGCGGGATGAGTTTTAAGCTCGTCGCCTTTAAGCGTCGCCTTCACCCTTTCCCAATGCGCTTTAGCCGTCGCGAGCGAGTGGTTTCCGTCGCCGACCGCAAAGGCGAACTCGTCGGCTTTTCCGTACTTGGCTTTAAGCCTGTCTTCGTCTAAAAGCGCGGCGAATTTTTCGCGTAAATTTTCACTTTCGGGAATAAAATATCCTTCTATATGCCCGCCGTCCATATTGAGATCGAAGTCGTAAAGTTTTTTGAACTCATTTCTTCTGTCGTAAAGGTTTTCGGCTATCTCGCGCCTTTCGTCGTCGTATAAAATCATTATATGCGGAAGTTCTATCTCGGCGTTTTCGCGTATTTTAAGGCGGGGCGGAATACGCTCTTCTATAGTACCTTCGGTCGCTCGGACGAGCGGTTTAACGCCTTTTTTGTAGTCGTAATCTTCCAGATCCACGCACGCGACAATGCCTATACGTCTTTTGACGAATCTGGTACTTCTGACCGTCAGGATATACCCCTCGTCGAGTTCGCAAAAAGTGCCGCCGTCCAAATAGGACCTTATGTTTTCGTTTATTTTTACTATTCTCTTATCCGCGTCGTCGCTTAAATATATTTCGGGCAAAGTGAGATTTAACGTGGATTTCGCGTCGCCCACGAACTCTTTTAGTCTGTCCCAATACTCCTTTTCGCTGGTGAACTGATCGCACGCGATACACGACCATTTCTCCATAGAACCGACCTTCGGAATAAGAATTTCAGCAGGATAAAAACCGGTATTTTTCATTGTTTCACCTTAAAGAAATAACGAGTACGGTGAGTGCGGCGATCAAAACGGACAACACGCCTATACCGACGTTACGCCAAAAAGTTTTTGCTTTATTTTCGTTTGATTCGTAATTGACCCGAACTACTTTATTTTCCATTTTGTTCTCCTTACTTTCTCACGCTTTCGAGTTCTTGCCAGTAATATTTGTTCAACGTCTTTTTAAGAACCTCGAAATCGGCGTACCGCGCAAGCCTGCCGGCCTTTGCGATGGATATAACGCCCGTTTCTTCCGAAACGATTAGCGAAACGACGTCGATGGTTTCGGTAACGCCTATCCCCGCGCGATGGCGAGTGCCAAGTTCTTTCGGTATCTTATCGACGTTTTGCGACAGCGGTAAAAAGCACCCCGCGGCGATTATTTTGGTATCGCTTATTATCATAGCCCCGTCGTGAAGGGGAGTTTTGGGGAAAAATACGCTTTCGATTATTTCACTCGAAATATCCGCATCGAGTTTAACGCCACTGTCGATTATCTGCGACGGAACGTTGTCGGTAGCAAGCACGATGATAGCACCCGTGTCGTTTTTAGACATATTCTGCAGGGCTTTTATTATCTCGTTTATACATTTTTCCACTTTTTCTTCGTCGTAACTTCTGCCGACGTGCTTTACGTCCGCGAGTTTCATATTGGTATGCGCCCAGATCAGCCGTTTTAATTCCACCGAGTACAAAACGATGATTATTACGAGATATATCGCGGGGATAATGAGATAGATCGCGCTGTTCATTTCGCTTAACGATATTATTCCCGCACCAAGCACCATCGAAAGAACGAAAATCGTAACCAGCCCGCCCGAATTATTGTCGAGCAGGAATTTTATCATATAAAAGTACAGTACCGAAAACACTACGACGCTTACGCTAAACGCCACTATCATTTCGGTAGAGCCGGTGAAGTTTTTCCAGAATTCAGATAATTTCGCACCTATATCCATAACAATCCCACCTACGGTTATTCCGTCATAATCTTAAAGAGATTTATCCATAAAAGTTCGTCTGCGTCCGCCCTGCCGCTTTTAACGGCGTAATCGGCGTCGCCCAGTCTGTCAACGGCGTTTTTTATTGCGAGAACTCTAAACGCCGCCGCCTGCTCTTTTGTCTTTCTTACCGCGTATTCCTTTATACCGAGAAGTTCCGCCGTTTCGGCGTTCGATCTATCGCTTATCGCCACGAATAACAGCCGCCTGAAATAGTTGTACACGGCGGAAATAATCCTGCCTTCCGTTTCCCCTTTGCCGAGCATATCCGACACGACGCGTATCGCCATATCGAATTTTCTTTTAGCGATATAATCGGTCATTTCGTAAATCTTATATTCCGTATCGCGGCTCACCAAAAGCTCCACCGCTTCTTCGGTTATCTCGCCGCCGTCCGCATAGGCGATAAGTTTTTCCGTTTCCGTTTTGATACGCGTCATATCGTTTTTGCAGTATTCCGCAACTTTTTCCGCAAGTGCGTCGGAGATCCTGACGCCGGCGCTTCCCGCCGTGCTCTTTATCCAGCGCACTACGAGAGCGGTATCCGCGATATTGCAGGAAACTACGCAAACGGAATTGTATTTTTTAAGCGTTTCGCACGTATTTTCGTTTACGATAACGAAAACCGACTTCGGATTAGGCGACGAAAGAAACTCGCCTATACCGCCTTTAAGGGCGTCCGCTTTGGGATAGAACTCCTTTATAACGACCATACGCCGTTCGGACAAAAAAGGAACGGCAGTAAGCATTGCGAACAAGTCGCCGCCGTTATAATTTCCGCCGTCGAACACGGCGATATTCAAAGACGGCTCGTCGATAAGCGCGGTTTCAAGCGTTTCTAATGCGAACGAGCGAAAATAGGCGTCCGGACCTTCTATCAGATAAACGGAAGAGATTTCTCCGCTATTTAAAGTTTTTTTAAGTTCGGTAACGACCACTTTTTTCATCGTCCTTTCAAAGCGACTTTTCTAAACCCGTTTTGCCAAATATACCCTTATATATTTTAGCATTTTTTACTTGCCTTTGCAACAGATAAACCGCTTTAAGGCTTATTATTTTTTAATATTTTAATATTATATGCGGTCGTTTTTGCTTTTTACGCGCGATTCAGCCCAGCGTAAGCGAAAAATATCCTTCGTTCACTCCGCTATATCCGCCGTCATTAAAACCCGCCGTTTGCTCCGGATTTAAAGCGATAACCCTTTCGTCACGGCTGTCGGGACAGATCACCGCGTTAAATTTACGGTCGCCGTACGCCGACAGATCGCCGTATAAAAGCGAAGAAAACACCCCCGTATTATACCCGTTGCGCGTAAAGATCAAACCCCTGCCGTCTATGATAAATTCAAAGCCGCCGCTACCCAGATCGAATTTATCCCCCTCGCCCGTATTAACGGTTATAAAGCCGTCGAACAGTTGCTCCGTTAAATATTCCGATCCGGCGTCTCTTTCGCCGAAATAATAAAGGGCGTCAGCGGTTATACCGACGCTTTTCGCGGTGTAACGTATTTTCGTTATCATAGGCACCAGATCGACGTTTTTATCCTGCTTCAACAACACCACGGTCAAACGATCGCCGTTTGCGTTTTTTAATAGCCCTATAAGTTTATTTCCCGAAAAATTCCCGTACGAAATATCGCTTATAACGAGCGTGCTTCGGTCGTCGTAAGTAAAAAGCACGGCGGAAAGGTTGTCCGAACCCATAATATACGCGTAAGTCTTGCGACCGTTTAGCATACTCGCACCGACAACCCCGACGACGGTTACAACGACGAGCAAACAGCAAACCACCGTTTTCGTAAGTCTTTTAATGTTTATAAGTCCGCCCGCCAAAACCAACGTCGCGTAATAGGACAAAGCAAACCAACCGAGCGTAAACCCGCCGACGAGAAACAATTCAAAATTAAACGAAGTGATCACGAAACCAAGTCCGTAGAGCGCATAATTTTGCACGAAAAGGCAGACTGCCGGCGGCAAAAAGCCGCCTAACAGCGTTCCCAGAACGAGCGCGATGAATACGACGCCCGATATAGGTATAAATAGAAGATTTACGAACAACGCGACAAGCGGGAAACTGCCGAAAAAGTACAAAAGAACGGGTGCGCCGCCCACTTCCGCCGCAAAGGAAATGGCGAAAGCCGCCGCAAGTTTTTCAGGCAGAAATTTTAATAGTCTTACGAGCGGATTATTAAGGACTATCACGGTAAAAACCACCGAAAACGACAGCAAAAATCCCGCGCAGAACAGTTGAACGGGATTTACGACGAGAATTGCGAACGCCGCGGCAAACAACGCCGACAGAGAATCGTATTTAAGCCCCGTAATTTTTCCGAAATTAAGGAAGAAAAACATAATAACGGCGCGCACGGAAGACGCAGAAAATCCGCATACGCCCGCATAAAAAAGGCACAATAAAAAGGTTAAGGAAAAAGCAACTGCGTTTTTGACTCTTATTTTTTTCAGCACGAAATAAACCGCGGCCGCCAAAAACCCTATATGCAGACCGGATACAGCAAAGATATGAGCCACGCCCGCCGCACGGAAAGCCGCAAGATCTTCTTCCGCAATATATTCGGAATCGCCAGTCAGCATAGCGTAGGCTACGGAAAACTCTTCTTCGTCAAGCCCCGATTTCAAAACGTTTTTTATAAACAGATTGCATCGCTGAAAGATATCGGGCGAACTTGCTGTCCTGGTAATCTCTTCCCTGCCGACGGTCGCGTAATATTTTACCTTTCCGCTTATCGCCGCGGCGGAAAATTTGCCGTTATAGAAAGTCGTTCTGTCTTTTATCGCCGTTTTAAAAGTTACGACGTCGCCTATGATAAAGTCGTCGTCGCCGTATAAGTACACGGTCATACTATACGGACTTTTCCCGTTCACCTTTCCCGAAATTTCCACGTCGCCGATCACCAACACGGAATAGCCGTCTTTTTCGGAAATATCGTCGATTTTGCCGCAGATCGTCAAAATTTGCCCGTCAAGATCAGCGTTTTCATAGTTATTAAGGGTAAAATGTAGTCCGAATCCGCCGACGAGCGCACAAATCAAAAACGACGAAAACCACAGTATTTTTAGTCTTGCGTTAAATTTTGCCGTGGAGAAAAACAAGAAAACGATGCAAAAAGCGGCCGACAAGACTACGGCAATCGTCGCGCCTAAAATAAAACCGAAAAAAGCGCAATAGGAGAATAAAATTCCCAAGATGAGCCCCGCCGTCAAAAAGACCGCAAGCCTGAAATTGACCGAAAATTTCATAAAAAGGCCTTTATCCTACGGATAAAATATAAAACAAAACGACAAAAAAGTCAACTTTAACTATTGCAATACGCCGAGATTTTTGATACAATATGTATGCGAAACGTAATTTTCGGTATCTCGCGCGATAATCGGTAAAACTTGATGCCTTCGCGGTGCGATAGGAAAGGTCAAAAAAATCCACAAATTTAAGAAGTAGAAACCGTTTATTTACTGTGGAGCGGAGCTTTCCGTCCGCGTATCACGGACAACTTTACGGAAAGATGCAGAAGCGGTAATCGCGGT
>JAGAEX010000031.1 GCA_017612915.1 Clostridia bacterium | reverse complement strand
TTTGGTGGGCCTTCACGGACTCGAACCGCGGACCAATCGGTTATGAGCCGACCGCTCTGACCAACTGAGCTAAAGGCCCTTAAAACATCGTCGCTTCGTTTGGTCGGGGTGAAGAGACTCGAACTCCCGACCCCATGGTCCCAAACCACGTGCGCTACCAACTGCGCTACACCCCGCTTAACTACAATGCCTTATAATGTTATAATAATTCTTAAAAATTGTCAATCAAAATAAGGTGTTTTTTTCAAATTTTATCAAAAAAATTTTTTTGTATTGACCTGCGGTTTTTTTTGACAAAAGAATCGGCGTTTTGATATAAAACGATATTTTTTATTTTTTTTATTATGCTAATCTTATTTTATCGTTCAGGCAGGAGTGGGTTATGGATATAAAATATGCACGATCTAACGGTTCTTTTATCATTAGTCTTGACGGTGAACTCGACGAGTTTTCGGCAGGCGGAGCAAAGGATATTTTGGATCGACTGATTTTAGACAATATCAACGCGAAAAAAATAATTTTCGACCTTTCGGAAGTCAGTTTTATGGACAGTACGGGTATTGGGCTTTTGATCGGCAGATACAAAAAGATCAAACAGTTCGACAAGCAAGTTTATATAAGCGGAGCGACGGTTGCCGCTGAAAAAGTTATTCAACTTGCAGGTCTATATAATATTATGCCAAAAATATAATTAAAGGTGATTTTAATGAAAACAGATTATTTCAGATTGACTTTTTCTTCGCTTTCCAGCAACGAATTGTTTGCTCGCTCCGCAGTCGGAGTTTACGCTTTAAGGCTTAACCCATCTGTGGCGGAAATAAGTGATATTAAAACGGCTGTAAGTGAAGCGGTTACCAATTCGATTGTACACGGCTATCCCGATTCTGTTGGAGAAATAACGCTCGAAGGGTTTGTCGAAGGAGAAACCCTACATATAAATGTTTTCGACGAGGGCGTCGGGATCGAAAACTTGACTGAAGCGTTAGAACCCTTTTATACGACTAAAGGCGACGACGAGCGTTCCGGTATGGGATTTACGATTATGAAAAGTTTTATGGACGAAGTAAACGTCGAGTCGGAAAAGGGTAAAGGAACGAAGGTTTATATGTTAAAAAAATTGGGGATCGACGCCAAGTAAAAATGCTTAATTACGACGAACTTCTGGAACATTTAAGAAAAGCAAAAATGGGCGATGAAAACTCTAAAAATATCGTTTTTAACAATAATGCACCGCTACTTAAAAGCATTATTCGCCGCTTCATAGGTAAGGGTGTAGAATACGACGATCTTTATCAGATAGCGTGCATAGGTTTTTTGAAAGCGATAAACAACTTCGACGAAAGTTTCGGCGTGAAATTTTCCACTTATACAGTGCCTATGGTAATTGGCGAGGTAAAAAGGTATATGCGCGATAACGGGGCGATAAAGGTGTCAAGATCGCTCAAAATTCTTGCTAATAAGATAAACCGTTATATCGACGCTTATCAGACAAAAAACAATGCACAACCGCCCGTAGGGCTTATTGCCGAAGAATTTAAAATAACCGAAGACGAAGTCGTTGTCGCTATGGACAGTTCGCGTATGCCGCTTTCGATTTTTGATAAGTTCGACGATGAAGACGAAGGTTCTGAACTTATAAATAAAATAACCTTGTCCGATGATGAAGAAGATATACTTGAAAAAATACACTTATCCAATATCATCGAAAAACTTGGCGAAAGAGAGCGAAAAATAATTATTATGCGGTTTTTTCGCGACAGAACTCAGACCGAAATCGCTGAAGAACTCGGTGTTTCGCAAGTGCAAGTGTCGCGTCTGGAAAATAAAATAATAGATAAAATACGAGAAGAATATCAAAAATAATAAAGGATTTTAAAAGGCGACTGAAATTTTAGTCGCCTTTTAGTATAAGTTCGTTTTCTGTTGCTCATATTAAAATTGTTATGAGAAAGGAAATCGACGAAACTTTTATGAATAATTCTCACGAGCGTGAATCTTTAGTTAAGCCTTTTGTGAAAAAGGAGATAAAAAATGGAAAATAGCCAAAATTTTATCAACGAAAATTATCTTAATTATATTAAATCGGTTTCACCGAGAACGAACGAATCGAAGACTCTGTTTCGCGCTTTTTTAGTCGGCGGGCTGATCTGCTGTATTGGACAGGGATTCAGGTATTTATTCGAGTACGCGTTAGGGTTGTCAGGCAATGAACTTGCGGCTTTTGTTTCGGCAGTGATGATCTTTTTAGGCGCGTTTTTAACCGGGCTCGGCGTTTACGATAGGATAGGAAAATTTGCGGGAGGAGGTTCTATCGTGCCGATAACCGGTTTTGCCAATTCCGTCGTTTCACCGGCGATAGAGTTTAAAACGGAAGGTTATATTTACGGATTGGCGGCAAAAATGTTCGTTATCGCGGGTCCTATTATCGTGTTCGGAGTGGCGTCGAGCGTTTTGGTCGGACTCGTTTATTATGGAATTTACAATATTTTTTAAAGGCGTATTATGAGAACGATGTATTTTAAAAACAACCCTTCGATTTTAGCGACTTCTTCGATTGGCGGTCCGAAAGAAACGACGGGGGCGCTCGGTAAATATATAGAGATAAAGGGAGAAGACGACACTTTCGGCGAAACCACATACGAAAAAGCCGAAAAGCAGATGCTTTATACCGTAATAAAAAACAGCATACAAAACGCGCATAAAGAAATAGAAGATATCGACGCGATCATTGCTGGCGACCTTTTGGATCAAATTATTTCCGCTACATTTTCCGCACGAAGTTTTGACGCGGGCTATCTCGGTGTATATAACGCCTGTGCGACCTTTACCGAAGCGTTGACGATAGGTGCGGCGCTCGTTGACGGTGGGTATTTAAAAAGCGTCGTATGCGGCACGAGTAGCCATTTTTCTTCCGCGGAACGGCAGTACAGGTATCCGTTAGAACTCGGTTGTACCCGTCCGCCGCAAGCACAATGGACTGTTACTGGCGCAGGCGCGTGCGTTTTGGGAAACGGAGATGGCGTTAAAATAAATTGCGCCACGGTGGGAAAAGTGGTGGATTTCGGTGTGGTTGACGTTAATAATATGGGTGCGGCAATGGCGCCTGCCGCAGCCGATACGCTTTATACGCATTTTATCGAAACGGGGCGAACGCCTGATTATTACGACGCTATAATAAGCGGGGATCTGGGCGTTTTGGGTTCTCACGTTCTTATCGACCTTATGTGGCAAAAGGGGTTCGATATCAGCAAGGTTTACCACGATTGCGGCGCTATCGTGTATAAAATCAAAGAAAAAGAATACCAGGGCGGTAGCGGTGCGGGCTGTTCTTCAATGGTTTTTTGTTCGTATTTTTATAAGCAATTATGCGAAAAGAGTTTAAAAAGAGTGTTGCTTATGTCAACGGGTGCGCTTTTATCGTCTCTTTCCGCACAGCAAGGTGAAAGCATACCCGGTATAGCGCACGCCGTATGTATAGAAAGTTAAGGGGGAATTATGGAAATAGTTTTAATGTTGTTAAAAGTATTTGCCGTGGGCGGCGTTATTTGTGCTTTTGCACAACTTTTAATAAACTATACTAAATTGACCGCGGGTAAAATTTTAGTTTATTTTTTGCTTGCCGGTGCGGTCTTGCAAGCCGTAGGACTGTATCAGTACGTCGTCGATTTTGCAGGGGCAGGCGCGACCGTGCCGATATCAGGATTTGGTTATCTTCTCTCAAAAGGCGCGATGGAAGGCGCGAAAAAAGGATTGTTCGAAGCACTGACAGGCGGAATAACGGCCGCGGGCATGGGAATAACTGCCGCGATAGTTTTCGGATATTTATTTGCGCTGTTTTCAAAGTCAAGGTCTAAAAAGAACTGATTTTGCATACTATCTATTATGATAGAATGCACCGACGAAAAAATTTATTATACAACTTTCAGAACGAAAACTCGCAGAAACCGACGACGTAATGTCAGGCGGTTTTTCGTTTTGATTACGATTTTGATCGTGATCGGCGCGGTGTTTTTTCATATAAATAACGGTGTATTTGATCTTGTTGCAAACGTTTGTGAAGATCATGTCCGTTCCGTTGCGCTTTCTTCTATTAATAATGCTGTCGTTTCGTCGTTTAACGAAGAGTTGAAATATGCCGACCTTGTACGTATAGAAAAAAATAAAAACGGTGATATAACGCTTATGAGCGCCGATGCGTTAAAGATAAATTCAATTAGCAGAAGGGTTGCCGAAAGCGCCGAGCAGATATTAAACGAAAAATTAAAAGGCGGTGTGCCAATACCGTTGTTTGCGTTTACGGGGATAAAACTTGCGTCAGGATTTGGACCTATGATAAAATACTATGCGATTACCGTCGTCGGCGTAAATTGTAAATTTGACGGTAAGTTTACTTCCGTAGGCATAAACCAGACGCTCCACTCGTTATATATAACGGTCGAGTGCTGTGCGGATATCGAGTTTTTATTCAAGAAAAGACACGTTGTTTGTTCGTCAGATATTTTAGTCAGTGAAGCAGTGCTGGTGGGTAGTGTTCCGGAGGTTTACTTAAACGGCGGATTGTTCAGATAAACGCTTGACAATAACGGGATAAAGGGGGTATAATAAAGAAAACATTGAAGAAGTCAGGCGAACGGATAATTCTTTTGTCAGAGAGAAAACCCATAGGCTGAAAGGTTTTTATCAGGATCGTATCGCCATTTCCCTTTTGAGTTGCGCGTCGGAAATCAAGTAGGTCGCGTCGGGTGTTTCCCGTTACAGAAGCATAAAGGCTTAACTTGTTTAAGCGAATTTAGGTGGTACCGCGTTATTGACGCCCTATTTTTAGGGCGTTTTATTATTTATCGGAGATTTTATTATGGAAAAATTCGAAGAATTAAGACAAAAAGCAAAAGAAGAAATCGCAAAGATCACTTCTCTTAAAATGATGGGTGATATAAAAGCGAAATTTATCGGCAAAAACGGCGAAATAACGGCGCTGCTTCGCGGTATGAAAGATATACCGTTTGAAATGCGCGCGGCATTCGGAAAGAAAATAAACGATCTTAAAGACGAAGTTTCGGCGTTCTTTGCGGAAAAAGAAGAAACGCTTAAACTTGCCGAAAACGCAGATAAAATGAAAAAAGAAGCGGTAGATATTACACTTCCCGGCAAAAAACCTCAACTTGGAAGTCTGCATCCGTTAAATATCGTTAAAAATAAGATAATCGACGCGTTTACAGGCATGGGGTTCGAGATATTCGAAGGTCCTGAAATAGATACCGATTATTATTGTTTTCAAGCGTTGAATATACCGAAAGATCATCCCGCGCGCGATATGCAGGACACGTTTTATATAAGCGACAACGTTCTTCTTCGGCCGCATACTTCACCGGGACAGGTCCGTACAATGGAAAATAAGAAGCCGCCCATTAAAATTTTAAGCCCGGGTAGGGTGTACAGGGCAGACGACGACGCGTCGCACTCACCGATGTTCCACCAGATCGAAGGGTTAGTGGTCGATAAAGGCGTTTCGCTCTGCGACTTAAAAGGACTTCTGGACGAATTCGTAAGAATAATTTTCGATAAAGACACGAAAACCCGTTTCCGCCCGTCGTATTTCCCATTTACCGAACCGAGCGTGGAAGTTGACGTTACTTGCTGCAAATGCGGCGGAAAGGGATGCAACCTTTGTAAAGGTACCGGTTGGATAGAGATTTTAGGCGCGGGCGTCGTCAATAAGAAAGTGCTTGAAATGAGCGGAATAGATTCCAACGTATATTCAGGGCTTGCGTTCGGGCTCGGTATCGAGCGTATAACCATGATCAAATACGGTATTTCGGATATAAGAACGTTGTTTGAAAACAACGTTGCGTTTTTACAGCAATTCAATAGGAGATAAAGTATGAAAGTTCCATTTTCTTGGCTTAAAGATTACGTTGATATAGATTGCACGGCGGGCGAACTTGTCGCTAAACTCTTTTCCTGCGGGTTTGAAGTAGAAGAAGTAGTGCAATTCGGCGAAAAAATTGACCGCATCGTTACTTGCAAGATCGTTAAGATCGAACGACACCCCAACGCCGACAAGTTGAGTGTTTGTCAGGTGGATGCCGGTGCGCACGGTTTGTTACAGATAATAACAGCGGCGACTAATGTTTTTGAAGGCGCTATAGTGCCCGTTGCTTTGGACGGCTCTACTCTTTATAACGGCGATAAGATCAAAAAGGGCAACCTTCGCGGGCTTCCGTCATGCGGGATGTTCTGTAGCGGCGAAGAACTCGGTATCACAGACGATTGGTACGAAGGTGCGTCGGTACACGGCATCTTGATAATAAAAGAAAACGTTGAACTCGGTAAAGATATCAAAGAAGTGCTTGGCTTAAACGATATTATGTTTGACATAAACGTTACCGCAAATCGCCCTGATTGTCAGTCGATTTTGGGTATCGCGCGTGAAGTTGCGGCGGTCCTTGATAAGCCGTTTAAAAATCCCGATTTTACATATTCCGTCGATAAGAAAGTTTCAACTCTCGATAAGGTCAAGATCTACGATAAAGCGTTCGATCTATGCCAAAGATATAAAGGACATTTGGTCGAGAATATTAAAATCGAGTCTTCGCCTCTTTGGATGAAGAGAAGGCTGTTTTTAATGGGGTTACGTTCGATAAACAATATAGTTGATATTACAAACTACGTTCTTTTGGAAATCGGACAACCTATGCACGCGTTTGATTTAAACGATTTGGTAGATAATACGATTGTTGTAAGAAGGGCTGAAAAGGGCGAAAAAATAACGACGCTCGACGAAAAAGAGTTTGAACTTTCCGAAAACAATCTCGTTATTTGCGACGCGATTAAACCCGTTGCCATTGCGGGAGTTATGGGTGGATTGAACAGCGAGATAAAGTCTTCAACCAAAACGGTTTTATTTGAATCTGCTAAATTTGCGCGTGATAACGTAAGAAAAACGGCAAGGACTTTGGGTCAGCGCACGGATGCTTCGGCAAGATACGAGAAGGGCGTCGATTATTTATCCGTGGAAAACGGTATGAACCGCGCGTTACACCTTATCGACGAGTTAAAATGCGGTACGATCGCCTGCGACGAATACGACCTTATCGACGCGCCGATAAAAGAAAAAGTTATTGAAACGACTTATACGAAAATCAACGGCGTCTTAGGCATAGACGTTCCGAAGAAAACTGTTAAAAATATTCTTGAAAGACTTAATTTCAAAGTTGAAGATAACGGTGACGAAATCAAAGTGAGCGTTCCGCTTTACAGAGAAGATATGGAAAGTTATCCGGATATTGCCGAAGAAGTTATCAGAGAATACGGCTACGACAATATAAAGCCGACGTTACTTGCGACTTCCGCTATAACAAACGGCGGCAGAAACGACGCCCAGCAAAGCGCGGAAAATCTGAAAAATCTGCTCATCGGCTACGGTTATTTAGAGATGATAAGTTATTCTTTCGTTGCCGAAAAGGAATTCGATCTTTTCGGCTTGGATAAAGCGGCAAAAATTCGCATTAAAAATCCTATAAGCGAAGATCTTGCGGTTATGAGAACGTTGCTTTTCCCGTCGGCTGTAAGGATTGCCGCAAACAATTTGAAGAGAAAAAATGATAGCGGCAGGCTTTTCGAGTTGGCTAAAACTTATGAAAACATAAACGTTTCCGCCATAGGTTTACCGACTGAAACAACTCATCTTGCGTTCGTCGCTTTCGGTGAAAATGAAGACTATTTCTCTGTCAAAGGTGTAGTGGAAGGTATCGTTGATACTTTCTGCCGCGGCGTTGACGTAAAATTCGTGCCTGCCGAAGAGAAGTTTATGCACCCGACCAGATCAGCGGACGTGATCGTTGACGGCGTTAAAATCGGTTTCGTCGGACAAGTGAATTTTGAAATTCTTTCAGCATACGACGTGGAAAAACCGATTTACGGCGGTGAAATAGATTATAAACTGTTATCCGAACGTTTTAACGGTAAAGTAGTGGCGAAAGCGGTTTCTAAATTCCCGACGGTTGAAAGGGATCTTGCTATAATCGTCGATGAAAATTGCCCTTATATCGATATAATAAATTGCATTAAAACTTTCGGCGGTAAATATCTTGACCGTGTTATGCTTTTTGACGTCTATCAGGGCGGACAGGTGGCAAGCGGTAAAAAGAGTATGGCGTTTAATCTTGTGTTCGTGTCAGACGAACGGACTTTGAGCGTGGAAGAAGTTGACTCCGCAATAAAGAAGATTCTTAAAAACTTAAAGGATAAACTTAACGCAGAGTTGAGATAATGATTTTGGAAAAGACATTAAAAGCGCTTGAATTCGACAAAATTTTGTTTAATTTAAGTAATTATGCGGTGCTTGACAGGACGAAAAGCGAACTTATATCCTTTTCGCCGCTTTCAGATTTTAAAGAAGTGTCTTTGCTTTTGGATAAAACGCAGGAAGCGTATTCGCTTTTTTACGATCACGGCATTTCCGGCGTTTTCTATTTTGCGGATATTGCTGACGAATTGCGACGTGTGAACGCAGGCGGAACGCTTAACAATATCGAACTTTTACGCGTTGCCGACAATCTTAAAAGCGCACGTAATCTTAAACACGGCATAGCGGCGATTAACGACGAAAAAATCGTTCATCTTCGTAAGATTTCCGACAGCCTGTATGAAAATTACGAGTTGGAAAAGGAGATAACTTCAAAAATTATCTCCGAAGACGAGATAAGCGATAACGCGTCGCCGCGGCTGTATTCGATAAGAAAAAATATACGGGATATAAACGCCAGGATTCGCGAAAAACTTAATTCTTATATGCGGGCGGGGGCGAACAAGTATTTACAGGACGCAGTCGTTACGAT
The DNA here is from genome assembly GCA_017612915.1 of Clostridia bacterium. Classification (GTDB taxonomy): domain Bacteria; phylum Bacillota; class Clostridia; order Christensenellales; family Borkfalkiaceae; genus UBA1259. The sequence continues at coordinate 137,095 of JAGAEX010000031.1, read as the reverse complement.
GCGTCAGGATAGGTACGTTATACCGGTAAAAAGCGAATTCAGAAGCCAGATAAAAGGATTTATTCACGATCAATCTTCTTCGGGCGCAACCGTCTTTATCGAACCCGAACAAGTTATGGAATTAAATAACGATTTGAAGCGGGCGACTTTTGAAGAACGGGAAGAAATATATAAAATATTAGCTGAATTATCGAGTAAAGTCGTTTTGTGTTCTAACGGGCTAACCGAAAATGCCGTTGCACTTACGGAGATCGACGGTTTTTTTGCTCGTGCGGAATACGCTTTTAAGACTAAAAGCATACGCCCCGAATTAAATAATCAGGGTATAATAGATATAAAAAAAGGCAGGCATCCGCTTATCGATGCGGAAAAAGTCGTACCGATTTCCCTTCATCTCGGCGAGAAGTTTAATTTTTTGCTTTTGACTGGTCCGAATACGGGCGGCAAAACGGTCAGTCTGAAACTCGTAGGACTTTTTTCGCTTATGGCTATGAGCGGAATGTTTATTCCGGCCGGGCTTGACAGTCGCGTGTCGGTTTTCGACGGCGTGTACTCCGATATCGGCGACGAGCAGAGTATAGAACAAAGCCTTTCTACTTTCTCTTCGCATATTAAAAATCTAATTGATATATTAAACGTCGTTCAGGGCAAAAATCTTGTTTTGCTTGACGAAATAGGGGCAGGAACAGATCCCGAAGAAGGTAGCGCTATCGCACTTGCGATAATAGATAAACTTTTGGAATCCGATTGTTACGGCATTATTACAACGCATTATTCCAAACTAAAAGAATATGCGATGACTACAGATAAAATAGAAAACGCGTCTATGGAGTTTGACGCTGCGACTCTTAAACCCGTTTATAAAATAAACATCGGTATCCCCGGTAGTTCTAACGCTATCGAGATTGCGAAAACGCTGGGACTTTCGCAGGAAGTTATAAACGGCGCTTTTCGTTATCTTTCGGATAAAAGCATCGGTTTTGAAGAAGTGCTTAAAAAGGCGGAACAAAGTCGGCGCGAATACGATAGACTTTCCGCTGAACTTGCGACAAATCTGGCAGAAAAAGACAAAGAATTAAAAGATATTACCGCAGAAAAGGAAAAGATCAAAGCCGAGCGGGAAAGGATATATTTTACCGCGCGACAGGAAACTAAAAGGATCGTTGCGGATAAACTTTCCGAAGCGGAAGAGATCATAGTGGAACTTAAAAAAATTCTTAAAGCCGCAAATCTTGAAAGCAAAGAAATTATTCGCGCGAGCGAATTGAAAAACCGTATTCAAAACAGCAGATATTTGGATTTTGAAAGCGAAAACGCACCGATAGAATTGATTAAAGCCGGCGAAAACGACGTAAAGACGGGAAAGACCGTTTACGTAAAGTCGCTTGACGCTTACGCAAGGATCGTATCCATAAACAAAAACAAGGGTGAAGCGGAAATACTTATCGGCGATATAAAATCTAAAATCAAAATTTCCGATATTTATAATCCCGAAGACGCCGAAAAAAGCGAAAAAACCGTAAAAATCGTCAATAAAGCGCGTGGTGTATCGCCTAAAAAAGAAATAAACGTGATCGGTAAATCTTCGTTGGAAGCAATAGACGAGGTCAAAGCCTTCATCGACCAAGCGGTCGTAAACGGGCTGGAAGAAATTAAGATCGTACACGGCGTCGGCGCGGGAATTTTGCTTAAAGCAATAAGGGAATATCTTAAACAGGATAAAAACGTCAAAGATTTCAGACGCGGTTTGTACGGTGAAGGTGAAAACGGTGTAACCATAGTTCATCTTAAATGAACGTTTACAACGTTTACAATGTATAATCGTAATAAAAACAAGCAGGTGATTTTATGCAGGAAGTTTTTTATGAAGAATCCGCTATTCTTGAGAACAGAAAACCGGAAATAAGAAAATATAATATGTTCAACGTGTTTTCGTTCGTGTCGTTGACTTTGGGGCTGTTATGGTGCGTGATGGCTGTGTATTTTTATCAATTTAAAGGCGATATTTTGTTGAATATCGTCGCATTGGCTCTTCCGCTTTCAGGTTTTATCGTGTCGGGAATTGTTTTCGGACGGTTTAAAAACAGATTTTGTATTGATTACGATTACACGTTTATTACGGGTTCCGTCAGATTTTCAAAGGTTATTAAAAACGTCAAACGTCAAAAAGTTCTTGAATTCGATACCCAGAGTATAGAAGTAATAGGTAGATATGACAGCGAGAAATATAAACGGTTTAAAACGATGCCCGGAATAAAAAAACTTATACTGACATCAAATCTTGAGCCGCAGGAAGGTAAAGACCTGTATTATTTGGTCGTTGCGACGAGCGGTCAAAAATATCTGCTCATTCTTGAGTGTACCGAAACTTTTATCTCACATCTTATCCGTTTTTCGTCCAGAACGGCACCTGAAGACGGGTTTTTTAAGAAAAAATAAAATGATATATTTTGACAATGCTGCAACGACAAAACCGTCGCGAGCGGCAATTAAAAATGCAGAAAAATTTATAGAGAGCGACTATTTCAATCCGTCCGCGCTTTATCGCGGCGGACTTTCCTGTGCAAAAGAAATTTCCGTTGCACGCGAAGGCATACTGAAAAATTTGGGATTAAGCACGGCAAAGTACGAATTGGTTTTTACTTCGTGCGGCACGGAAAGCGATAACGTAGCGATTTTTTGTGCAAATAAACGCGGTGTTTTCGTTACCGATAAAGGCGAACATTCCGCTGTTTTTAAAAGTTTTACGGAACTTTCCGCTCGAAAATTCAATACTCATTTTGTTGGGCTGAATAAAGACGGCAGCGTAAATACGGACGAGTTGTTTGAGTTTGCAAAAAACAACGAAGTCGGGTTTGTTTCTATAGTTCACGTAAATAACGAAACGGGTGCTGTAAACGATATACGTTATATTGCCGACACCCTAAAAAAGATAAATCCCGCTATAATTTTTCACTCTGACGGGGTGCAGGCGTTCGGTAAAATCCCGTTTTCTTTTTCGGAAAATATAGATTTATATTCGATAAGCGCGCACAAGGTAAACGGACTTAAAGGGGTCGGAGCGCTTATAAAAAAGCGCACTCTGCATCTTTCGCCGCTGATTTTCGGCGGTGGGCAGGAAGGTGGACTTCGCAGCGGTACGGAAAACGTATTCGGTATCAAGGTGTTTGAATTCGCCGCAAACGAGCATTATAATACTCTTCGCGACGATTTTGATAATGTGCGCGAGATTAACAGGTTTATTCGTGATAATCTTGACGATAGTATTTTTAAGATTTTATCGGGTGAAAATGCAAGCCCGTATATTTTAAGCGTTTCCGCTAAAGGCTTACGTGGCGAGGTCGTTATGCATGCGCTTGAAGATCTGGGCATAATCGTCGGTAACGGTTCAGCGTGTTCATCAAGAAACAGATACAGTAGGGTTTTGGAAGCGTGCGGATATGATAAAAATATTCTTGACGGCGTAATCCGTATTAGTTTTTCATCCGAAAATACGATTGAAGAAGCGAAAGAATTTATCGTAAAGATAAACGAAATAGTAAAACGGTTAAAAGGAATAATGGGATAATGGAAAGTGCGATAATCGTCAGGTATTGTGAAATACACTTAAAAGGTAAAAATCGCGGTTTTTTTGAAAGACTCTTGAAAACCAATATAGAAAAGGGACTAAAAGGCATAAAACATACATTTAATCCTATGCACAGCAGATATCTTATAGAAGACTTTGATGAGGCAGATTATCCTTTGATTTGTGAAAGATTACATAAAATCCCTGGCATTCATACTTTTAGTCGCGCTTTGGTCGTTTCGAACGATATTAAAATTATCACCGACGCGGCGCTGTCTATCTGTGAAGGTAAGAGCGGTACTTTTAAGGTTATAACCAATCGTGCCGACAAGACTTTTTCGCCGAATTCCGTAGAAACTTCCGCTCTCATCGGCGGTAAGATTTTGGGAAAATACGGGGATAATCTCAAAGTTGCTGTAAAGAATCCCGATTTTACCGTTGATATCGATATAAGAGAAGACGGCAAAACCTTTATTTATAATCAAACAGAACGTGGCATAAGCGGTATGCCTGTCGGTTCGGCTGGGCGCGGGCTTTTGCTTATATCGGGCGGAATAGACAGTCCCGTTGCCGGATATATGACAATAAAGCGTGGTATGAAGATAGATTGTATCCATTTTCACAGTTTTCCTTACACGGGCGAAGCGGCAAAAGAAAAAGTCGTAACGCTTACCAAAAAGCTCGGAGAGTATAACTGCGGGGTAAATCTTTACGTCGTTCCGTTTACGGAAATACAGGAAGAGATTCATAAAAAATGCCCTGAAGAGTATATGATCACTTTGATGCGAAGGTTTATGATGCGGATAGCGGAAAAACTCGCGATCTCGCTCGGCGATCAGGCGATAATTACAGGGGAAAGCCTGGGGCAGGTCGCAAGTCAAACGATAGAAAGCATAACTTCATCTAATTCAGTGGTTAAAATGCCCGTTTTGCGCCCCGTTATAGCGTTTGATAAACTCGATATAATAGACATAGCGAATAAGATTGACACTTACGAAACTTCGATTTTACCGTATGAAGATTGTTGTACAGTGTTTTTGCCCAAATTTCCGCTTATTAAGCCCGACCTTGAAAAAGTGATAAGAAACGAGCGGCAATTAGACGTTGACGCGCTTATAGAAAGGGCTTTTAGTAAAATAGAAAAATACGAGTTTTAATCGAAAGATACATCATCAATATAAATTTTTCCACCAATCGTCGCAGATCTTTAATTTCGGCGGCGTTTTTATTTCGTTTAGATAATATTCTTCACCGTAAATTACGCCGTTTTTGCCGTTAAAATAGGGAAGAATCGAGTAAATATACGATGTGTTTTCTAACGCGTGATTGTCCGTAAATTGTTTTTTATCTTTTTTCCCGTAACTGTCGTAAATTTGGATTTTTAGATTTCCGCTCGTTCTGTAAATCTTAAAATCACAGTATTCTGCCAGACATAAACTTATATGAATTTTATTGTTGTTTAATGATATTTCAGCATTTTCTATTTTTGGGTTTGAAAATCTTTTTGACACTGTCTTCGGCACTCTGGTTTTTTTAAAATATTCGTTTAAAACGTATCTTGAAGGAAAGTTTTCGTCCGCTTTTTCGATTATATTATTTTCTTCATAGGAAAGTTTATCTATTGGGATTTGTATAACTTTATCGGTCATAAAAGTATCTTCTCCGGAATAGCCGGATTTTAACAGATTTTTCCAGATATTATATCCGATTTTTGTAGGGGTCGTGCCACCCGAAATCGAATTATCCATATACGCGCTATTAGCGTAGCCTACCCAAACGGCAAGAATATTGCTGCCGTTATACGATATCGAGTACGCGTCCGTGTTGCCGTTTTCATTTCCTACCGTACCGGTTTTGGCGGCAAGCGGAATTTTTAATGCGGCAAGTGTTTTTGCCGTTCCTTCCTTTACCGTGCTTTTTAGCATATCGTTTATTATAAACGCCGTGTCTTCACCAAATACTTTCGCCGTTTTTTGCTCGTCATAATATAGTGTTTTTCCATTTTCGTAACAGATTTTTCGTATGGCTGACGGTTGTGAATAAAATCCCTTGTTTACGAAAGTGCCATAAGCACCTGCGATTTCCGTTATCGTTGCGCCATTTTCCGTATAACCAAGAGCAAGTTTTAGTGCGTTGTCGTTGTCGGAAATCGGTATATCAGCCTTTTTAAGGTAATTTAAGCATTTATCAATACCGCACGAGTTAAGAATCTTTACGGCGCACGCGTTCAGGCTTTTTGCGAGTGCGAACTTTGCCGAAACGTATCCGTAATAAACGTCTTTATAGTTAGACGGGGTGTAGCCGTTGACGTTTATTTTTTCGTCTAAAATTTTGGTACAGGAATCAATTTCATCCATATCTATTGCAGGAGCGTAAACCGCTAACGGTTTTAGCGTTGATCCGAGCCTGCGCGGCAAGTCTCCGCAAGTGGAATAAAAGGCTTGGATCTTATTTTTATCATTTAAAATTATTGCTTTTTTGTCTATTTCTGTCTTTGTTTCCCATATTGCGTCTTCAACGCTGTTTTGTAAATTTTTATCGTAATAGGTATATACCTTTATTTTAGCGCCAGAATATTCGGATTTGTCCAAAATCCCGTCGAGTTCTTTTTTTACAAGACTTAAATAGGGGGATTCTTTTTCGTTTTTCCTTTCTGCGATTACTATTTCGGAATTTATATTTTGTTCGTATTCGTTTTTCGTTATTAAGTTTTGTTCGTACATTTCTTTCAATACGATATTTTTCCGTGCATTGCAGTTTTTAAGCGATATTTTTGGGGAATAGAGCGCCGGCGCTTTGATCATACCAGCAAGTGCCGCGCTTTGATTGAGCGTGAGTTCAGAAGGGAAAACGCCGAAATAATCCTTTGCTGCACTCGTGATTCCATAACAACCGTCGCCGAAATAAATCGTGTTTACGTACATTTCAAGTATTTCGTTCTTTGTAAAATTACTTTCCAATTGTCTTGCGAGTTTTATTTCCGAGAGTTTGCGTTTAAGCGTTTTTTCGCCCGATAAATGAGTGTTTTTGATCAGTTGTTGACTAATTGTGGATGCTCCTTCCTTAAAAGAAAAAGATCTAACGTTATTTATCGCCGCGCGAATAAGCCCTTTAACGTCGATGCCGTTATGTGAATAAAAACGCTTGTCTTCTATAGCAACGAAGGCATTAAGCGTATAGTCGGGGATACCGCCTACACTCGTTACCGTTTTATTGTACGACCATTCTTCTATCGTATTTCCGTTTGCGTCCAAAAATTCCACAGAAGAATTCATATCGACGAGTTTGTTTTTGTCTAAATTTACGTCGTAGGTAACGATATGGTAATAAATCGTTGCTGATAACATAAAAAGCAAGATTATGCCTAAAAGAATAAGGCTTATTTTGACCGCTTTTTTATTCATACGGATTTAGTATGATTAAATTGCTCGAATATATACCGAAATTATATCTATTAAATTGACAAAATACGATTTATAATGTATGATTATCAGTATGGAGAATTTTGCGAAAAAATACTGCATAATAACTTACGGTTGTCAGATGAATCTTCACGAGTCGGAAAAACTCGCGGGGATACTGCAAACGCTCGGCTATTTCAATACCGACGACGAAACGGACGCAGATATTGTTGTTTTTAACACTTGTTGCATAAGGGAAAACGCCGAGAAAAAGGCGGAAGGCAATATCGGCGCGCTTAAAAAACTGAAACGCGACAAAAAAGATATGATTATCGCTGTCGGCGGTTGTATGACGCAGCAAAAGGGCTACGCCGAAAAATTGATGAAAAAATTTCCGTTTATAGATATCGTGTTCGGCACTCATAATCTTGAAAACTTTGCCGAACTCATATTGGAACGAACGGAGAGTAAAAAGCACATCGTTAAAGTCGATGATAAGGAAGGGAAAATCGTAGAAGGTACGCCCAAAGCACGGTCGAGTTTTCCTAACGGCTGGGTAAACATAACTTACGGTTGCGATAATTTCTGCACTTATTGTATCGTTCCTTACGTTCGTGGCAGAGAGCGTAGCCGCGATCCCGAAGAAATAATTAAAGAGTGTGAAAATCTTATTTCTTTAGGATATAAAGAGATAACGCTTTTAGGTCAAAACGTCAATTCGTACGGTCGCGATCTCGGAAACATCGATTTTGCTACGCTTTTAAGGCGCGTGTCGGCGCTAAAAGGGGATTTTCGTCTTTGTTTTATGACGAATCATCCCAAAGATCTTACCGAGGATCTGGTTAAGGCGATCGCCGAAAGCGACAAGACGGCGCGCACAGTTCACTTGCCCGTGCAGGCCGGGTCTGACAGAATACTTAAACTTATGAACAGACATTACACGCGTGAAGAGTATCTTGAAAAGATCGCCCTTTTAAGAAAATATATGCCTGACGTTTCGATTACTACCGATATTATGGTCGGATTTCCTACCGAAACGGAAGAAGATTTTAACGACACGATGTCGCTCGTAAAGGAAGTGCGGTTCGGCGGCGCGTTTACTTTCGTTTATTCGCCGCGTAGCGGCACGCCTGCGGCAAAAATGGCGGGACAGGTCCCCGAAGATGTGTCGAAAGAGAGAATAATTAAACTTATCGACCTTCAAAACGGTATAAACCGTGAGCAGTCTCGCGCTTATATCGGTAAAACGATAAGTGTGCTTTGCGAAGGCTACGACGATAGAAAAAAGAAATATTTAGGAAGAGATACTTACGGCAGAATGGCGTATTTTGCAGGTAAAGGTTTAATCGGCAAATTCGTTAACGTAAATATAAAGAAAGCAGGCGGGATATCGCTTATGGGCGAACTCCTTTCGGTTGAAGAAGAAAAAGATTTTTAAGGGGAAAAAGATGGCGTTAGCACCGATGATGAGTCATTATTTGACGGTAAAAGAAGAGTATAAAGACTGTATAGTTTTTTATAGGCTCGGCGATTTTTACGAGATGTTTTTCGACGATGCGATAAAGGCGTCCGATATATTAGGACTTACTCTTACGGGCAGAGATTGCGGTCTTGAAGAGCGTGCGCCGATGTGCGGAGTGCCTTTCCATGCCGCTGATATTTATATATCAAAACTCGTTGCGGCAGGCGAAAAAGTTGCGATTTGCGAACAACTTTCCGAGCCGTCCGGCAGAAACCTGGTTGAGAGAAAAATAGTAAGGGTAGTAAGCGCGGGGACTGTTACTAACGACGAACTTATCGACGCGAAAACCAATAACTTTTTGCTTGCGATCTACCTTTCGGGAAAAAGAGCCGCTATTGCCTGGACGGATATAACCACGGGTGAATTTTTTGCTAAACGCTTTGAAACGGGCGATGTGCTTTCCGATCTTTTTAACGAACTCGTGCGGATAAATCCCGCGGAGATCATCGCTAATCGTGAAGCGGAAGAAACTCTCGGCAACGCACCGCTTTTCGTCCAACGCGTTTTGCCGAAGATGAATTCGTTTACCGAAAGCGAATTCGATAAAAATATCGCCGCAGAAACAGTCAAAAAACAATTCGGTGCGGCAAATCCGGAAATCCTCGGTTTTAACGGTAACGGAGATATAGCGATAATGCCTTGCGGCGCGCTTATTTCTTATCTTAAAGAAACGCAGAAGAGCGTGCTTTATAATATAGATTCCGTCAGGATCGTCAGCGATAAAGATTTTTTGATGATGGACGCAAACGCCGTCCGTAATCTTGAACTTGTAAAAACTCTTCGCGACGGTAAACGGTACGGCTCACTGTTGTGGGTGCTCGATAAAACCAGGACCGCTATGGGCGCAAGAATGCTTACGAGTTGGATACTTTCACCGCTGAAAGATATTGAAAAAATAAATTACAGACTTTCCGGGGTGGAGAGTTTTTATAACAATACGGTTATTCGTCAAAGTCTTGCGGAAACACTTGCTTCGGTCAAAGATATAGGCAGGCTTGCAGGTAAAATTTCCAATGGCAACCTTAATCCGAAAGATTGCATCGCTCTATCCAAATCGCTCGCCGTTTTGCCGAATATCAGGTTCCAACTTTCGGGTGTGGAAAACGAATTCGTGTCGGATATCGTTGCTAAACTTGCCGATTATTCGGATGTTGTTTCGCTTATCAATCGAGCGATAGCGGATGAAGACGACGATTTTAACAAGAAAAAATCCGAAAAGTCCGCAACGATAATTAAAAAAGGATACAACGCTGAACTTGACGAGTTGCGTGAACTTGCGTCCGGCGGCAGAAACGCGCTCGGTGAGATAGAAAATAAAGAACGTGAAAGGACGGGCATTAAGACTCTGCGTATAGCTTATAACAGGGTATTCGGATATTTTATCGAAGTAACTAATTCTTTTAAGGATAAAGTGCCTTACGATTACGTAAGGAAACAGACGCTCGCTAATGCAGAACGATTCGTAACCGAAGAACTTAAAGAACTTGAAGAAAAAATATTGACGGCGGTAGATCGTGCTGAATCGTTGGAACTTAAACTTTTCGGCGAGATAAAAACGGGACTTACGGGAAAAGTTGACGACCTTAAAACTACGGCGGAGGGGATTGCCGAACTTGACGTTCTTATTTCTCTTGCAACCGTTGCGCGCGACAGAGGATTTTGTAAGCCCGAAATTGCGGATTTCGGCGAACAACTTATAATAAAAGACGGGCGTCATCCAGTTGTCGAAGCGGCGCTTAAACAGCGTTTTGTGCCAAACGATTGTGTTCTCGATAACGCGGAAAACCGCACGATGATAATAACGGGACCGAATATGGCGGGTAAAAGTACATATATGCGGCAGATTGCGATAATTACCGTTATGGCTCATATCGGTTCGTTCGTTCCCGCAAGAGAAGCAACGATTCCGCTCGTCGATAAGATATTTACACGTATTGGCGCGAGCGACAGCTTGATCAGTGATCAAAGTACATTTATGGTGGAAATGACGGAAGTCGCAAATATAGTTAAAAACGCTACTGAAAATTCCCTTTTGATACTCGACGAAGTCGGGCGCGGGACCAGCACTTACGATGGACTGAGTATCGCCTGGTCGGCGCTTGAATATCTGACCGAAAAGGTTCGCGCCAAAACGCTTTTTGCAACTCATTATCACGAACTTACCGAGCTTGAAGGGGTTATCGACGGTGTTAAAAATTATAAGGTAACAGTAAAAGAAATGCCAAACGGTGTTATTTTCTTGCGTAAAATTGCGCGCGGCGGCGCAAACAGAAGTTTCGGAATCGAGGTTGCGCTTCTCGCCGGCGTCGGTGAAGAAATTACTAACAGAGCAAAAGAAATACTTAAACAGTTGGAAAATAAGCGCGTTTCTAAAGTTGAAACCAAAAATACGGAAGAGAACTCTCGTAAACTTTCCGAAACGGAAAGAGTAATAAAGGATATAGACGTAAACGCTTTATCGCCGATGCAGGCTTTAAACTTGGTCAGCGATCTGCATGATAAATTGAGGGAAAACGATGAGTAAAATAAATATTTTAAGCAGTAAAATTTATAACAGGATTGCTGCGGGCGAAGTTGTGGAACGCCCCGCTTCCGTGGTCAAGGAGCTGGTGGAAAACTCCATCGATGCCGGCGCTGATTCGATTTTTATTGATATAGAAAAAGGCGGCACTGCGTCTATAAAAATAACTGATAACGGTAGCGGTATTGAGAAAAGCGAACTGAAAAAAGCGATAATGCCGCACGCTACGAGTAAAATTTCTTCAATTAAAGATTTAGACCTTATTTCGTCGCTCGGGTTTCGCGGAGAAGCGCTTGCGAGTATTGCGGCGGTATCCAAACTTTCCATTGTTTCTAAAACGAGAGAACAAGAAGTGGGCGCAAGGCTTTACGCCGAAGGCGGCGAAGACGTGGAGATTACAGATTATCCTGCTATGGACGGAACCGAAATCACCGTAAACAACTTGTTTTTCAACACGCCTGCGCGCGAAAAATTTTTAAAGACGGATAAAGGCGAAGAGTCGGAAATAACTTCAATAGTTGCAAAATTTATTCTCGGAAATCCCAAACTGTCTTTTAAATACACCGCAAACGGTAAAGTGATTTATCAATCGTACGGCGACGGGGAAGAATCGTCTTTTGCGGCGGTTTACGGTGTAAACGCGCTTACAGATTGCTTTTATATCGACAGTGAGCGTAACGGCGTGAAAGTAAAGGGATATATAGGCAAACATTATTTTACAAAGCCCAATAAAACTTATCAATCTGTCTTTTTAAACGGCAGATATATCGTGAATTTAACGATTTCCGTTGCTGTTATGAACGCATATTCGGCGTATATGATGAAAAGGCAGTATCCCTTTTACGTTTTGTCAATAACTGTTCCGCCTGATTCCGTTGACGTAAACGTTCATCCTAACAAAATAGACGTGCGGTTTTCCAATAATCAAATCGTGTACGGGGCGGTATATTCGATAGTTTCAAAGACTCTTGACGGCACATCTGAAGCGCTTAATATTGTTTCTACGCCAGAATTGCAAAAGAATAATATAAACACAAGTGATAAAGGCGATGATTATGCCACATATAAAAGCGATCACGGTTCGGCGGTAAGGAGCGATAAGTCCGATTTGGGATTTAAAAAAATAGTCTTCAACGATAGCGGTAAAAAGGCTCAGACGATACTCGATATTTCAGAAAGTAAGCCCGAACCTGCCGTCGATATTTTCGCTGAAAATAAAGCCTATATTGAAAAACTTGAAAAGGAAAAACAGGCAAGCGATAAGCAGAATATAACCGTTCAGCAAGAAATCGTTATTGAAAAAGAACTTAAATACATAGGTCAGGCGTTAAACACTTTTCTGATTTTTGACGATGGTACGGATATGTATTTTATAGATCAGCACGCTGCTCACGAACGTATATTGTATGACAAGTTTAACGATAGGATCAAAAATAACACTATCGACACTCAAATGCTTTTATTGCCGTATGTTTTTGAAGTCAACGGCACCGAATACGAATTTTTGTGCGACAAAATCCTTCTTCTTAATTCTATGGGGATTGATATTGCCGAGTTCGGCGACAATACATTTAAAGTTTCGGCTTTGCCCGTTTTGATAGCCGATCTTAATATCAAAGAATTTTTTGACGATTTGCTCTTCGATATCGGTAATCTTAAAAATATCGAACTTACCGACCTGCTAAAAGAAAAAATTGCTCAAAAAGCGTGTAAAGCGGCTATTAAGGCAGGCGACAAATTAGAAGAGTCGGATATTAAGATCATTTTAGAACAAATCAAAGGCAATCTCGGACTAAAATGCCCGCACGGGAGACCGATCGCTGTAAGAATTACGCGCACGGAAATCGATAAGTGGTTTAAAAGAATAGTATAGGGTGTTTGATTTGGGCGGAAAAAAAGGAAAAATTTTAATTATCTGCGGCCCGACCGCATCGGGAAAAAGCAAACTTGCTTTGGCGTGTGCAAAACTTTTACGTTCCGAGATCATATCCGCGGATGCGTTAGACGTTTATCGCGGTCTTAACATAGGAACGGCAAAGCCGACGAAAAGCGAAATGCAAGAAATTCGCCATCATTTGATTGACGTTGTTTCGGCAGATAGCACTTTTTCCGTCGGCGATTATAAAGAACTCGCACGTCCGATCGTAAACGACCTAATAAGTAAAGGCAAAATTCCAATAATTTGCGGCGGAACAGGCTTTTATATAGATTCGATTTTATACGATTTTTCCTACGGAAAAAGCGCGGCAAACATCCCCGCACGTGAAAAATATATGCGTCTTGCCGAGGAAACGGGTAAAGACGCCGTTTTTGAGATACTGAAATCGGTTGATCCGCTTTCCGCTGAAAAATTGCACCCGAACGACTTAAAAAGAGTAGTCAGGGCATTGGAAATTTACGAAAGCGGCGTTAAAAAATCCGATTTAACGGACGAAAGAATTCCCGTTTACGATTATGCCGCATATTGTTTGGATTTTGAGCGCGACGAGTTGTATCGTCATATTGATATGCGCGTAGATAATATGCTGGAAAACGGACTGGTCGAAGAAGTGCAAAATTTGATTGATGAAGGCATCACTCTTGAAAATCAATGTATGCAGGGTATAGGTTATAAAGAGATTTATTCCTATTTACAAGGTGATTGTGCGCTTGCAGACGCAGTCGCCGCGATAAAACTCAACACAAGACATTACGCAAAACGTCAGATAACTTTTTTTAAAAGGTTGGAAAATCTCGTTTGGCTTAAACCCGACGACGAAAACTTGCTTGCGGAAAGGATAGTAAAAGACTTATGATCGATATTGATTTGATTGAAAAATGCGAAAACGAACTATCTGAAAAATTCAGGATATTGGACGATATCGCGCTTTTTAACCAGGAAAAAGTACTCAATGCGTTTAAGCGCAACAGGATTGCTCTTCGGCATTTTGCCGGAAGTAACGGTTACGGCTACGGCGACGACGGCAGGGATACGCTTAATAAACTTTTTGCCGATATTTTTAAAGCGGAAGCGGCGATTTGTTCGCCGTCGATTGTTTCAGGCACGCATGCGCTTTCGCTTTGCCTTTACGGGGTTTTACGCCCGAACGACGTTGCGTTAAGTATTTCAGGCAGTGTTTATGACACGTTGAACGACACGATTTTCGGGGATAATAACGGCTCTCTTAAAGAATTCGGCATAAAATTTGAAAGCGTTGACTTAAAAAACGGCAACTTTGACTATAACGGTATTAAAGAAAAATTGATCGCATTAAAACCTAAACTTATATATATACAACGTTCAAGGGGATATGAGTGGCGAAATGCGTTATCAATCCTGCAAATAGAAAAAGCGGTTAATTTTTTGCGCGATAACGGCTTTGATGGTTGCATTATGCTCGACAACTGTTATGGAGAATTTACCGATAAGCGCGAAGCAACGGAAGTCGGTGTAAATCTTGCTGCAGGTTCGCTTATTAAAAATGCGGGCGGTGGGATCGCGCCAACGGGCGGATATGTGGTTGGCGATAAAAAATATGTCGATATGGTCGCAAACAGGCTTACCGCACCATCCATCGGCGGCGAAGTCGGTTCTTACGAAGTAGGGTACAGGTGCTTTTATCAAGGTTTATTCGTTGCTCCGCACACGGTACTGCAAGCGTTGAAAGGTGCAATGCTTTTCAGTAAAGTTTTACACGGGCTTGGTTATAAGGTGTCGCCGAATCCACACGAAATTCCAAACGATATTATTACCATGATCGAGTTCGGCGACAGGGAAAAACTGATTTCGTTTATTCAAAGCATACAGGAAAATTCACCCGTGGACAGCAACGTAAAAGTTTTACCGTGGGAAATGCCCGGATATGAAGATCCCGTTATAATGGCGGCAGGTTGTTTCGTTCAGGGCGCTTCCCTTGAACTTTCCGCTGACGCGCCCGTAAAACCGCCGTATATCGCGTATTTACAGGGCGGCATAACCTATGAACATTGTAAAATAGCGCTTAAAAATTTGAAATTATAATATTAACTATGTAAAACGACCCACCACAAGGCAGGTCGTTTTTAAATTATTAAATTTTAGTAATTTATTAAAATTTTCTTATCAAACCTTTAACTATGCCCAAAACGCGAACCTCGTCGAAGATCATATCTTCCATATTGTCGTTTTCTGGATGTAAAACGATTTTTCCGTCCCTTTTGTAAAAGCGTTTGACAGTAGCGGCGTCGTCAATCAAAGCAACGACAATGTCGCCGTTACTTGCTGTATCGCATTTTTTTACAATGATTATATCCTTATCGTAAATCCCCGCGTTTATCATACTTTCGCCAAAAACACGCAGAGCAAAATCGTTTTCCGTGCCACTGAAATCGTCGGGCAGTGGACAATATCCTTCTATGTTTTCAACTGCAAATATTGGGGAACCGGCCGTAACGGTACCGACGAGCGGAACGGATAAGTGTGCGCTTTTTTTGTTTGCGGGGGTGATCGCGCGCTTTTTCATTGGCGATTTATCCAAGAGTCCGCGTTCTTTAAGTTTATCGAGATACAAATAGACTGTCGCCGTTGATTTGATGCCGAGTTTAGCGCATATATCGCGTATTGAAGGCGGATAACCGTTTAGGTCAATATAATTAACCACGAAATTGTACACTTTATTGATTCTATCGTTGATTTTTGTTTTCATATTATTAAAATAACATAAAAAAAACAAAAAGTCAAACGTTTGTTTGTGTTTTTTATTTTAAAAATACTTTTATTTATTGTTTAAATATGTTAATATATATACAGGTGAAAAAATGGAAGATAAAAATAATAATAAATATTCAGAGTATCTAAAAGACACGTCCGAGTTTAACGAATGTGAAGACGATTTTTGCGATCTGGACAAAACAAAGATTTGCGATAACTGCGGTAAATGCCTGGAAGATGGTAAAAATTACAAAATAATCAAAATTACGAAAGTTATAAAAGATAATTAAAGGGCTCCCAAAAAAGATTTGTTTACAAAGATTTTTTGGGATAAAGGAGGAGCAGACTGTAAAGTCCTTGCTCATTTGTAAAACAAAGGAGCAAGACCAAAAAGGCTTGCTCAGAAGTGGCAGGGGAGACGCGATTCGGACGAAGTCCTGCGTAGCGATAGCGGAGCAGTCAGCAACCGGCGGATACGGTTGCGACGTAATAAGCGATAAAAAAATATCGAGTTATAAAACCCGATATCTTTGGCAGGGGAGACGCGATTCGGACGAAGTCCTGCGTAGCGATAGCGGAGCAGTCAGCAACCGGCGGATACGGTTGCGACGTAATAAACGATAAAAAAATATCGAGTTATAAAACCCGACATTTTTGGCAGGGGAGACGCGATTCGAACACGCAACCGGCGGTTTTGGAGACCGCTGCTCTACCGTTGAGCCACTCCCCTAAATTCCCTTAAAGTATAATATAAAAGAGTTTTTTAGTCAATTAAAATGAGGTAAAAATGGAAAAGAAATTTAAATTAGGCGTAATCGGTGCAGGCTTTATGTCTTCGGCGATTATAAACGGCGCGATAAATTCTCACGTTTTGACTCCGAATCAAATCATAGTAAGCGATGTAAAACCAGACGCGCTTTCTAAACTTGAAAAAAAAGGCGTTAACACGACTGTTGATAATTCCGAAGTTTTAAACTGCGCAGAATTCGTTCTTTTCGCTGTAAAACCACAGAATTTTAAAGACGCAGTAAAAAATATTAAGATTTTTTCTTGTGAAAAAATCATCTCTATTATGGCTGGCGTTAAAAAAGCGTCTATTAAAGACATATTGAATAAAAAAATTAAAGTTGCGCGTTGTATGCCTAACACGCCTTGTTCGGTGGGGTGCGGTGCGGTTGGGATCGATCTGAACGATTTCACCGACGAAAACGATAGGGAATTTGTTAAAAACCTGTTTTCTTCTTTTGCACAGATCGTTGTTCTTGATGAAAGTAAACTAAACGCCGTTACGGGGATAAGCGGCAGTTCGCCCGCATATTTCTATTTATTTATAAAAGGGATAATTGATGCGGGGGTTAAGCAAGGACTCGACCCTGATGACGCTAAAAAACTTGCCGTAAACACGATGATCGGTAGTGGAAAAATGATTTTTGAAAACTCCGACAAAAGTCTTGACGATCTTATTTTTGCAGTTTGCAGTAAAGGCGGTACAACGATCGAGGCTATAAAGGTTTACAACGAAAACGGGTTGTCAGAAATAACGGACAAGGCGGTTTCGGCGTGTGTAAAACGGGCTGAAGAGTTAGAAAAACTGATATGAAACACGTAGATATTTATACTGACGGGGCTTGTAGCGGTAATCCCGGCGCTGGTGGGTACTGTGCAATCCTGATTTTTAACGGAGTTGAAAAGGTGATAAGCGGCGGTGAGCCTATAACAACCAACAACCGTATGGAACTTTTAGCCGTTATCGAGGGGTTAAAGACCTTAAAAGAGACGTGTGAAGTAAATTTATACAGCGATTCACAGTACGTTATTAACGCGATCAATGAAAAATGGCTGGAAAATTGGGAGAAATCCAACTGGCGTAACGCTTCTAAAAAAGAAGTTAAAAACGTTGACCTGTGGCAAAAACTAATTCCGCTTATCAAAACGCATAAAGTAACTTTTATCAAAGTAAAGGGGCACGCTGACAACGAATACAACAACCGCTGTGATAAAATTGCGGTCGAGTTTTACAAGAATAGTAAAAAAGAGTCGTAAACCAGACAAAATTTACGGATATATTTCTTTTTCTTATAATATACTAATTCTATGAAAAATAAGAAAATAAACGGTTGCGTTTCTTACGCGCTTATAATTTTTTCCGTGGCGCTATCAGGCGTTTTGGGCATAATTTTCTTTTCTCTTTTTATAAAGACTATAGAAAGCGGCTTTTTATTTGAAAACGCAAACTTGGTGATTGCCATGGTAAGCGTCGTTTTGACGCTATGCGCGGTTTTAAGTATCGCATTTTTGTACACAAAGTATAAAATTGTATCAAAAACCTTTATATTAACTACGGTTTTACTTTGTCTGTCGGCTTTATTGCTTTATTTTTTAGGGAAAAACGGTTTTTTTGATAAAATCACTTCGGTTGAATCGTTCAGATCATATATAGAATCTTTCGGCGAAGCGGCTGCTTTTTATTTTATCCTTATACAATTTTTGCAGGTTGTCGTTCTACCGATCCCGTCTTTTATAACCGTTGCGGCGGGTGTACTGATGTTTGGTGCGTTTTACGGCGCTATATACAGTTGTGTTGGTATAATTATCGGCACTTTTGTGGCGTTTTTTATCGGTCGATCACTCGGTTATAAGACCGTTAAATGGCTCGTTGGCAAGGAAACGCTTGATAAATGGCTGGGTTTTACTGCGGATAAAGATAAATGGGTGTTTACTTTAATGTTTTTATTTCCGTTTTTCCCTGATGATCTGTTGTGTTTTGTGGCAGGGGTAGTAAAACTCGATACTAAATTTTTTATCGTAATGTCCGTTATTTCAAGATTGATATCCGTTTTCGCGGCTTCGTATTCGCTTAATAATAATTTGATACCTTATGATACTTGGTGGGGAATTTGTCTTTGGATCTTGTTTTTCTTTGTTACGCTGTATATTGTTTATCTCGTGCATAAGCGTTTGCATAAAAACGATAAAAGTAAGAGTAATACTAAATAATTTTATATTGATTATGTCTGACACAAAAGAGAATAATGAGAATTTTGATATGTAACGACGATGGGATCGAAAGCAGCGGATTGAAAGCCCTTGCAGAAAAGTTGTCCGATAAAAACGAAATACTTGTGATTGCGCCCGAAGGGAACAGGTCGGCTTGTTCGCATACTTTGACCGTAAGAGAATCAATTCAAATCACCGAATACGGCAAAATCAAAGGATGTAAGTCGTTTTCTATTTCCGGCTCTCCTGCCGATTGTGTAAAAATCGCAATTCATATTTTCAGCGATTTCGTGCCCGACGTTGTTATTTCGGGTATAAATAAAGGGCATAATCTCGGTTCCGATATTATGTATTCAGGCACTGTCGCAATAGCGTACGAGGCGGCGTTCTTCGGGATTCCGTCTTTTGCGTTTTCAGCATTTTCGCACGGCGAAAGCGATTTTGATCTTTACTCGGACTTTGCTGCCGAAATATTATATAAACTATATCCTTTTACAGATAAAAACGGTATTTGGAACGTTAATTTCCCCGATTCCGATTTGGATGTCAAGGGCACAAAGTTTACACCGCTCGGAACAAAGGTTTACATCGACGAATACGTTAAAGACAGCGACGGGAGATATAGAATTTACGGAGTCGTTGACGAATCGACTGAATTTTCCGATTGCGATATTGAGTGGAACAAAAGAGGATATATTACGATCACGCCTTTAAAATACGACAAAAGCGATTACGATTTGTTAAAAATTATTGGAGAAAAATGCATACTGTAATAATCGTAGGCGGTGGCGCTGCCGGTATGTTTGCGGCGTATGCCGCGGCAAACAGCGGCAATTCCGACCGTGTTATACTCATCGAAAAGAATGAAAAACTCGGTAAAAAAATGTACATTACCGGCAAAGGGCGTTGTAATCTTACAAACAAAACGCCTATACCGGAGTTTTTAAACAACGTCATTTCCAATCCAAAATTTCTATACGGCGCAATCACGGAATTTTCACCCGAAAAAACAATTGATTTTTTTGAAAATAACGGGTGTAAACTTAAAACGGAACGCGGAAACAGGGTTTTCCCCGTAAGCGACAAAGCGAGCGACGTTACCAAAACGCTGCAAAATATAATTGTTAAATGCGGCGTTGAAATAATGTTGAACACCGCTGTTCAGGGAATTAAAATTAATGACGGACAAGTTGTCGGCGTTGAGATCGAGAGCGGACTTGTCGCTTGCGAATCGGTTATCGTTTGTACGGGCGGGCTATCATATCCGCTTACGGGCAGCACGGGCGACGGATACGGTTTCGCAAAAAAATCAGGGCATAGCGTAGTCGATTTAAAGCCTTCGCTTTGCGGATTGGAACTATACGGTTCGGATTTTATAACTGCGCAAGGTTTATCACTTAAAAACGTTGCTATATCTGTTGTTGCCGACGGTAAAATCGTTTATAAAGATTTCGGAGAAATGCTTTTTACCCATTACGGAGTTTCCGGCCCAATTATACTTTCCGCGTCTTGCATAATAAATAGGGTACAAGCAGCCGAATTGACGCTTAAAATCGATTTGAAACCCGCGCTAAACGAGCAGATGTTAAACGATAGACTTATTCGTGAGTTCGAAAACGGAAAACTTAAATCCGTCGCAAACGTAATGCGGTCACTTCTTCCGCAATCGCTTATAAACGTAGTGCTTTCCAATGCAAAAATCAACAGCGAAAAACGTTGCTGTGAGATTCTGAAAAAAGAAAGAAACAATTTGGTTTTGACGCTCAAAAATCTTGAATTTAAGATAAAACACTTGCGACCTGTCGATGAAGCGATCGTAACAGCAGGCGGTGTTTCCGTCAAAGAAATAAACCCTAAAACAATGGAAAGCAAACTTGTCAAAGGCTTGTTTTTTGCCGGCGAAGTACTCGACGTTGATGCGTTTACGGGTGGTTTTAATTTACAAATAGCATTTTCTACAGGTTTTGTTGCGGGTAAAAACGCGTAAATGGTGCTAAAACCGTTGATTTGCGTTTCCTTTTTTGATATAATTTATATAAAATCGTGTAAAAGTTTGCACAAAGGGTAATTTTTATGAAGACACTTAAAATAGCGTTAGACGGACCTTCCGGAAGCGGTAAAAGCACAGTTGCAAAGATATTGTCCGCTAAACTTGATATTTTATATCTTGACACGGGTGCTATGTATAGAGCGACTGCTTTGAAAGCGTTGAATTTGGGCGTAGATACTTTTGACGAAAAGGGTGTTTCGGAATTTATTAACAATTTAGATCTTGAAATTAAATATATTAACGGCAAGCAGTTGACCTACCTTGACGGTGAAAACGTGTCGGATAGAATAAGAGAACCGCAGATATCTATGGCGGCTTCAAACGTAAGCAGTCTTAAATGTGTCCGTATTAAAATGGTCGAAATGCAACGAAAAATTGCCGAAACGACTTCCTGCGTATTGGACGGGCGAGATATCGGTTCGTTTGTTCTGCCGAACGCCGATTATAAATTTTTTATTACGGCTAAGGTGGAAGTCAGGGCAAAGAGAAGATTTGACGAATTGACCGCAAAGGGGTTTAAAGTCGATTTTAACGTCCTTAAAAAAGAAATAGAAGAAAGAGATTATAACGATTCACACAGGGAATTTTCTCCGCTTGTTAAAGCGAGCGACGCTATAGAGATTGACACTTCCGATATGACGGTAGATCAGGTCGTTTCTACAATTATGACACACATAAAAGCATATTAAAATGATTGTAATTATCGGTAAAAATAACGGCTTTTGTTTCGGAGTAAAACGCGCGATAAAAAGTGCTTTTTCTTTGAAAGGAGAAAGGCGTTTCGTTTTAGGCGAGATAATCCATAACGAAGAAGTTAATAAAAAACTTAAAGATTTCGGCGTTGAAACGGTTTTAAGCGTTGACGATGAAAGGCTTAAAAGCGGTGATGCTTTACTTATAAGAACGCACGGCGAGCCGAAAATCACTTTTGATAAATTATCGGCAAAAGGGATAAACGTCGTTGATTGTACTTGTCCGTTTGTGAGTGAAATACACAATATCGTCAAAACTCACCATGACGCCGGTTACACTATTGCGATTATCGGGAACAAAAATCATCCGGAAATTATCGGTATAAACGGTTGGTGCGACAATAGTGCTTATATATGTGAAAACGAGCGTGATTTGGAGGCAATTTACGCCGAAAAACTGTGTATTGTCGTTCAAACCACCTTTTCCGAAGAAAAATTTGATCATATTATAAAAAAATTTAATCGTAATAAGGTTAAAACAGTTGATATTTTCAAAACAATTTGTTATACTACAACCAAGCGCCAATGTGAAGCGGATATTATTTCCAAGAGAAGCGACGCCGTTCTCGTCGTCGGAGGCGAAAACAGCAATAATACTAACAGACTTTTCGAAATATGCGCTCTGCATTGCGACAACACATTCAGAATTATAAGTCCGAAGGACTTTGATTATAAAAAAATAAAAAATTTTAATAAGGTAGGTATTGTACTCGGCGCATCGACGCCCGAAGAACAATTCCAAGAGGTAATGTCTTGTATGGCTAACATCACAGAAGAAACGATCACGACCGAAACTGTTGAAAGTGCGGAAAACGCTACTCCGGTAGAAGAAAAAACGGAAGCCGTTGAAATAAACGAAGCAGCGGCAGATAGCGCACCCGTTTCGGTTGAAGAAAATAACGTAAAGGAGAGCGACGAAAAGACCGAGAATGATGCGGCAGCCAAAAAAGCACCCGCCAAATCGGAAATGGAAGCGGCATTCGATAAAATAATGCCGACGAAAGATTTCCGTATCGGTCAAATCGTTAAGGCGAAGATTTCTTCTGCTACCGACGCTGGACTTACGCTTTCTGTAAGCGGCGCGAAAGTTGATAACTTTGAACTTCCGAAAGAAGAACTTCTTAACGAAAATTATAATAAAGAAGAATACAAAGACAAGATCGGCGAAGTTATGAGAGTTATGGTTATAGGTAAAAAACCGCTCAAATTCTCCGAAAAGAAGATGGAAGGCGTTTTAAAAGAAGAAGCCGAAATCGAAGAAATAAGAAACGGCAAGATTTTCGAGGCGGAAATCACCGGCACGAATAAAGGCGGACTTGTCGGTAAATACGGCAGTTACGGCGTTTTCGTTCCTTCTTCGCAGATCCGAATCGGGTTTGTAAAAGATCTCGATAAATACGTGGGTAAGACTTTAAGACTTAAAGCGGAAAAGGTCGATTCGAGAGGCCCGCACCGCCAGATAGTCGGTTCACAACGCGTCATATTAGAAAGCGAAAAAGCAGAAAGGGACGCTATCAGGGCTGAAAAGGAAGCAGAGTTTTTTGCTAACGTTCAAGAAGGCGATGTCGTTTTGGGTAAACCCGTTAGATTTGCCGCATTTGGCGCGTTTGTAAGCGTTAACGGTTTCGACTGTCTTGCCCACATTTCTGATCTTTCCTGGACCGGCTGTAAAGAATGCTCAGACGTCTTGGAACTCGGTAAAGAATACGAGTTTAAAGTTTTAAAAATTGATGCCGAAAACAAGAAAGTTTCTATTGGCTACAAGCAATTACAACCCAAGCCGTGGGACACCGTGCTTGAAAGATACGCCGTCGGCGACGTTATTAAAGGTAAGGTCGTAAGACTCGTAAGTTTCGGCGCGTTCGTAGAAGTCGAAAAAGGTATCGACGGACTTGTCCACGTTTCCCAGATTTCTAACGAATGGTTGGAAAATGCGGTTACGGCGTTGGAAGTCGGACAAGAGATCACTGCAAAGATACTCGACATCAACGTAGAAAAGGAAAGAATGAACCTTTCTATCAAGGCGCTTTTACCCGAAGTTGAAAAACCCGCTAAAGAAGAAACGGAAGGAAAGGGCAAGAAAGGCTCGAAGAATGTCGTTGAAGAGGAAGACACCGATCTTCACGAATGGAAAGACGACGAAAACGGCGGCGCTTCCATTGCGGACATCCTTAACAATTCCGACAAATAATCAAATAAAACACCATATTAAAAAGATTCGTTTTGTTAAACGAGTCTTTTTTTTGTTCTTTTTTTTATAATTCAAAATATACTGTAATGTGGTAAATCTAAATTTCCTATCCGACAATTTAAGAACTGCACTAAAGAAAACGGATATAAACATATTGTCGGAGATCCGTTTAAGGCAGGGATTTGCCGTATTCGGTATTTTCGGCGGGGAAAAAGTATATTTATCAGAAAGCGGACCTACGCTTAATAAAGGCGACGCGATAATTTGCTCCGGACAAGACATATTACGATGTATGGAATTTGCGACCGAAAAATCGCTGTATGCGTTTAACGACAGATTAAAGCGAGGTTTTTTAACCACGAAAGACGGAGTCAGGATAGGTGTTGCCGGCGATTGCGTGTTTGAAGACGATAGAATAGTTACGGTAAAAAACATATCTTCGCTTAACATCAGGATACCTCACGAGATCAAAGATTGTTCGCAAAAAATATATAATAAACTGTTTTTACGCGAAGTGTTCAACACGCTGATAATCGCGCCGCCGTCAAAAGGAAAAACGACGATCTTAAAAGATCTTGCGCGAAAATTAAATGATTACCTGAATAGTTCTATTTTGATTATTGACGAGCGAGGTGAGTTTTCTACGGTTTGCGGCGAAAATATTGACGTAGTAAAATTTTCCAATAAATTATACGCTTTGGAATATTCAATTCGCTCAATGTCGCCGCAAATAGTTATAACGGACGAACTTCAATCTTGTAACGACTGGCAAAGCGCAAAGATCGCCGCTTTTAGCGGAGTTAAAATAATAGCGAGTTGTCACGGTAAAAGTATTGAAGATTTGAGGAACAAAGATTATTTTATTAAAAACGTGTTTGAACGTTATATCGTTTTGGATGCCGAAAAAAGCGCAGGAACGGTCAAAGGGTTTTACGACGGGGATTTTAATGAAATATGAAAATATTTGTTCTGATGCTTATACCGCTTTTCACTGCGTTGATAGGTTTCGTATCGTCTATGAAATATTCAGACGCACGCGACTTTTGGGAGAGATTTGAGTTTTGGCATAAAAAAATCAAATCAGAGATAACTTTTTCACAACGCTCACTTTTGGAAATTTTCAACGGTAGCGAAGATTTATACAAAAACGACAAATTTTTATCGGTCGCTAAAGATTATTTACAAAAAGGCAAAACCGATGAGAATTTAAATTTTTTATCGAAAAACGAAAAAGAATTTATTTATAAGTATTTTCAAAATCTCGGCACAATGGACAGAGATTCTCAGTTGAATTACCTGAATTCGTTGGAAACGGAATTAAATAAATACGTGTCAGACGCGGGGCAGAAGGATAAAAAATATCGTCCATTGTTTGTTAAGATGGGTTTTTTGCTCGGTCTTGTGGTTTTTATTATGATTATATAGGTGCAAAATGAGCGTTGACGTGATATTTAAAATCGCAGCGATAGGTGTATTGATTACCGTAATTACGCAAGTTCTTAAAAAAAGCGAAAGGGACGATATTGCAACGCTCGTTTCTATAGTCGGACTTGTGATCGTTATGACGCTCGTCGTAAATATGGTAAGCGAGTTATTTGATACGATCAAAAACATTTTTTATTTATATTAAAAAATAATGCTTAAAATCGTCGCGTGCGCTATAATTTGCGCTTTTATTTTAACATATCTAAAAAGTGTCGGAAGCGAGTTTTTTTCGGTAGCGGTTTTGGGCGCAGGCGTCATTTTAACGTCACTCGGTATTGAATATCTGACGCAAACGGTAGAATTTGTGCGCGAACTTATCGAACAATCCGGTGTAAACACAGAATATTTTTCAATTATTTTAAAGATAACGGGCATTGCGTACGTTGTTGAGTTCGGTGCGGGAATAGTTGAAGATATGGGGCTTAAAAGCGTAGCGGACAAGTTGGTCTTTGTCGGAAAAATTGCTATTTTTGTAACGGCTATGCCTATAATATACGCAGTATTTAATCTTATGATGGGATTGGTCAAATGAAAAAGCGTAGTATTTGCTGTTTATTTTTGATTATCGTAGCGGTTTTTCTATGTATATCGTGCGGCAAAACAAAAACAGTTCGTGCCGACGAGTTGTCAGACAGTGTGACCGATCAAATAAACGATCTCGATTTGGAAGAAATAGAAAATTTTTTTAACGATGAAAAAAACGAAGATTTTGATTTTCTTAACACCTTTAAAAATATTTTGGAAGGGAAATACGATAAAGCGGACAATCTTTTCGAGTACATAAAAAATATAATTTTTGCTAAAACTTCTTATTTATTGCCGGTTATAATTGCAGTAATTGTCGCTTGTCTTTTATGCTCGATTATTCAAAACCTTAAAAGCACGTATTTGAGCGACAGTGTTACGCATATTATAAAATACGTTACCGTTTTGGTCGTGATAGTGTTGATTTTTCCACACTTTATGTCGGTTTGGAATAAAACAAAAAACATTATTGAAAATATAGGGAAATTCAGTGAGATTATGTCACCCATAATTCTCACCTTAATGGTGGCGTCCGGCGGAACGGTCGCCGCGACCGTCTATAAACCTTCCGTTTTATTTTTCAGCAATATAGTAATCGGTTTGTTTTACGCCGTCGTTTTGCCGCTTGTCGGAATATATACGACGTTCAGCGTTGCGGAACATTTTTCAAAAGAAATAAAGTTAAAAAAGTTTACTGAATTTTTCAGCGGATTACTTAAATGGATATTCGGCATTACTATCGTTTTTTACGGCTTGATAATTTCAGTTCAGGGCTTATCAGTTGCAGGAACCGAAGGTATATCCGTTAAAGTCGCAAAATACGCTATTTCAAATTCCATACCGATAGTCGGCGGACTGATTAAAGACGGGCTCGACATCGTTACGGCAGGCAGCGTTATAGTAAAGAATGCTTTGGGTATCGCGGGAGTTATAGGGATCTTTTATTATATTTTATCGCCGATACTTGAAATGGTTGTTTTTTCCACCTTATTAAAACTTGCCGCAGCAATTACGGATATTTTTTCAGTGGATACGGTTTCTGACTTTTTGACAACGCTTTCCAAGTCGATAAATTATTTTATAGCATCAGTTTTAACTGTTGGTTTAATGGCGTTTTTAACCGTTTTGCTTATGATTTTTTCAGCGAATTCAATATTATGATGAAAAGTTGGATTTTAAGTGTTTTTTCTTCCGTTTTACTCGTTTCGCTACTATCGCTTATTTTGCCAGAAGGAAAAATAACGAGATTCGTTAAACCTTTTATTTTTTTATCGGTTATAACCGTGATTTTATATCCGTTATCGAATATTCAGAAGTTTTTAAACGAAGCCGTTTTTGACAATAATAAGATTATAGAAACGGACAAAAGTTTTTTAATGCAAATAACGATTTCAAAAATCGACTTATACAGCGCAAATTGTATAAAAATAGCCGAAAATTGCGGCATAAACGGTAGTGAAATCAAAATAGAATATAACGTAAGCGAAAATTACGAACCGATAATTAACGGCGTTCAAATAAATTTGGAAAACGCTGTAATAACAGCAAAAGACGAGCATATAGTTATATTGCAAACTCTTAAAAAGAGCATAAGCAATTATCTGCGGATCGATGAAACGGGGGTTAAGATCAATGAGTTCCCGAATAAATAAAATCGTAGGCAAACTAAAAACCGACGCCAAAACGCGCATATTCGTTTTAATCGTGATATCATTGGCGCTTGTCCTGATAATCGGATTCAACCTTTTCGGAGAAAGATCGGAAAAGGTAAACATCGACGAAGTGTCGCAATACGTTTCTTCTTTAGAACAGAAATTGGAGAATTTGCTCAACAAAATTGACGGGGCGGGCAAAGTTTCCGTTGCGATAACGGTAGAGTCGGGTATGGAAACGGTCCTTGCTACGGAAACAATAGTAAAAGAAACTTCAAACGGTCGCGAAACAACGTCAACGCCGGTAATGGTAAATGGAAAAACCGTTGTCTTAAAAGAAACTTATCCCGAAATCAGCGGCGTTTTGATAGTTTCGGAAGGCGCAGGAAATATTTCCGTTTATAGACGACTTCAGCAAGCGACCGCGTCGCTTTTAAATGTAAAAACAAGCCGGATAGAAATTCTGGCTATGAAATAAAAAGGAGAAATTTTTATGGCTAAAAAGAAGAAAATCATCATTTTGTCGTGTATGGTGGCGTTGCTTGCGGTAACCGCAGTGTTCAATTACGCGTTTACCGGAACGACTAAATCCGCAACTATACAGACGTCTTCGGCAAACGCTGCCGGATATTTTGCACAGTATCGGGCTGAACGATTGACGAACAGAAACGAAGAGATGCTGCAACTCGATTCCGTCATTCAAGCGGCAGAAGTCGGGAGCGAAGAGTATTTATCCGCGCTTTCGATGAAAACCGACCTTACGGCGAACACGGAAAAGGAAATGCTGCTTGAAACGCTTATCAAAGCCTACGGATTTGAAGACGCGGTAGTGGTAATAGGCCTCGACTCCGACAACGTGAACGTTATTGCAAAATCGGAGAATTTGACGTCTGACGACGCTATTGCAATTTACACGATCATTGCCGAAGAGGCGTCCGTTTCGCCCGAAAATGTAAAAATTATTCCTATTTCCTAAAAAACACTATGCAAAATAAATATTTTGTGGTAAAATAATTAAAAATATATTTTATCGGAGAATATTTGTAATGCGTATAAAAAAATTTCGGCCGAGAGAACATCACGACAAACTGATTTACGGCGACGGCATTGTTAACGGGATCGTCCTTTTGGCCGTGTCCGAGATACCGTACGCCGAAATCTATCGCGGTGTTTCGGGCAAATTACCCAAAGAAAAAGCGGTAAACGTCGTAATAGATAAATCAAGCGTTACGGTTGACGTTGCGGTTACGATACAATATTCTCAAAGCGTGTCGGATATGGCGTTTATGATTCAGGAAGCGGTAAAATACAACGTGGAATCCATGACTGAATATAGCGTTGCGGCAGTAAACGTTATCGTTAAAGGGGTTACTTTCGACGAAGTTACTCCCGTCGCAAAAGAAGGCGTAAACCTTGAAGACAAATCTTCCGCAGAACAGACTTCCGCCGACGCAAAACAACAAGTAAAGGACTAAACAGATGAGAAGCGTTGCAAGAGAAAAAGTATTCAAATATCTTTTTTCAAGGCTCTTCAATCAAACAGATGAAGGGCTTTTTGCTGTTTTGTGTAAAGATTTGAGTGACGACGACAAAAATTTTGCCGGAAAATTGTTTAATATCGTTACGAATTCGGAAGGAAGATACACAGAAGAGATAACTAAACTTTCACAAAATTTCAAATTCAACAGGATCTTTGCTGCCGATAAGTGCGCGTTAAGTATCGGTATGGCGGAACTTGACGGTTTTCCGGAAACGCCGAAAGCGGTCGTTATCGACGAAGCGGTCAAACTCGCCGCCAAATTTTCCACGGAGAAAAGCGCCGATTTCGTAAACGGTATTCTCGCGGAATACGCTAAAAATAAAAAATAAAGGGGACAATATGGCTGTTTGTATTGACGGGAAAGCGCTTGCCGCAGAGATAAAAGAAAATCTTAAAACCGACGTGAGAAATTTTACCGAGCGTTTCGGTCGTCAAATCACGCTCGCGGTGGTTCTGGTCGGAAACAATCCCGCATCCGAAGTTTACGTCAGAAATAAGGTAAAAGCGGCGGAATTCGTCGGTATAAAGTCGTTATCGTTTACTTTGCCCGAAAATTCCGAAGAAAGCGACGTAACAGAACTGATCAAAAACTTATCCGACGACAAGTCGGTTGACGGTATTTTGGTTCAACTGCCGTTACCGAAACATTTAAGCGAAGATAAAATTTTGTCATTGATCCCGCCCGAAAAGGACGTTGATGGTTTTACGGCTTATAACGTCGGCAACAGTACGCTGTTTAAAGACGCAATCGTGTCTTGCACACCGATGGGGATAATGTATATGCTTAACAGCATACCCGTTCCGCTTTGCGGAAAAAACGCCGTTGTTATAGGAAGAAGCAACATCGTCGGCAAGCCTGTTTCAATGCTTTTATTAAAAGAAAACTGCACGGTAACCATTTGCCACAGCAAAACTGCAAATATAAAAGAAATAACCAAGCAAGCGGACGTTTTGGTGGTAGCGATAGGCAAGCCGAAATTCGTTACGGCGGATATGGTAAAGGACGGGGCTGTTGTTATCGACGTTGGCATTAACAGGACGGAAAGCGGTTTATGCGGCGACGTTGATTTCGACGCGGTAAAAGATAAAGCGTCTTATATTTCGCCCGTTCCAGGCGGCGTTGGACCAATGACTATCGCTATGCTTATGAAAAACGCTTATTTATGCGCGTTAAGGAGAGAAAATGCTTGACTTTAACGATAAATACAGCGAGTATCTGCGTTATTTTGAAGAAAGTCTTGATAAAAAATTATCTTCACTTTATAAAACCGCGCCGAGCGTAATTAAAGACGCGATGGCTTACGCGGTCGAAGGCGGTGGTAAACGCGTACGTCCAGTTCTTTGTTACGCGACTTGCGAAATGCTCGGAGGCAACATAACGGATGTTACCGAACTTGCGCTCGCGATTGAATTTATCCACTCTTATTCGCTCGTTCACGACGATCTGCCGTCAATGGATAACGACGACTATAGGCGCGGAAAATTTTCCACGCATAAACAGTTCGGCGAAGCGATCGGTGTTTTAGCAGGCGACGCACTTTTGAATTTTGCGTTTGAAATTCTTCTCAGTAAAAAAGATATAACGGACGGTTATATCAACGCCGCAAAAATAGTCGCCGACTACGCCGGATACGGCGGCATGATAGGCGGACAGGTGCTCGATCTTTTAAGCGAAAAATCCGTTCGTTCGGATGAAAAAACTTTGTACGACATTTATATAAACAAAACGGCAAAACTCATCACCGCGCCGATACTTGCGGCGTCGTGCGTTACGGGCGGCAAACATTTTGACGCGCTTAAAGAGTACGGATCTGATCTCGGCTTGCTATTCCAGATAACGGACGACCTTATGGACGCGTTCGGCACTAAGGAAGAAATAGGTAAAACTCCGCACAAGGACGAGGCGGAGAATAAACTTACGAGCATAAAGGTTTTCGGCGCTGACGGAGCAAAAGAAAAGGCGAGAGAGTGTTATTTAAATGCAAAAGCCGTGATCGAAAAAATTGACGACATTGGTTTTTTGACCGCGTTTACGGATAAAATGTTCCAAAGAAGATCATGAGACTTGACGAATATTTGACCGTAAACGGGTATTTCGATTCAAGAACGAAAGCAAAACAGGCGATAGCCCGCGGAGAAGTCTTTATAAACGACAAGCAGACGGTAAAACCCGCACTAGAAGTCGGCAATGGAGAGATGTTAAATGTAAAGATAGAGCAAGCGGAAAATTTCGTTTCGCTCGGCGGGTACAAACTATCGAAAGCGCTTAAAGATTTTGAATTTTCGGTCGAAGGTAAAACGGCAGCAGATATCGGAGCGAGTACGGGAGGCTTTACAGATTGTCTTATTCAGCGCGGTGCGGCAAAAGTGTTTGCGGTCGACCTGAACGACGGACTGCTGCACGAAACGCTTAAACTAAACGATAAGGTCGTACAAATCGTCAAAAACGCAAAAAATTTGACAAAAGAAGATCTTACAGACATTGATCTAATAACAGCCGATTTGAGTTTTATATCCGCACGCCGGGTGCTCGATATATTTTACGGTCTTTTGCCCGATAACGGATTCGTTATACTTTTAATTAAGCCGCAATTCGAGATGGACGAAAGGCGTAATTTCAAAAACGGCGTAATAAAAGACGATAAATTGCGAAAAACCGCCTGTTTAAACGTGTACAACACAGCGATAAACGCGGGGTTTAGGGCAATAAAAATGACAACCGCGCCGATAAATAAAGACAAGAATACGGAGTTTCTGATACTGCTTTATAAAGGCGACGCTAAAAACGAAAGTTTTGAAAACCTGTATAAATTTTAATTTTGCGTTGTTTTTCGGCGCAAAGTATGTTATTCTTTTATTGATATGAAAGTTTTGGTTTACGTAAATTCCGATAAAGAAGAAAACGGCGTGCATTTTCCCGCTTAAAAACCCTGCTA
This sequence comes from Clostridia bacterium, assembly GCA_017612915.1. Taxonomy (GTDB): domain Bacteria; phylum Bacillota; class Clostridia; order Christensenellales; family Borkfalkiaceae; genus UBA1259. The sequence goes on along the minus strand of JAGAEX010000031.1, from coordinate 105,286 downwards.
AAAAAACACGGGGTAGAATACGAATTGTTTTTCGGCGATGAATTGCCGAAAAACAATGATTATGCCGCACTTATTGTTTTGGGCGGAGACGGAACGATCCTACACAGAACGGAATACGCAAATAAAGCGCAGATCCCGATAGTTGGGATAAATTGCGGAAAACTCGGCTTTTTATCGGAGTTTGAGACGAACGAAACGGAAAACGCTATAAAATTGCTTAAGAACAACGATCTTGTTATCGACGACAGACTTACCCTTGAGATATCGTTTAACTGTAAAACGTATTATGCGTTAAACGATGTATCCGTGTCAAGGGCTTACGAAGACGCCAAGCGCATTATCGTTGATCTTTGCGTTCAGATCGGCGAAGAAAAACTTCCGGAAGTGTTGGGCGACGGATTGATAATTGCAACTCCGACCGGTTCGACCGCATATTCTCTTTCTGCAGGCGGCGCGATCTTGGAGCCGCATATCGACGCGTTTTGCATAACGCCTATCGCCGCTCACTCGTTGATTTCAAGAGCGGTCGTTTGCTCCGGATCCAATGTTTGCACCGTTACTAATAACGGCGGCGCGAAGGCTGGCGTGTTTATAGACGGTAAACTCGTAGGATATTTGGGCGACGGCGATACGATTTCAGTAAAAAAAGCTGAAAACAAAACGTTATTTTTAAGAAAACACGATTTTGATTTCTTTGCAAGACTTAATTCAAAAATGCAGTCGAGATAAGGGGTAATTATGACTAAAAAATCAAGGCTAAACGCGATAATAGAACTTATTAAAGAGTATGAAATTTCCACGCAGGAAGAATTGACGGATAAACTGAACGAGCGCGGTTTTAACGTTTCACAGGCGACCGTTTCCCGCGACATAAACGAACTCGACCTGATCAAAGTCAGCGGTACGGTAAAGCGGTCGATTTACTGCAAAGCAGACCAACTCGATACGGCTATTCCTCAGAAGATTAAAGACCTTTTTAAACAGATAACCGTTTCTATCGTTTCGGCAAACAACCTTATCGTCGTTAAAACGTTAAACGGCAACGGCAGTTCAGCGGGGATGGCGATTGATCAAATGCATATTCCGCAAATCCTGGGCACGGTCGCAGGCGACGACACTCTTTTAATCGTTGCAAAAAACAACGCCGACGCGGAGATAATCGTTAAGATTTTAAGGTCAATATAATGCTTTCTAAACTTACGATAAAAAACGTCGCGCTTATCGAAAGCACGGAAATAGATTTCAAAAGCGGCTTTAACGTTTTGTCCGGCGAAACAGGCTCGGGCAAATCAGTTGTTTTAGAGTCGCTTAATTTTGTACTCGGCGCAAAAGCTGACAAGACTATGATACGAAACGGAGCGGAAGAGTGTACCGTTACGGCGGAATTCGATATAGGCGAAAATCCCGCCGTTTTTGCCGTTTTGGACGAATTTGAATTCGATAGAGAAGATTTACTTATAATCACGCGTAAATTCGCCCTGTCCGGCAAAAACTCCGTTAAAATCAACGGCAATTCGGCGACAGTTTCTATGGTGAAAAAACTGACCGCACTTTTAATTGACGTTCACGGACAAAGCGAACATTTTTATCTATTGAACACCGCAAACCAACTAAAACTGATCGACAAGTTCGCAGGCGTAAAAGACAGTACCGTCTTTAATGAGATCAAAAGGGTTTTTGACGAATATAAAGACATCAAAAAAGAACTTGCAGAGATTGGTGGGGACGAGTCTTCTCGTCTTATCCGTCTTGACGTTTTAACTTATCAAATTAACGAAATCGTGTCCGCTAACGTTCGAGCAGGGGAGTTTGAAGAACTTTCGGAGTTAAAAGATAAACTTTTACATAGAGAAAAGATAATTACCGCGTTAAACGCCGTTAAAAGCAGCATAGAAGACGAAGGGGGTGTTTCGGACGCATTGTCTAACGCCACGCGTACTTTAAACGGAATATCGGGCTTTGGTAAAGATTATTCCGATATTGCCGAAAGGCTTGACACCGCTTATGCTGAAATCGACGACGTGGCAAGCGTTATAAGCGGGCTGTTGGATGATTTGGGATATAGCGAATATAGTCTTGAACAAGTGGAAGAAAGGCTTGGAGTTATCAAAAATCTTTTTAAAAAGTACGGCGGTGACTACGAATCTACGGCGGCGTTTGCCGAAAATGCTGCGCTGGAAAAGCAAAAACTCGAAAACTTTAACGAATTATCAGTTGCATTAAACGATAAATTGCTTAAGATTCGCAAAAAATTATATGATTTATATATTAAATTAAGTGAAACACGCAAAAAATCCGCAGTAATCTTTGCGAAAAACGTATCGGATGAGCTTAAAGAACTCGGCATGAGCAAGGCACAGTTTTTCGTGGAATTTTCGCCGCTGGTAGATTTTAACGACTGCAAATTCGACAGTGCAAACGGAATAGATGACGTGCGGTTTATGTTTTCAGCCAATTCCGGCGAACCGACAAAACCGCTTTCGGAAGTAATAAGCGGTGGAGAAATGAGCCGTTTTATGCTATCCGTTAAGGCACAGACGGCAAAATACAACGATATTCCCACTTTTATTTTCGACGAAATCGACGCGGGTATCAGCGGAAACGTCGCTTGGATCGTGGCTGAAAAACTCGTCAGAATATCATCTTCGGTACAGGTAATAGCCGTGTCGCATTTACCTCAAATCGCGTCTTTTGCCGATAACAACGTACTTATCGAAAAGATTGAACGTGCCGATAAAACTGAAACATCAGTCAAAACGCTTGACAGCGTTGGCAAAATAGCCGAGGTTGCAAGGCTTACCGGCGGAGATGTCGAAAGCGCATTATCGCTTGATCACGCTAAATCTTTGATTTCAAAAGCCGACGAATTCAAACGCTCTCTTGTTTAGTGACACAAAACAAAATCTTACCCGTAAACCCGTTAAGTTAGGTTTACGGGATTTTTTGCATAAAAACGCTATTATATTCGCAAGATAAATTGAAGGGGTAATTATGAAGAAAAAGATCGTTGCGCTTGTTCTTATCGTTTTTTCAACGCTTAATTTTATAATTTTTAATAATTTCAATTTTGTGTCTGCGTTTTCCGAAAGTAAAAAAGTACTATTAGGTGGCATCCCTGCTGGATTTTCCATCGAAACGCGCGGAGCGTTCATTGCTGGGCTAACAGACGTCGTAACCAAAGACGGCGTTAAAAGTCCGGCAAAAGACGCCGGGCTTCGTCAGGGCGACGTTATTTATTATATAAACGATATCGAGATAAACCGTGCGGCCGATATCGAAAAAGCCCTTAAAAACACAAGCAAATCAATTGAAATCGACTACTATAGGTGCGGTAATTCATATACGGTATCTTTAACTCCCGTTATCGATCTAAACGGCGATAACAAGTTAGGGGTTTTTATTCGTGACGAAGTGTCGGGAATAGGCACGATAACCTTTATAGACGGCGATACGGTTGCAACGTTGGGACACCCCGTACTCGACGAAAACGACGAGTTGATGAAAATAACGGGCGGCAAAATATATTCCTGCAATATAACCGGGTTTATAAGTGGTGAAAGAGGCATCCCGGGAGAACTTCGCGGAGTAATTTTCAAACGAGAAGAAATTGGCGTTATCACGAAAAACACCGAATACGGAGTTTTCGGCAAATTATCGGAAAATTATGATTTAAGCGCTTTACGCGAAATCGAAATAGGCGAAGGCAAAATGGGCGACGCACAAATATACACAACCGTTAACGGCTATACTCCGAAATATTATTCCGTATCAATCGTAAAAGCAGATAATTTATTATCCGAAACCAAAAATTACGTAATCAAGATCACGGATAAAGAACTGTTAGACGAAACCGGGGGTATAGTTCAAGGTATGAGCGGAAGCCCGATCATACAGGAAGGTAAGATGATAGGTGCGGTTACACACGTGTTTATTAACGATCCGACACGCGGTTTTGGAATATCAATAAATAATATGATAAATAAATAATATTTTATATGAAATTATGTCTGCCATAACGCATAAAAATCAATATAATACAGAAAATATTTTTACAGGTGATATTATGAGAAAAAATTTTTCTGTATTTTTTATTATACTGGCTTTTATGTTATCTTGCAGCGTACTTTTCGGCTACTCGGCAGTCAATAAAGTGTCTGCCGAAAGCGTAACCAAAAGTGAAAACACCGTTCAATTAACACAAAATTCCAAATCTACGATTTTGATTGACGCCGATTCCGATACGGTATTATACGCGAACAATGAAAACGCTTGCTATCCTATTGCAAGTATGTGCAAAATTATGACGCTCTTACTGTGTTTTGAAAGGATCGCAAATAATGAACTATCATTTAACGATAAAATAATTATAAGTGATTCCGCTGCCGGTATGGGCGGTTCACAGGTGTTTTTAGAAAGCGGTGCAGAATATCCTGCCGAAGAACTTATTAAAAGCATTGTCGTCGCGTCGGCAAACGATGCCTGCGTTGCTTTAGCTGAAAAAATATGCGGGAGCGAAGAACTTTTCGTAGAAAAAATGAACGATAAGGCAAGATCTCTCGGTATGGTAAACACTGTATTCGTAAACTGCACCGGCCTACCGAAAGCAGGTCAGCACTCGTCCGCTATCGACGTATCAAAAATGTTTTCCGAACTCGTGAAATATAAGGATTATTTCAGATTTGCAAGTATATGGATGGACGAGATCAATCACCCCGAAGGCAGAACAACTCAAATCTCTAATACAAATAAACTTATAAGATTTTATAAAGGTTGCGACAGTGGTAAAACGGGATATACTTCCGAAGCGGGGCATTGTTTATGCGCGTCGGCTATCCGCGACGGTTTAAGACTTATTGCGGTCGTAATATCAGCGCCCGACAGTAAAACGCGTTTTAAGGAAGTTTCTTCAATGTTTAATTACGGTTTCGGGCAATACGAATCGAAGACGATAGTCAGCACCGAAACCCCGCTTGACTTTACAGTCAGAGTTAAAAACGGTAAAAAGGCCACTGTCCCAGCATTAAGCGAACGTTCGGTAAAGGTGCTTTGTAAAAAAGGCGAAAAACACGGCTACGATATGGAATTTATTCCGAACACAATCGTCAGAGCGCCGATTTCGGCGCACGACAATCTCGGTATCCTTAATATTTACGAAAACGGCGTAATGATAGACTCGGTAGGAGTTTTAGCGGCGGAAAATATCGACGCTAAAAGTTATTTCGACATCGTAGGCGATATATCGGGAAAATGGTCTTTAATCGGTTAAATGCGGTATTATAAAACGATATACGGGGTATAAGCAAAAAATATCTATTTATAATTGACAAAGGCGAGTTTTAACTGTTAAAATTAAGAAAAACAGTCAAGGACGCCTATGAACACGAGAGAGACTTTATCCGTTACGGATAGCGGCAATTTGCAGATCGGGGGCGTAAACGTTAAAGAACTTGCATCTTTATACGGTACGCCCTTGTACGTTTTCGATAAAGCGTATATTAAAAACATTTGCGCGATTTTCAGCGACAGTATTAAACGATTTTACGGCAACGGAAAGATATTTTACGCATCAAAAGCATTCAGTTGTAAAGAGATTTATCGTATAATCAAAGAAAAAGATCTGGGTGCGGACGTTGTTTCCGTCGGTGAAATTTTTACAGCGCTTTCATCGGGATTTGCCGCTGAAGACCTTTGTTTTCACGGCAACAACAAAAGCGCGAGCGATCTTGAATATGCAGTAAAACAGGGCATAGGTTATATCGTTATCGACGCGCTTTCAGAAATAGATGATCTTAACGGAATTTGTAAGCAATTAAACCGTCGTCAAAAAGTTCTTTTACGCGTAAACCCGGGAGTTGAAGCGCACACGCATCACTATATCCAAACGGCAAAACCCGATTCAAAATTCGGCTTTTCCATAGAAAACGGAGATGCGGATATTGCCGTTAAAAAATTAGTAAACGCGGACAATATAGATTTTTGCGGTCTGCATTGCCATATCGGCTCACAGATATTTGAAAAAACTTCGTTCTTGATCGCCGTCGATAAAATGACCGATTACTATAAAAAAGTCTGCGAAGTTTTCGGCGCAAAACTTTCCGTTCTCGATTTAGGCGGTGGATTCGGAATATATTATACCGACGCCGATCCGAAATTCAAATACGTAGATTATGCCGATTATATCAAAGCTATTTGTGAAAAACTTAACGATTGCGTAAAAAGTAAAAGCATAAACAAACCGTATTTGATTTTAGAACCCGGAAGATCGATAGTCGGCGAAGCAGGGATAACTTTATACACCGTCGGAAGGATAAAACAAATAAGCGGCATTAAAAATTATCTCGCGATAGATGGCGGTATGTTTGAAAATCCGCGCTTTGCTTTATATCAAGCGCAATATACCGTATTGGCCGCCGAAAAAGGCTTAGACAAGCCTACGAAATCTTACACGATAGCGGGGAAATGCTGTGAAAGCGGCGATTTAATTGCCGAGAACGTAAAACTTCCGGAAGTTAATGAAGGCGATCTTTTGGCAGTCCTTTCAACGGGCGCTTACAACTATTCTATGGCAAGTAACTACAATCGCAATTTTATTCCGCCGGTCGTTATGGTTGAAAACGGTAAATCGTATATCTGCGTAAAAAAGCAGGACTTTAACGATATCGTAAGAAACGATATATAATCCTTAAAGCGCGCAAAAAAAACACTAAAAAGTAAAACGCTTGATTTTCAAGCGTTTTTTCTTGCAATTTATTTTATTATAATATATAATATAATTTAATTATGATCGAAAGAATAATAAAATACATCGCTGTATTTTTAGCGCTGATAATTGTTCTTCCTTTACACGAATTCGCACATGCTTTCGTTGCGGACAAATCAGGGGATATGACGCCGAGAATGTACGGTAGATACACTTTGAATCCCATGGCGCATTTTGACGTGTTGGGGCTTTTAATGTTCGTTTTCGCGCATTTCGGCTGGGCGAAACCCGTTCCCGTAAATCCCGCGAATTTCAGACATTATAAACTTGACAGTTTTTTAGTCGCGATAGCAGGAGTAGTTACAAACTACTTTACCGCGTTTTTGGCATTTCCGCTATATTGTTTATCAATTTATATCCCGCAATTCGGGCTGTTTACGACCGTATTGCAATATACGCTTTACTTTGTATATTTTTACGGAGTAATCTTTTGCGTGTTTAACCTTTTGCCGATATATCCGCTTGACGGATTCAGGGTAGTTGATTGTTTTATTAAACGCAAAACACCGTTTTACTTTAACTATAAAAAATACGGCATTTATGTTTTATACGCGCTCGTTTTTATGAGTTTTATAGCCGATTGGACGGGACTAATTTATCTTGATATTTTAAGTACCGTAATAGGATTTTTAGCGAACTACGCAAGTATTCCGATAACTGCGTTTTGGGGGTTGATCTTTTAATGGCAGAATTTGAATCGGTAGTCGATTATTCGACAAAACTTGAAAATTTCGAAGGCCCTTTAGACCTGTTACTTCACTTGATAAAGGAAGCAAAGATCGAAATAAAGGATATTTTCGTTTCACAGGTTACCGAACAATTTTTACAATATATAAACGGCGTATCGGTTTTAGACGTTGATAAAGCGAGCGAATATCTCAATATGGCGGCTACACTTTTGGAAATCAAATCAAAATCGCTTTTGCCGAAAATTGAGATTCTCGACGAAAACGCCGAAGACTCGGAGCAGGCTCTTATCCGCCAACTCGAAGAATATAAACTATTTAAGAAAGCGAGCGAAAAATTAAAGACGCAGGAAAACGTTTTGCGTTTTTATAAAGAGCCGGACAAGTCGGTAGGGGACGTCAAGGTCGTTTACAGCGACTTCAATCTCGAAGGTCTTATCGACGCTTTTTCCAAACTTTTGATGCGTGTTGACGATAAATCGCGGCAGGAAAACGTATTAAAAGAAATTCCGAAGGAAGTTTTTACCGTAAAAGAAAAGGTTCAGACTATCCGATCGGTGCTTTTGGAAAAAAAGAGCGCAAGTTTTTTTGAAATGTTTTCAACTAATTACACCAAAAACGAACTGATAACGACGTTTCAAGCAATGCTCGAACTGTTGAAACTGCAATACATAACTGTCGAACAAAACGGACTTTTTGAAGATATAACTTTAACTTTAAGGGATGATAGAAATGAAGAACTCGGAGAAATTGACGAATATAATTGAGTCTATACTTTTCGTGTCAGGCACGCAAGTAGCCATAGCCGATATTGCCGAAAAACTAGAACTTTCGGATAAGGAGATAGCGGACGCTGTAAAAATCCTGAAAGAAAAATATTCGGGCGAGAGCGGAATACAACTTTTACAGTTCAATAAAAAATTGCAATTTTCGTCAAACCCCGCGTATGCGGACGATGTTTCCGCCGTATTAAATCCGATAAAAGAAAAAGAATTATCAAAGAGTATGCTTGAAGTCGCGGCAATCATCGCGTACAAACAACCTGTTACTAGAATAGATCTCGAAGAAATCCGCGGCAACAGCGAATACGCCGTGCAAAAATTGTTAGAACTCGGTGTGATCGAACCCGTCGGCAGAAAAGACGCCGTCGGTCGTCCCGTTATGTTCGGAACTACTGATAAGTTTTTAAAGCGTTTTCAGATATCGTCGCTTGACGAATTGCCCGATTACGAAGAACTTATAAACAGGATACAACTTATTCACGGACCTGCCGACACGGAGAGTTATTTATATAAAAAAGACGAATACAGCGAAGAATCCGACTCGCAAACTTCTGCAGAAGTCGCGGCTACTGCCGTTACGGATGAAATCGCCGAAGAACCTTCTTCAACGCCAGACGAAAAGACTGAAAACAAGGCTGAAGATTTTGACCTTCCCGATATGTCGGAAGAAGAAATTCCGGATTTCCTTAAAGGCGAAGATATTGATAAATTATAAAAATAACGTTATTTTACAGCCCGTTCCGAAACGTCTTTCGGAACGGGCTTTTTGTATAAAAAATTTGCTTTTACAGATATTATTATAGTGATAATTGCAATGACGATCGCGGTTACGGTTATTATTTTTCCTTGTTTCGTTTCCGTCTCTTTCGCGGTATCGTTTAATACGAAAAAATTCGGCTTTCTTGTAAAATTATACGGTATATGCGTTTATAAAAAGAGTAAGGAATTCGATTCGTTTGCACTTTTTAAATCGTTTGGAGACAATAAAATGCTTAAAAAGATACCGAAAATAAGCCTTTTGTCAATAAACGGAGAAGCGCGAACGGGCATAAACGATGACTTTTTTTTGACTGTCACGGCAGTTTCGTTTTTTAATTGCGTCAAGAATATAGTTTTCCGCATTATACACGAAAAAAAACCGTTTTTAAGACTTAAATACGATATTAACTTATTTTCCTACGAAAAAAAATCAGATTCTGTTTTACAAATAAAAGCGATTTTTAATCTCGTTGACGCAATTATATATTTTTTTCAAATTTTATCGGAGAAATTATATGATTATTTCGGACAAAAACGACAGGATTAACGGTATATTTGATATAGCCCTTAAAAATATTCAGAATTTAGTTGACGTAAACACCGTAGTCGGCTCGCCGATAACTACAGATTCAGGCGACTGTATTATACCCGTCTCAAAAGTATCTTTCGGCGTTTTAACAGGCGGTGGAGAATACGGCAAAGTCAATATATTCAAGAACAGTTCCGACCTTCCGTTTTCTGCCGGAAACGGAACGGTAGTTGCTATTAAACCATGCGGATTTTTAATCAAATCTGACGGCGAATACAGAGTTTTACCGGTTGGAAGCGGCAACCTTGACGCGGCGTTAGACAAAGTTACTGATTTTTTTCAAAACCTGAATAAGGACGACAATAATGATAAATCGGAAGACTAAGACCTTATATTCGATATCGGCGTTTTTGCTGTTTTTAGCGGTAATTTTAACTTTAAACACAAAGGAAAACTCGGTTTATGCACGTGATTTTAATCACGACACTTCAAGTGAAATTGTTATGGAAGTCAGCACGAACAGGGTGCTTTTTGCTAATAACATTTATGAAAAAAAGTATATGGCAAGCACGACTAAAATATTGACTGCAATAATAATTATCGAAAAATGCGATTTAAACGATACGGTCGAAATAGGCAAAAAAACGGTAGGAATTGAAGGTTCAAGCATTTATCTTGAAGCAGGAGAAAAACTGACAGTAAAAGATCTTTTATACGGTTTAATGTTAAGATCGGGCAACGATTGTGCAGAAACGCTTGCCGTACACTGTTCAGGTAGCGTGGAAAAATTTGCCGATCTGATGAACGAAACCGCACGAAAAATCGGTGCAAAAAACAGCCATTTCATTAATCCGCACGGACTTCACGACGACGACCACTATACTACGGCTTACGATCTTGCGCTTATTTCCTGTTACGCAATGAAAAACTGCAATTTTAAAGAGATAGTTTCGACTAAATCGATCAAAATACCTTATTCAACGCACGATTCTTATAGATTTCTGACCAATAAAAACAAACTGCTAAAAGAATTTGACGGCGCAACGGGTATTAAGACGGGGTTTACGAAAAAAGCGGGGAGATGTTTAGTGGGAAGTTGTTATAAAAACGGTATGGATCTAGTAAGCGTAGTGCTTAATTGCGGTCCTATGTTCGAGCGTTCAAAAAGCATACTCCAAACAGCGCTCGACGGCTATAAAATGTATAATCTTGTTGAAAGCGACAATATTATAGCCTTTATTCCGATTAAAAATACGGATGAAAAACGCGGGGTTTATATAAAAAACGACTTGATCGTTCCGCTAACCGAAGACGAATATAGATGCGTGGAAATAAAGTACGAACTGCCCGATTCGATAAAAAGCGATCTCGGAAAAGACCGCGAAATTGGATTTATCAAAATTTATTGCAAAAATAACTTGATTTTTTCGCAAAAAGTATATACCATAGTATAGTACAAAAAACTTATATACAAATTACGGAAAAACAAAATGAGAATAAACAAATTTTTAGCGGAATGCGGTGTATGTTCGCGTCGCGCCGCCGACAAATTGATCGAAGAAGGCGCTGTTAAAGTAAACGGCAAAATATGCGAAATAGGGCAGGAAATAGATGAGTTTTCCGATTCTGTTTCGGCAAACGGCAAAAAAATCAATTTACCCAATACGTTTGAATATTATATAATGAATAAACCGAAAGGCTATGTATGCACAGTCAAAGACGACAAAGGTCGTAAGACTGTTATGGATCTGTTGCCTGACAACTGTAAGCGCGTCGTTCCGGTCGGACGGCTTGACTATGATTCCGAAGGCTTATTGCTTTTTACCAACGACGGAGAATTGACTTTTAAATTGACTCACCCTAAAAATGAAATCCCGAAAACCTATCTCGTACGGACGGAAAAACCTGTTTCTGAAAAAGATATGAACGCGTTAAGACAAGGCGTTATGATCGACGGTGTAAAGACCAAAAAATGCAGCGTTAGATTTATAGAATCGACCAAGAACGGTTCAAAACTGCATATAACGATAACAGAAGGCAGAAACCGTCAGATCCGTAAAATGATAGAAGCGATATCAAACAACGTAGTTTTGCTTAAACGTATAAAAATAGGCGACTTAACGCTACGTGGGTTAAACCGCGGCGAAACGAGAAAACTTTCCGCAAGTGAAATAGAATATTTAAGAATGTTATAAAATTATTGTTTTAACGATACGCGCCCGCAAATTCTGCGGGCGCGTAAAACTATAATTGTAATGATTTTCAATCATAAATCTTATTTATAAGAAAAAGCCTTTTTCTTTGAAATTTTATATCTGATAACGAAAAACAGCACCATGTCCAAATAATAGAGCACCGGCAAAACCAGAGCATAAAGCAAAAGTGCCTTATTGGAAAAATCAAGGTCAAATATAAAATCCAACGCTAAATTGATCAAAATAAAATTGAACGCGGCAATCGCAGCGGTCAGTATAGCGTCTTTGGAAAGATTACGACTCGCAAACATTTTTCTTTTAAAAAGATACGCCACGCCGAAAATGACGAACGGAAGGGTGGGGATAAGAGATACGATCTTAAGCGCACCGGATGAAAAAGCGTCGTTATTAAACGCATATAAAAGCCCTATTTCGATAATAGCAATCAAAAGAACTATCGCGGAAACGGCAAAATTAAGTTTATTTATAAGCAAATGCCCAACGGGCTTTGCCGAATCTTTTGAAGAAATTCTAATATTATAGCCTTCTTTTGCGGCTTTAAGCGTCAGATCGCCATAATCGATCTTGTCGTTAAAATTCACTTTATTCGCGTTATAATCGGTCTCGTTTATGGTTTCGTTAAATTTTAACACTTCAGGGCTTGCAGGCGCTTCTTTTACGCTTACGATCGGCTCGATTTCTTCGGCTTTATTTTCTTGCTGTTTATCGTGCGCGCTTTGGTTTGCGATTTCCACAAGTCCGTTTATAATATTACGGAAATTGATCTCGCGTTCTTCATTGGGTTTAACTGCGTCGTCAGCCGCGTCTTCTTCAACCTGTACGGGTTTTACAGTCTGTACAGATGCGGGATTTTCTGAAACAGGATCTTCATACGATTTCTCGATTTCGCTTGAATCAAAATGGATTTTCGCAGTTTCAACCGAAGTTTCGGGTTTTTCAGTATAAACAACAGTTTGTTTTTCTATAATTTGAGGCACGACGGGGACGGGCAAAAGATTCATAAGTTTATCGATTATCGAGCGGGAATACGCCCAAGACGATAAATTATCTTCCACAGTTTTAGCGCCTTCGTCCGTAATTTTGAAAAATTTACGACGTCCGCCGTCACAATCGTTCCAATAAGCCGAAACAAGTTTAAGACTTTCAAGACGTTTAAGCGAACTGTAAAGGGTTGCCTGATTGATCTTATAGGCGTTGCCGCTTTTTTCTTCGATGGAATCGCTGATTTGCTGGGCGTACTTGTCGCCTTTGGTCAAAGTGTGCAAAATTATGGTATCTATATGACCACGGATCAGATCGCTGCTGATTGAAGGTTGATTTTCCATTTCAAACTCCGATTAGTTATTTACAATTATTATACAATAGTAAAATAAAATAGTCAATCGTTTTTTTGATTCAGTATTATGTCAGACATAATTGTAAATCGAAACGAACCTGATCAAATAAAAATAAATCAAGTCGGATAACGGTTTCAAAAACGTTTTTCATAATTAAAAATAAAAATATTAAACAATTAAAAGATTTTAGAAAAAAATTTATAAAAAAACCTTGACAGAACGATAATTTCCCTTTATAATTAAAAACGATCCATAACTATGCGTAAAACAGTCATTTTACGCATAGTTACAGGTGTCGGTGAAACTATATAAAATATGCCCCATTTATATAAAGGTTGGAAAACTATGGAAAAAAGTTATTTTGAAAACCGTGAAATAAACTGTATAGAGCGAACTAATGCCCTGCTGGACGAAATGCCGTATTTTGTTCAAGACTTTTTTATCGGCGTGGAAATGCGCACTTCGCCGTTGACTCGCTTAAATTACGCTTACGACCTGCGTGTGTTTTTTGATTTTTTAACGAACAAAGTTTTCAGAAATAAAAAAGCCACGGATATCGCATTGAGCGATATAGATAAACTCACCGCGTCGGATATTGAACTTTATTTAAGTTATTTGAGTCATTATAAAATCAACGGCAAATTCGAACGTTGTACCGAAACGGGAAAAGCAAGAAAACTCTCTACCCTACGCAGTTTTTATAAGTATTTTTTCAATAAAAATATGATAAGCGCAAACGTCGCCGCAAAAGTCGAAATGCCGAAAATTCACGAAAAAGAAATAATTCGGCTCGATTCAAATGAAAAAGTTGACGAAATCGGCGATATGCTTTATATAACTCAAAGCGGCGAAGGACTTACTGACAAACAAAAAGCTTTTCACGAATCCACAAAACTACGCGACAGCGCCATAGTTACCCTGTTTTTAGGTACGGGTATCCGTATAAGCGAACTTGTAGGCTTAAATATCGAAGATTTTGATTTTAACACCAATAGTTTCGTTGCCACAAGAAAAGGCGGAAATCGCGCGGTTTTGTACTTTAACGACGAAGTTGCCGCCGCGCTTAACACATATCTTATCGAGCGCAACGAAAACAGGGCTATCCCAAAAGAAGAACACGCAATGTTCGTTTCGCTTCAAAACAAACGCATTGCCACTCGTACCGTACAGGAACTCGTAAAAAAATACGCAAGGATCGCTTCGCCGTTAAAACATATTACGCCGCATAAATTGCGGAGCACTTTCGGCACCAATTTATACAGGCAAACGGGCGATATTTACGTCGTGGCGGACTGTCTCGGTCATAAAAACGTAGAAACAACTAAAAAACACTACGCGGCAATAACCGAAGACAGACGCAAAAAGGCAGCGCAATCACTCGATATCACAGGCAAAAAAGACACGTAAAACAAGAGGAGAAATCAAATGATTTCCCCTCTTGTTTTTTGAATTAAAAACTTAAAAATTTATCGAGATAACAAGTTTCAAGATCTTCCATCTTTCCGCTATCGCCGTATGCCGCTATTGAAGGATCGATCGGAATTTTTACAGTGTTTTTAATTCCGAATTTTTCCGCGTTCTTTTCAAGATTGCTCTCGCCGAAAACGAAAATCTTTTCACCGCATTTCGGGCAGATATAATACGACATATTTTCTACCAAACCTAAAATCGGAATATTCATCATTTCAGCCATTTTAACGGCTTTTTCGACTATCATAGAAACGAGTTCCTGCGGTGTCGATACGATTATTAAACCATCTATCGGAAGGCTCTGAAAGACCGTTAAAGGCACGTCGCCCGTTCCCGGCGGCATATCAACGAACATATAATCGACGTCTCCCCAAGCCACGTCCGTCCAGAACTGTTTTACAGTGCCGGCAATTATCGGACCGCGCCACACTACGGGATCCGAATCGTTTTCAAGTAAAAGGTTTATCGACATTATTTCTATATCGCTTTTGGTGATTGCGGGCAGTAAAAATTTACCGTCGGGCGAAAACGTCTTGTCTTTTATTCCAAACAGTTTCGGAATTGAAGGTCCCGTAATATCGGCGTCCAGAATCGCCGTTTTTTTACCCGCTTTCTGCGCCGCAACAGCAAGCATAGAAGTAACGAAAGACTTTCCTACGCCGCCCTTGCCGCTTATTACGCCTATCACCTTTTTTACGTTACTATTTTCGTTTTGTTTTTCTTTAACTATCTGCCTACTTGCGCAATTTTCGTTGCAAGAAGAACAGTCGTGCGAACAGTTTTCGCTCATTATTGTATCTCCTTAAAATCTTAATATATATACTATCAAAAAAAACGTGAAAAGTCAAATTCACTTGCGAAAAAAAATCTTTTATGCTAAAATAATCCAAAAGGAGATTTTTATGAATATTTGGCACGATATTGAAAGCAGTCGTATTATGCCCGAGAACTTTATTGCCGTTATTGAGATAAGTAAAGGTTCAAAGCAAAAATACGAAATGGACAAAACAACTGGGCTTCTAAGACTTGACAGGATTCTTTATACTTCAACTCATTATCCGGCAAATTACGGTTTTATACCGCACACTTTGGCGGCAGACAACGATCCTTTGGACGTCTTGATCTTGTGCTCCGAAAGTCTTATTCCGATGAGTTTAGTAAAATGCTACCCTATCGGCGTAATAGTTATGAACGACAACGGCGCAATAGATGAAAAAATCATCGCTATCCCGTTTGCCGATCCTAATTACAATACATATAAAAGCATACACGATCTTCCGGAACACATTTTTGATGAAATGAAACATTTTTTCCAAGTATATAAACAGTTGGAATACAAAGACACCAGCGTTGACGTCGTTGCCGACAGAGACGAAGCGGTAAAGATCATAAATAAATCGATGGAAAGTTATAAAGAACACTTATACGAGTTGACGTTAAAATAATTTAATTTTTATTTTAAATAGATCGCCCGCTTTTACGTAAAAGCGGGCGATCTATTTTATTTTACTTTTTAAATCAAAGAAATTCTTTTGAAAGCGCTTTAAATGCAGGCAACGAATTAACGATAGTTTCTTTGCTTACGCAATACGCTATACGGACGTAGCCTTTTATACCGAAATCGTCGCACGGTACGACCAGAAGTTCGTGTTTTTTTGCTTTCTCACTAAACTCTGACGCTTCTAAACCGAAACAACCGACTAAAAGATAAAACGCCCCGTCAGGCTTAACGCACTTATAGCCCATTGATTTTAAGTTTTCGTATAAGATCTCGCGATTTTCCTTATACGCGGAGATGTCGACTGTAAGATCGGCACATTCCGCAATAAGTTTTTGGAATAAACTCGGCGCACAGACGAATCCTAAACTTCTCCCCGCTCCACACACGGCGTTATAAACTTTTTCGGCGTCAGCGCATCTCGGCGAAACGGCTATATACCCTATTCTTTCGCCTGGAAGCGACAACGATTTAGAGTACGAATAACAGACCAAACTATTGTCGTAATAATTCATTATAAACGGTATTTTTTGCCCGTTATAAACAAGTTCTCTGTACGGCTCGTCGGAAATAAGGAATATCGTATGACCGATCTCATCGGATTTTTTGCGTAATATATCGCTTAATTTTTTGATCGTATCGTAAGTATAAACCACGCCGCTCGGATTGTTGGGCGAATTGATAATAACCGCTTTGGTTTTAACGGTTATTTTTGCCGATAGGTCGGCAAAATCTATCTGGAAATTGCTTTCATCGGGCGTAGAAATCACCACTTTTCCGTCAGCGTTTTCGATAAAAACCCTGTATTCGGTAAAAAACGGCGCGAAAACGATACACTCGTCGCCGCGATTCAACACCGCTTTAAGCGATACGGTCAACGATGCCGCGGCACCGCAGGTCATATATATAAAATCAGGCGAAATTTCAAAATCGCAAAGTTTATTTAAAGTATTTGCAACGGCAGTTCTCGTCGCCAAATCGCCCTGCGCGGAAGTGTAACCGTGAAGAGCTGACGGATCAACTGATAAAAGCAACGATTTCAAAGTTTCTTCAACCATTTTCGGCGGTTTAACACTCGGATTACCGAGGCTGAAATCATAAACCTTGTCAGCGCCGATTTCCGCCTTACGCTTTTTACCGTATTCAAATAATTCTCTGATAACCGAACGCTTGCTCCCGAGTTCCAACGATCTTTCGTTTATATCCATCTGATTTTACCTATATTTGCAATAATTTTAATGCGTTTTCATATAAAACTTTGTCTTTGATCTCTTTAGGAAGAGAATAAGACAAAAACGTTTCTTTATCCTTCTTTATATCACTCCACGGACAATCCGTAGCAAACAATATTCTATCCGCACCGTGCGCATAAAGAATTTTCTTAAATAGTTCTTCATCGATCTTATAAAAAGTAAAAGCCGTATCGAAGTAAACATTTAGATCAACAAGCAAATCAAGGACCTTTTCCCACTGTTTATGTCCGCCGTAATGACCTAAAACAATTTTGTTATAGCCTACTTTTTTTATGACTTTTGCGGCAAGTTCCGGCGGGCATTTTATAGGCTTATCCAAAAACCCGTCGTCCACGCCAGCGTGCGTAACAACGATAAGATCGTTATCTTTTGCCGCGTTAAAAATTTCAATATAGCCGTCGTTATCAATAAAAGTCCCTTGATAATCGGGATGTATTTTCACGCCTTTAACGCCCGCTTCCTTTACCCTTTTCATTTTTCCCTTAATATCGTCGCATAAAGGATGCATCCCTGCAAAAGAAATGATACGCTGCGCGCCGCAAGAGTATTTTTCGTTTATAGTTTTAGCAAACTCCAACACACTGTCGAATTGATCGGGTTTTGTAAGCACCGGCAGATTGACAGATATATCCGCCCCCGCACTTTTCATATGTGCGATAAGGCCTTCCGCCGTGCCGTCGGTATGCGGAGTAGCGTGAGCATTCGCCGCAAGCGCGTCGATCGTTCTACTTGCAATTTTATCAGGAAAAATATGTGTGTGAAAATCAATAAGCATTGCGTTTTACCTAAAATATTGAAATTTTATACGGAAATATCGCCTTTTTGACCAAGTCTGTCTTCGTTTTCTTTCAGTATGGGGTCAATATCGTTGTCAATAAACTCGACCACCTGCGACGGCGCGCGTCCGATATACTTCGTCGGTTCTAAAACATCGTCTATAATATCTTTCAGGTTTTTAAACTCGTTGTCTTTTTTGATCAATTCGATAAGATTGTTTTCCCCGCCGTTTTCCTTGATGTTTTTTGCCGCCCGCATAGAAAGCCTACGTATTTTTTCGTGTAAAATCTGACGGTCTCCGCCTCGTTTTACGCCTTCCATAATAATATTTTCCGTAGCCATAAACGGCAATTCCGCCATTAACCGTTTAGCGATCACTTTATCGTAAACCACAAGGTTTTCGGAAATATTCATATATAGTTTCAAGATACCGTCGGTCGCCAAAAAGGCTTGAGCAATAACGATCCGCCTATTTGCAGAATCATCCAAAGTTCTTTCAAACCATTGGGTTGCAGCGGTAAACGCGGCGTTCGTCGGCGCGCTTATAACAAAACGAGCAAGCGAACAAAGTCTTTCGCTACGCATAGGATTACGTTTATACGCCATCGCGGATGAACCTATCTGATTAGTTTCAAACGGTTCTTCAAGTTCTTTCATACTTTGTAATAGTCTTATATCATTTGCGAACCTATACCCGCTTTGCGCTATTTTGGATAAAAGCGAAAGGACTTCGTAATCGAATTTTCTCGGATACGTTTGACCCGTAACAGGATAAACTTTATCGAAACCGAGTTTTTTAACGACAAGTTTTTCAAGTTGTTTGACCTTTTCTTCGTCGTTATCGAATAATTCCATAAAACTCGCCTGCGTACCAGTCGTGCCCTTAACTCCCCGTAATTTAAAGTTGTTTTTTACGGCAATAAGTGAATTGTAATCCATCAAAAGATCTTCAAGCCAAAGCGTAGCGCGTTTTCCGACTGTCGTAAGTTGCGCAGGCTGAAAATGTGTAAAGCCCAAAGTCGGCAAATCTTTATATTTTAACGCAAAATTTCTGAGATTATTTATAACGTTTATAAGTTTAGACAAAATTATATCGAGCGCGTTATAAATAACGATCAAGTCCGCGTTGTCCCCCACGAAACAACTTGTTGCGCCGAGATGAATTATGCCTTGCGCGCTTTTAGCCTGCTCGCCGTACGCTTTAATTTGCGCCATAACGTCGTGACGAACTTCCTTTTCAAAAGCCGCCGCTCGATCATAATTAATATCGTCGGCGTATTTTTTCAGTTCGGAGATCTGCTCGTCAGTTATATTCAGGCCGAGTTCTCGTTCCGACTCCGCAAGCGCAATCCAGAGTTTGCGCCAAAGTCTGAACTTTTTATCATCGGAAAAATTTTCAGCCATCTCCTTCGAAGCATATCGAGTAATTAAAGGATTTTCGTATAAATCTTTACCCATAAAACCACCTTTATGTCAGACATAATTAACTATAAAATCAATATGAATTATAAAACGATTGTGCCGTTTTTTCTAACCTTTAACGGAATAACGTTTTCACTTCCGAAAAACTTGCTCGTCTGCTCAATAAAAAAGTTCTTATTATCATTTTTTACGATATTTAATATAGTTCCCGCAAACCCCCCGCCGTGAACGCGATTTGCACCGCCGTTCAAAAATTCTTCCGCAATAAACAGCGCTCTCAAAATCGGCTTTTCGTCGCTCGAAGGAACGTAACAGTTTTGAAGTTTGCAGATCGAACTTATACCGGACTCTCTCACACAAGACAAAAATGCTTTAAAATCGCCATTATTAAGCGCAATTTCAGCATTATCCACCCGCTTGTTTTCCTGAAAGAAATGTATAGAACGGGAAATTTCCCGATCCGTCAGCCCCTTCAATTTAGCCGCATCAAAAAATTCATTTTCGTCAATATCAATAAGTCGTTCTTTACCGAACGCTTTTGCAGCCCTTTTCATTTCGGCAGGAATAGCAGCGTATTCGTCGGTAAGATTTTCGTGACTGCCGCCGGTATTTATCAAAATTAAAGTATAATCGTCGAGATTTCCCTCTACGTTTTTAACACTCAACGCGTCCTTATTTTTAAAATCGAGTTTTTTCAAACCGCCGTAAGCGATCGCCGTCTGATCGAGCAACCCGCAAGGTTTACCGAAATAAACATTTTCCGCAAAATGCGACGCGCTTACTTTTTCTTCTTCGGTAATCTTACCGTCGTTAAAGAGAAAATTAAAAATCTCCGATATCAAAAGTTCAAACGAAGCAGAACTCGAAATCCCCGCTCCGTTAAGCACCGTACTCGTAATATACGCGTCAAACCCGCCGACTTTAAACCCGTTATCGACAAACCACTTCGCAACGCCTTTAATAAGCGCTAAAGTTGTTCCTTTTGAATCTTTGCTCAAATCTTTTAAATCCGCAGAAATTTTGCCGTAACCTTCACTGTACGCATTTACAACGCTCGACTCGTTAGGCATAAAAAAAGCCAAAGTGTCAAGACTTATAGCGCAGGAAAGGACCTTACCACCGTTATGATCGGTATGGTTACCGAGAAGTTCCACCCTTCCGCTTGAGGAACAGATATAAGCGGAGTCAAAACGGTAAAGATTCTTGAATTTATCAAAAGAAGTCTTGTAACGATCGGTCTGGAAATCCGAACGACCGCCGTATAGCGCGTCGAAGTAATTTTCAGCGGACCTTGTGTCGAAAAACGGAGATTTCAATGCCATAATATTCACCCTAAAACGTATTACAATAAGAGTATAACATCTTTCGGCGATTTTGTAAACGCTAAAAGCGGAAATTTAGATTTTAGCACAAATTTTTTACCGGCTTTTAGCCCCTTCGTCGTTAAATAATGCTTGACTTGAATTTTTGAATAATATATAATGTGTATAAGTTATTATATTACTTGTAATGTTTCGGAGGAAATCTGCTTTATGGACATGAAAAAAATTGAAAAAAAATGGCAAGAAATTTGGGAAAAAGAAGGACTTGCACACTTTAACGATAAAAACGCGGACAAAAAATATTATTGTCTGGAAATGTTTTCTTACCCTTCGGCGGCAAAATTACACTTGGGACATTGGTACAACTACGGTCCCACCGACAGTTTCGCCCGCTATAAAAAAATGAAAGGATTTGAAGTATTTCAACCTATGGGTTTTGACGCGTTCGGTCTTCCTGCGGAAAATTACGCCATCAAGACCGGCGTTCACCCCAAAGACTCCACCGAACAAAACATAGCGAATATGGAGCAAACACTGCGCGAAATGGGCGCAATGTTCGATTGGAACGCAGAAATAAAGACTTGCAACGAAGATTATTACAAATGGACACAATGGCTTTTCTTAAAATTATACGAAAAAGGACTCGCCTACAGAAAGGAAGCCCCCGTCAACTGGTGTCCGGGTTGCAAAACCGTTCTCGCAAACGAACAAGTCGTTGACGGAAAATGCGAAAGATGCGGATCGACTGTAGTTAAAAAAGATCTTACGCAATGGTTTTTCAAGATAACCGAATACGCCGAAGAATTATTGCAAGGCCTAAACAATCTCGATTGGCCGGAAAAAACCAAACTTATGCAAAAAAACTGGATAGGCAAATCTACGGGCGGAGAAATAGAATTTACCGCAGAAAGCGGCGACAAATTCAAGGTGTTTACCACCCGTGCGGACACTCTGTTCGGTGTTTCTTACGTCGTCCTTGCGCCAGAGCATCCGCTCGTTAAAAAGCTGACCTCCAAAAAACAGAAAAAAGCAGTCGAAGATTATATTATCGAAACTTCCAAGACCAACGAAATAGAAAGACTTTCCACAGCTCGCGAAAAAACCGGCGTTTATATAGGACATAACGCAATTAATCCGATCAACGGCAAATCCGTGCCCATATATTGCGCTGATTACGTTCTGTACTCTTACGGAACGGGCGCCGTTATGGGTGTCCCCTCACACGACGAGAGAGATTTTGTGTTTGCAAAAAAACACGGCCTGCCGATCGTCAGAGTCGTCAAAGACGTAAATTGCAACACTGAACTCCCCTTCTGCTCGGACGGGATCGTAATGAATAGCCCCGGATTTGACGGTATGACGAGCGAAGAAGCGAGAAAAGCAATAATCAATCAACTCGTTAAAGAAGGAAAAGCTGAACACAAGACGAACTACCGTTTACGCGATTGGCTCATTTCCCGCCAAAGATATTGGGGCGCACCAATCCCCGTTATCCACTGTGAACATTGCGGCGCAGTCCCCGTTCCTTACAGCGATCTGCCCGTAAAACTCCCTTACGACGTGGAGTTTAAGCCGGACGGCAAATCCCCGCTCGCTAAACACGAAGGGTTTATGAATACCGTCTGTCCAAAATGCGGAGCACCCGCAAAACGCGACCCTGACACGCTCGACACGTTCGTGTGTTCGAGTTGGTATTATTTACGCTATCCAGACGCCAAAAACACCAAAGAACCTTTTAATCCCGAAATTATTAACAAGATGCTCCCGGTTGACAAGTATGTCGGCGGCGCGGAACACGCTTGTATGCACCTGTTATACGCGCGTTTTATAACCAAAGCACTTCGCGATATGGGATATCTCAAATTCGACGAACCGTTTAAATCTTTGGTACATCAAGGCGTTATTTTAGGACCTGACGGACTCCGTATGAGCAAATCAAAGGGCAACATTATAGCCCCCGATCCTTACGTTGAAAAATACGGTTCCGACACCTTGCGACTTTATCTTATGTTTGGTTTCTCTTATACAGAAGGCGGCCCGTGGAGCGACGACGGCATTAAAGCGATAATCAAATTTTTAGACCGCATTGAAAGACTTACAATGAGTATTATTTCCGCCCCAATATGCAAGAACGCGGATATACAAAAAGACGAGAAAGAACTGTTATTCGCAACGAATTACGCCATCAAATGCGTTGATAGAGATATGGAAAATTTCTCGTTTAATACTGCAGTTGCAAGGCTTATGGAACTTTTGAATGCCTTCGGAAAATACGATTTGAAAGAAAATAAAAATTACGCTTTATTTAAGGAATGCTTTGCGAAGTTCATACAACTGCTCGCGCCCTGCGCTCCGCATTTTTCCGAAGAAATTTGGGAAATGCTCGGGAATAAAGAATCGGTATTCCTTTCCGCTTACCCCGTATGTGACGAAAAAGCGCTCCTTCTCGACGAAGTTGAAATAGCCGTCCAGATAAACAGCAAAATGCGCACAAAACTCGTCGTTCCGACGGATATTGACGAAACGGGCATCCGCAAACTTATTTACGCCGATACAAAACTTGCGGCGGAGATCGGCGACAGATCTATCAAAAAACTTATTATCGTTCCAAAACGATTGGTAAATATTATTATTTAAAAGTGCAACGATGCATAAGAGCAAAGAAAACGAAAATTTAATTTGCGAAAGATTCACCCCGACAGTTTCGTCGGGGTTATCTTGCTTGCAAGTCGAATCAAGGATAAACGACGGTCTTATAAATGAAACCACAAAAAAATATTCAAAGTCATATCTTAATATTTTTATCGGAAATACTTTTACCGTTTTTAATCTGTTAGGGCTTATCGTATTTATCGCACTTATCTACGCTAAAGCGCAATTATGGGATTTCGTATTCGTGCTTGTATATACTCTCAATATCTTCATCGGCATAACGCAGGAAATACGCGCAAAACGCTGTATTGATAGACTTTCTTTATTATCCACGAAAAATTGCACGATCGTAAGAGACGGAAAAACCATTGAGATACCCCCCGTTCAAATCGTATTGGACGATATCATTAAACTTTCCAGCGGCGATCAAGTCCCGACCGATTGCATCGTTTTAGAAGGAAACATTGAAGTTGACGAGTCGGTATTGACGGGAGAATCGGTTAGCGTCAAAAAAAAGGAAGGCGACCTTTTGCTTTCAGGTAGCGTATTGGTGGCAGGTTCTTGCACCGTAAAAGCCGAACGAGTCGGCAAACACAACTACGTTCAAAAATTGTCCGCCCAAGCAAAAAAATATAAAAAACCCCACTCAGAACTTATGAGTTCGCTTGGCATATTTATAAAAACTCTCAGTTTTATCATAATTCCATTTGCAACGGCTTTTATGTTAAAACTCACGATAATCGGCAACTACGATTTAAACGAAGCGGTTTTAAAAACTTCCACTCTCGTTATCGGCATGATCCCCAGCGGCATGTTTTTGCTTACGAGTTTAGCGCTTGCTGTGGGGATAATAAAGCTATCTTCGCACAACACACTCGTTCAAGACCTTTATTCGCTTGAAATGCTCGCTCGCGTAGATACAATATGTTTTGACAAAACAGGCACAATCACCGACGGACAAATGACGATCAAAGAACTCGTTCCGATTGATAAAAATACGAAACAAGAATATTTCCAAGACATATTATCGTCGATGATGGGCGCTTTAAACGACACAAACCAAACCGCACAGGCCATAACCAATCGTTTCGGCGTGGAAGTTAAATTTACAGCGGTCTCAAAACTCCCCTTTAACTCCAAAAGAAAACTTTCCGCTGTAGAATTTACCGAGTGCGGCACTTTTGCTCTCGGCGCACCGGAATTCGTTTTAGACAGACGATCATATACGAAAATAAAAGATCAAATAACCTCATACGCAGCGCAAGGTTTAAGAGTTTTGATACTCGCAAACAGCAAAGCGAGCATCAATGACAACAACCTTCCGAACGACTTTATCCCCTGCGCGCTTATACTTTTACAAGACAATATTCGCAGCGATGCAAAAGAAACGGTAAAATGGTTCAAAGAAAACGGCGTTACGGTTAAAGTTATTTCGGGCGACAATCCCGTAACAGTTGCCGAAGTTTCCAAGCGCGTAGGTATAGAAAACGCCGAAAAATATATAAGTTTAGACGGACTTAGCGATACGGAAGTGGAAGCCGCCGCAAACGAATATACCGTATTCGGAAGAGTTACCCCAGAGCAAAAAGCCATACTTATAAGAAGTATGAAAAGAGAAGGGCACACTACGGCGATGACGGGCGACGGCGTAAACGATATACTTGCATTAAAAGAAGCCGATTGTGCCGTAAGCGTTGCATCAGGTAGCGATGCCGCAAAAAACATCGCCCACATCGTTCTTCTCGACAACAATTTCAACTCAATGCCGAAAGTGGTCGATGAAGGCAGGCGCGTTATAAACAACGTACAAAGTTCAGCATCGCTCTATCTTATGAAAACGCTTTTTACCCTTATTATCGCGATTGCCGTGTTGTTCTTGCCGCACGTTGCGTACCCCTTTAAATTAAGACAAATGAATCTGTTGGAAATTTTAATTATCGGTATTCCATCTTTCTTCCTGTCATTGCAACCAAACAGCAAACGCGTAAACGATAATTTTATCAATTACGTTCTACGCAAATCATTGCCGAGCGCGTTTTTGATGGCTATAAGTTTTGGTATAATAAAAACTATGAATATTATTTTAGGTTATAGATTTTCCGAAGATCTGATCATAACCATAAGCATTTACGCAATCACCTTCGCCGGTCTTGTAAACCTGACGATGATTTGTTACCCCTTTAACGCTTACCGCTCTTGTCTGCTGATTTTCAGTACCGTGGCGCTGATATGTATTTTCATTATAACGGTTATTTTCGGAATTCCGAGTTTGGAGTTTGCAAGTTTTAAACCGCTTGATAGAAACTTTATTTTAATCATCACACTTGCCGCGATCACTTTTTTAGATATTCCTTTATCTATTCTTTTTCAAAAAATATTATATAAATTATTCAAAACGAAAAAACAAAAATAGTTTTAACGACATAAAAAACGTGCGCCCGCTATAAATTCGGGCGCACGTTTTTACGTTAAATAAAGTTAATTTTGCGTTTTTTCAATCAATGTAATGATATCGCCAACCGTTTTGATATTTACTGCGTCGTCTTCCGAAATGGTTATATGCCTTTCTTCTTCGAGATTCATAAGCATCTCTACGACGTCAAGCGAATCTGCGCCGAGATCTTTGACCACTTCTTTATCTTCCGTTATTTCGGCAACGGGTTTATTTAACTGTTTTGCAATAAGTTCTTTAACTTGTTCTGCAACTGACATATCTTTTCCTCCTGAATTCTACCTATTATTGTAATACAATTTATCACAAATAGCAAGTAAAAACGCAACTTTTTTATTTGTTCTGCGGAATATCCGGAATAGTCGCAAAACCTTTTGCAAGATCTTCGTCCGACGGAATATAATCGGTCATAGTCTTATTGTTGTATTGTTCATACGCTTTAAGATCGAAATAACCCGTGCCCGTAAGACAGAAAACTATCGTCTTCTTCTCACCCGTTTCCTTACATTTAAGCGCTTGATCGATTACCGCTTTTATCGTATGCGAAGATTCGGGAGCAGGCAAAATACCTTCGGACTTCGCAAACTTGACTGCCGCCTCGAAAACACTGGTCTGCTCTGCCGAAACGACGTTGATATAACCGTCGTGATAGAGTTTGGACACTATCGGGTTCATACCGTGATAACGGAGTCCGCCCGCGTGGTTAGCCGACGGCGTAAAACCGTTTCCGAGCGTGTACATTTTAAGAAGCGGCGTCATTTTGCCTGTATCACCGAAGTCGTACGCATACTTACCGCGGGTAAGCGACGGACACGACGCAGGCTCAACAGCGATAATATCATATTTAGCCTTTCCCTTAATTTTATCTTTTATAAACGGAGCGATAAAGCCGCCGAAGTTAGAGCCACCGCCTATACAACTTATAAGCATATCGGGTTTAATATCATATTTTTCAAGCGCAGTCTTGGTTTCCTGACCGATTATAGACTGATGAAGAATAACGTGGTCTAACACGCTGCCTAAAACGTATTTGCAATTAGGCGTTTTCATCGCAACTTCCAACGCCTCAGACACCGCACAGCCGAGCGATCCGCCTGTCGTCGGGTTAGCCGCGAGAATACGCTTACCGACTTCGGTCGTGGTCGACGGACTGGGAATAACCTTCGCGCCGTAAGTTTCCATAACGTTCTTACGGAAAGGTTTTTGTTCGGCGCTGACTTTTACCATATAAACGGTCAGATCAATGCCTAAAAACGCGCACGCCATAGAAAGCGCCGTACCCCACTGCCCCGCACCGGTTTCGGTCGTAAGAGAAGTTAAGCCTTGCTTTTTAGCATAATACGCCTGTGCGATAGCGGAATTTAATTTGTGCGAACCCGACGTATTGTTTCCTTCGAATTTGTAATATATTTCCGCAGGCGTGCCGAGAGCCTTTTCAAGACAATACGCACGGATCAGCGGCGACGGTCTTATCATTTTATAGAATTCTCTGATCTCCTCGGGGATCGGAATAAACTCGTCCGTCATATTGAGTTCCTGTGCAGCAAGTTCGTCGCAGAACGGACCTTTAAAATCCTCGATTGTACACGGTCTTAACGTGCCGGGATGAAGCGCGGGGTCGTGTTTTTCAGGCATAACCGCGTTCATATTATACCAAGACTTAGGCAACTCACTTTCTTCTAATAAAAGTTTTGTGGGGATTTTTTTGTCTGACATGATTTTTCTCCTTTTTTTATTTTTTTGTAAACAAAAACACGGATATTCCGTTTGGGACGAAATTATCCGTGTTGCCACCCATTTTCACAAAAGCGTAAACTTTTGTCTCTTTTCGGGTACCATCATACCCTGCCGCTTTAACGCTCGGCTTATTGCGTCAAAAGCTACTTGATTCGCTCTTGCCCTCCGTAATCCATTCGGTAAACCCCGTTATTTGCTTGCACCAACCGCAAATTCTCTGAAAACGGACATATTACTTACTACTTTACGTCCACGGTTTATTCTTAAATTTAATTTTATAATAGCACGCAAAAATCGCGTTGTCAACGATTTTAATCCAATTTTTTAAAAATTCCCAAAAATTGATTTTCCACCGAAATTTTACCGTCGTATATTTTACCGTCCAATATATTTATAAGTTTACCTTTAAAATTAAGATCGATTTTTTTATTACCTACACCGACAACGATCAATAACGCGTTTTTGCCGTTACGCCTTAGAAACGAGTAAAATCCGTCCGCGCAATAAACTTCTTTTAATGCACCGCATCTAAAAACGCAGTTCTCTTTGCGAATTTTGCCAAGTAGCGTGTACCAATTTAAAACATCGTAATTTATATTGTCCCAAACGAAATACTTCCTGTTCATCGGATCAAAAAATCCTTCCATACCCGCTTCGTCGCCGTAATACACGCTCGGCACGCCGAAAAGCGTATATTGCAACAAACTCGCCGCTTTAAGTCTGAATACAGCGGTTTCTTTTTCCGTGTCCGTCAACACGATATTTGCAAGTTCAGACTTGGATTTCCCGTTAGTTTCCGCATCGGAAAGCGCAGATAAAAGTCTTGCCGTATCGTGGGTTGAAAGCACGTTCATAAGCGCATCTAAAACATTTTTGGGATAATGGTCGATAAGTGTTTTTACAGTGCGCGAAAGCAGCATCGCATCGCCCGTTTTCACGAATCCGATTATCGCGTTTTTAAGCGGATAATTCATAACGGAATCAAGTTCACCGCCTAAAAAATACTCGCGCCGCTTATCGTACGATATTTTGTTTGACGCGTCTTCCCACACTTCGCCTATTATAATAGCGTCTTTATCTTTAGATTTTACGCTTTTTCTTAAAGCAGTAACGAAATCGTGCGGAAGTTCGTCAACAACATCAAGTCGATATCCTTTTACACCAAAATCCAAATAATGTCGTAAAACACCGTTTTCACCGCAAATATAATCAATATAAGAAGGATTATCCTTGTTGAGTGCGGGCAATATTTTAACGCCCCACCATGACCTATATTCATCAGGATAATCGCTAAAATCAAACCAAGAGTAGTATGGCGAATCTTTGCTTTGATACGCGCCGACGGAATTATAATGTCCGTATTTATTAAAATAAACGCTATCTACGCCGACGTGATTAAACACACCGTCGAGTATTACGTTGATCTTTTGCTTTTTTGCGGCTTTTATAAGGTTTTTTAAGTCGTTTTCATCGCCGAGCATCGGGTCGATCTGCATAAAATCGCCCGTATCGTACCTATGATTAGAATATGCCTTAAATATAGGATTTAAGTAAATTGCCGAAACGTTTAACGACTTTAAATACGGCAATTTTTCCGTTATACCTTTAAGATCCCCGCCGTAAAAATCATTATTTAAAACTTTGCCTTTGCCGTTCGGTAAAAAAAGCGGTTCTTCCTTAACGCTCTTATGTATAATTTTGCCGTCAAAATCATTGAGCGCATCGCCACCGCGATAAAACCTATCGGGAAAAATCTGATAAATAACACCGCCTTTGATCCAGTTAGGCACGCGGTAATCGCTCGAAAAAACGGAAAGCTGAAAACAGACGGGAGCATCGGTAATAACGCCCTGCAGATTTTCGTCAGAGCCGATATATTTACCGTTATGAAGGTCAAAACAATACCAATAAAGCCCCACTGAAAAAGAAGCGGAAACTTCAAATGTGCCGCCTCTTTTTTTCATTGGTAAATTAAAAGATTTTTCACCGTCTTTATGACAGACAAAATCAACTTTTTCATAGTCGCCTTTTATCTTAAAAACGATATTACGTTGTTCTTTGACCGCCCCTGTTACGTTTTTATAAAACTTATTTAAAGGATCAAAAATGCGATTAGAAAACATCTTATTTTATACTCTTCAAGTGCCAGATCTTATCGGCATATTCCTTAATGCTCCGATCAGCGGCAAATATTCCGGCAGACGCGATATTGTTAAGACTCATCTTTGCCCACAATTTTTTATCCTTATACGTATCGTCTATTTTTTCGTGTATAGAACAATAATCACCGAAATCGGCTAAACACATATAAGGATCAGCAACAGGACTGCCTGTTAAAAGATAATGCGCAATATCGGAAAAAGTCTGACCGTTAAAACCTTTGTTTAGCGCGTCGATAACGCCGATAAGTTTTTTATTGTTTAGATAAAACTCGGACGAATTATACCCTGTTCTCCATAATCTTTCCACATCTCTTGCGGTAAGACCGAAGATGAAAATATTATCATCGCCGCACGCGTCTTTCATTTCCACGTTCGCGCCGTCCAAAGTCCCGACGGTAAGAGCACCGTTAATCATAAACTTCATATTCCCGGTCCCACTTGCTTCTTTGCCCGCCTGCGAAATCTGCTCCGACACTTCGGTAGCAGGCATAAGTTTTTCCGCCATAGAAACACAATAATCTTCCATATAAACGACGTTCAATTTTTCTCTGATTGACGGATGGCGCTTAATATCTTCGGAAAGCGCGCAGATAAGTTTAATTATCTGTTTTGCGAAATAATATCCGGGGGCGGCTTTTGCACCGAAGATAAACGTTTTCGGTTCTACGACCGCGTTTGGATCGTCTTTCAATTCGTTATAAAGCGAAATAATGTGCAGAGCATTCAAAAGTT
This sequence comes from Clostridia bacterium, assembly GCA_017612915.1. GTDB lineage: Bacteria > Bacillota > Clostridia > Christensenellales > Borkfalkiaceae > UBA1259. Next base: position 74,740 of record JAGAEX010000031.1, on the reverse strand, counting down.
GTCGTTTATACTCGTGCATCCTTTTCGCCTGAACGTCAAACATCGTTTCAGGATCAATTAAAACGTCCTGTTTTTTCTTTGCAAACTCACAAAATTGAGTCTTTTTCACCTGCTTTATCTTGTTTAGTTCGTTTAAAACCGATGAATCGTCTTCAAATTTCTTAAATTCCGAAAGACGGCTCGCGTCCATAACGAATTTATCACCAATGCAATCTGTGATCAACGCGGAAAGTTCTGGGTTTGCCTGACAAAGCCAACGTCTATGCGCGATACCGTTAGTAACGTTGGTGAATTTATCAGGATAAATGTCGTAAAAATCCTTAAATATGCTTTGTTTGATTATATCGCTATGAAGCGCAGATACACCGTTTACGGTATGCGACGCGATAACGGACAGATTCGCCATTTTTATCTGCCCGTGCGAAAAAATGCTCATTCTGTCGATCTTATCCCAATCGCCCGGGAACCTGTTCCAGACATCGGCACAGAAACGCTCGTTAATCTCCTTTAATATCGCATAAATTCTCGGTAAACGTCTTTCTATAAGGTCTTCGTTCCATTTTTCAAGTGCTTCGCTCATGACCGTATGATTGGTATATGCAACCGTTTTGCACACGATATTCCAGGCATTATCCCACGAATATCCGTTTTCATCTATTAAAATACGCATAAGTTCGGGAATACAAAGCGCAGGATGAGTATCGTTTATATGAATCGCCGCTTTTTTAGGCAAACTGTCGAGAGAGCCGTAGCGACGCTTGTGCGAAGACACGATATCCTGTAATGCCGCGGACACCAATAAATATTGCTGTTTTAATCTTAACGATTTACCTTCAAAATGATTGTCGGACGGATAGAGAACCTTTGATATAAGTTCGGCTTCGTTGTCTTCTTGCATAGAACGCATATAATCGCCCTGCGAGAATGTTTTCATATCGAATTTGTGTATGTTTTGCGTCTTCCAGAGTCTTAAAACAGACACCGCTTCACTATTCTTACCCGAAATCATCATATCGTAAGCGATCGCTTCAACTTCGTGAGCGTCAACGTGTTCTATCTTTAAACCGTTTTCCGTCCAAGTTTCTTTGATATAACCATCGAATTTTACTTTATACGACCTGTCAGGTCTTTGAGTAAGCCAGACCTCGCCGCCCGGAAGCCAGATATCCGGAAGTTCCATCTGCCAACCGTCAACTATTTTTTGCTTAAATAATCCGTATTCGTACCTTATAGAGTACCCCATTGCAGGATAATTTCCCGTTGCCAGTGCGTCCATAAAACACGCGGCAAGTCTTCCGAGCCCCCCGTTTCCAAGTCCAGCGTCGGGCTCTTCGTCGTAAAGATCTTCAAGCGAAAGATTGAATTCCTTTTTTAACGCCTTATCAAACGCTCCCTGTATGCCGAGATTATAAGCATTGTTTTTAAGTGATTGACCGAGCAAAAATTCCATACATAAATAGTAAACTCGTTTACCGTTCTGCTCGACGTATTTCTTATTAAAAGCGCTGCGTTTTTCAAGAAGAATATCCCGAATACACATAACGACCGCTTTATAAACCTGCTGTTTAGTTGCTTCCTGCGCGGAAACCGCATAATACTTTGATAATTTTGTTTTGATTAGTGTAAGCGCCTCGTTTTCAGTCATTTTGATTTTTGCTCCCGTAAGATTAGATGTTTATTTTAAAACAGTCAATTTATTTATTGTACATTTCTTCGTACTTTTCCGCTTGTTTTTTCCAAGAAAAATCGGTTTTCATAACGCGTCGAACGATTTTTCCCCACTCGTCTTTATTACGATACGCGTCTATCGCCTGTTTTACAACGTAAAGCATATCGTTTGAATTATAGTCGTGGAAAGTAAAACCGTTCCCCATATCGCCGACTATCGCCTTTATACTATCGTTAAGGCCGCCGGTTTCCCTGACGATAGGTACAGTGCCGTAACGCGATGCAATCATTTGCGAAAGCCCGCACGGCTCCGCCTTTGACGGCATTAAAAACAAATCTGCGCCCGAATAAATCTTTCTCGATAAATCCTGATTATAAGCGATTATCGCCGCGCATTTGCCCTGATAACTCTCCGCAATATATCTGAAATAATTTTCATACCCTATTTCGCCTTTGCCGAGAATAACGAGTTGTACGTCTTCCGACAAAAGTCTTTCCGCAATATCTTTAATCAAGTCAAGTCCTTTATGCGACACAAGTCTTGAAATCACCGCGATTACAGGCACGTCGTTTCGCTCGGGAAGTCCAAGCATTTTTTGAAGTTCCGCTTTACAAGTAGCCTTGCCCGAAATATCAGCAGCGCTGTATTTTGCGAAGATGCTTTTATCCGTTTTCGGATCGTAATAATCAATATCGATACCGTTTAAGATACCGACGAGTTTCCGTTCGTTGCGACAAATAACCGGATCGAGTCCATGCGCGAAAAACGGGTATTTTATCTCGCCGGCGTAGGTCGGACTTACGGTTGAAACGATATCGGTCATTTCTATAGCGCCTTTCATCAGATTAACGAGCCCGTCGTATTCCACGAACGACATAATGCTATCAGGAAAACCGAACAGATCGGAATAAGTTTCCATACCGAACTTGCCCTGATATTCTATATTGTGGATCGTAAAGACTGTCTTAATTCTGCGGAATTTATCGTCGCCGTAATACATACCTTTAAGATATATTATCGACGCCGCGGTCTGCCAGTCGTTACAATGCAAGATATCCGGATAAATATTAAGCCTTGCAATAGTATCCAGCGCCGCACGAGAGAAAAAAGCAAACCTTTCGCCGTCGTCGTAAAAACCGTAAATATTTCCTTCACGCTTAAAATAATATTCGTTATCTATAAAGTAAAATTTTACCTTTTGATATTCAAAGAAAAATACACCCGCGTACTGAGAACGCCAACCTACCGAAACGTAAAAGTTTGTCAAAAATCTGAACTGTTTTTTATACTCGTCGGAAATATTGCCGTATAAAGGCAAAATCACACTGATATCGAGATTGTCTTTTTTAGCAAGTTCCTTCGGAAGTGAACCCAACACGTCGGCAAGCCCGCCTGTTGCGATAAACGGCGCGGCTTCCGAACCTAAAAATATTATTTTTTTATACTCTTTAACGGTAATTTTAGGCAATTTTTCCGATCTCGCTTTAACCGATTTCACTGTTTTAGCTTTTGCCATATAAAACACTCCTTATATCATTATACCCTTACTTATATAGAAGGGATGATTTTCACTGCCGGACAGAACTTTTCTACCTGAAACGGACACGTTTTTATCGGCTATTATACAGTTAAGGGTGCAATTTTCCCCGAGTATTGTGTTCTGCATAACTATACTGTTTTTGATAACTGCTCCCCTGCCCACTTTGACGTTTCTGAATAATATGCTGTTTTCCACTTCACCGAGTATTTCACAACCGTCGGCAATAAGCGAGTTTTTTACCACCGCACAGTTGCCGTACTTCGTCGGTGCAGAATCGCGGATCTTGGTAAAAACGCTTCTGTCGCCGAAAATCTCGTGGCGAACTTTCTCATCAAGCATTAACATACTGCTGTTATAGTACGCTTGGAGAGAAGTTATGCCCGCATAAAACCCCTTGTGCTCATATCCCATTATCCGCATACTGCCGAGATTAGGCGAAATAACGTCTTTGGTAAAATGCACTTTATTGTGCGTAATACTGTCCATAACGATATTTTGCAAAAGCGAAAGTTTCATAACGAACACGTTTGCAAATACGTTGGATTTTTTGGTAACGACCTGATCTTCGTAATATACACCAGTTATTCTGCCGCTACTGTCGATATTAAAATGCGTAGATTTTTCCATATTGGCAAGTTTCGTATAAACCAAAGTAATATCAGCGCGGTTTAATATATGCTGTTCTATCACATCGTTATAATTTATCCTGCAAACGGTGTCACAGTCGGTCATAACGACAAAATCTTCGTCGGCACGGAAAAGAAAACTTGTTATACCTTTAAGCGCTTCGAGACGTGAATTATAAAGGGTACTGCTGTTAGCGTCGCCGTAAGGCGGCAAAAGTATAAGACCGCCGTCTTTACGCGCCAGATCCCAGTCCTTACCGCTTCCGACGTGGTCCATTAGCGACTGATAATTGCTTTTAGTAATGATACCCACGGTATCTATGCCGGAATTTACCATATTTGAAAGCGGAAAATCAATAAGACGGTATCTACCACCGAACGGAATAGAACCGAGCGTCCTGATCCTTGATAATTCCGAAACGCTGTTGTCGTGAATATTTGAAAAAATAATTCCTACTGCACGCATATCTTCCCTCCCTTAAATTTTATCGACGATCTTGCCGCCTTCGATCTTTGTACCGTCCTTAACGGTAAGATCTCTCGCAAGAACCGTTATACCTTTTGCATTATCTTTACTCTCGCCGATAAAGCAATTTTTACCGACGACGGTATGCTCGTCTATAATGGAATAATCGACGACGCTGTTTTCACCGATAACGGTTTCCGCCATTATAATACTGTTTTTGACCGTTGCGCCCTTTTTTACGATAACACCGCTCGCTAAAACGGAGTTTTCCACCGAACCGAATATTTCGCAGCCCGACATTATTATACTGTTGACCGTTTTAGCGCCGTTGCCGATATATTGAGGCGGTGCGAGCGGACTTCTCGACTGTATTTTCCAGGACGAATCGAATATATCGAAATTAGGCTTGTCGCCCAAAAGATCCATATTCGCTTCGTAAAGCGAGTCGATCGTTCCGACGTCTTTCCAATACCCGCTGAACTCGTAAGCAAGCATACGCTCGCCGTTATCGAGCATTTTCGGAAGAACGTCTTTACCGAAATCGTTAGACGACTTTGGATCGGAGTTATCTTCTTCGAGATATTTATAAAGTTTATCCGCGGAGAAAATATAAATACCCATCGACGCAAGCGTGGATTTTGGCTGTTTGGGTTTCTCTTCAAACTCGTAAATAACGCCGTCTTTATCGGTGTTTAAAATACCGAAACGCGACGCTTCTTTGATCGGCACGTTTATTGCCGCGATCGTACAATCGGCGTTCTTTAAGATGTGATAATTAAGCATCACCGAATAATTCATTTTATAAATGTGGTCGCCTGATAAAACGAGAACGTAATCAGGATCGAACTGCTTTATAAAATGCAGGTTTTGATAAATCGCGTTTGCCGTGCCTTTATACCAGTCTGAAGACGTTTTCCCCTGATACGGCGACAAGATATGCACGCCGCCGAAAGTTCTGTCCAAGTCCCACGGTTGACCGTTTCCTATATAATCGTTGAGTTTAAGCGGTTGATACTGAGTAAGCACGCCGACAGTATCAATACCGGAGTTTACACAGTTGGAAAGCGGAAAGTCGATTATCCTGTATTTTCCCCCGAAAGACACGGCGGGCTTTGCCAAAACGCTTGTCAGAGCGTAAAGTCTGCTCCCCTGTCCGCCCGCTAATAACATTGCCACACATTTCTTTTTCCTTATCATATCAAATCTCCCTATGGATTGATTTTTTTAATATATAAGCCCGTAAAACGCGGCAAAGCGAGCATAATGGACTGTTCCCTGCCGTGTGCGGTCTTTTTAGTCGTTTTATAAATCTTTTTGGTTATTTTGCCCTGTCCGCCGAACGATTTCGCGTCGGAATTAAGTACTATCTCGTATTCGCCTTCGGGAACGCCGAGCCTGTATTTTTTATAGTCGTTACCCGAAAAATTCATAACGCACACGATCTCGTTTCCGCATTTATCCCGTCTGATAAATGACACTACGTTATTTTCGTTCTCGTCAGCAGAGATCCACTCGAACCCTTGCCAGCCGTCGTCAATCTCGTACAGAGCGGGCGTATCGGAATATATACCGTTTAATTTACGGTTATATTCGCGTAATTTCTTGTGGAGCGGGAAATCGAGCATAAAAAACTCTAACCCTTCTTTATAATTCCACTCTTTAAACTGTCCGAACTCGTTGCCCATAAAGTTGAGTTTTTTACCGGGGTGAGCGAACATATACGCGTTAAAGGTGCGAAGATTTGCGAACTTATCTTCAATACTACCCGGCATTTTATCTAAAAGCGACTTTTTGCCGTGAACAACTTCGTCGTGCGAGATAGGAAGAATAAAATTTTCGCTGAACGCATAAAACATTGAAAAAGTCAGTTTATTATGGCAGCCGCTCCTGAAATAAGGATCGCAGGACATATAAGACAAAACGTCGTTCATCCAGCCCATATTCCACTTGAAGTTAAAGCCCAAACCGCCTATATCGACGGGCTTCGTTATTAGCGGAAAAGCCGTTGATTCTTCAGCAATCATCAACGCGTTAGGAAATTTTTCAAACACGGTGGCGTTGAGTTTCTTTAACAAAGCGATAGCCTGTAAATTCTGATTGCCACCGTTTTCGTTCGGTATCCACTCGCCCGCCTTTCTGTCGTAATCAAGGTATAACATTGATGCAACGGCGTCCACCCTTATACCGTCGATATGAAATTTATCGAACAAAAACACGGCGTTGGACACCAAAAAACTCTGAACTTCGTTTCTGCCCCAATCAAAAATGCGCGTACCCCAGTTTTTATGCTCCTGACGATCGAGTCCCTGATTTTCGTAACATGGCGTACCGTCGAATTCAAATAATCCGTGCTCGTCCTTGGGAAAATGCGCGGGAACCCAGTCTATAATAACTGAAATTCCGTTTTTATGACACTCGTCAACGAAGAACATAAAGTCCTTAGGCGTTCCGAAACGCGAAGTAATCGCGTAATACCCCGTCGGCTGATATCCCCACGACCCGTCGAAAGGATATTCGGATACAGGCATAAGTTCGATATGCGTGTAATGCATATCGCAAACGTATTTTACGAGTTCCTTCGCGTATTCGCGATAAGTATAATATCCACCGCCCGCGTGCCTTTTCCAAGAGCCGAGATTAACTTCGTAAATATTTATAGGTTTATCGTACGGTTGCTTTTTACTCGCAATAAACTCCCCATCGCCCCAAAGATAACCGTCGAGCGAATATATCTTTGACGCGGTTGCGGGCGATGTTTCCGCGTGAAAAGCGTAAGGATCGGCTTTTAAAACCGTTTTCCCGCCGTGAAACACGGCAAACTTATACGAGTCGTATTCTTTAAGCCCAGCAACGAACAATTCGTACACACCGCCGTCGCTAATACGCTTCATCGGGCTGACAGACACGTCCCAGCCGTTAAAATCGCCTACGACAGACACGCCGTCAGCACGGGGCGCCCAAACGCGGAACACGACGCCGCTTGATCCGTCAACGCTCGTAAAATGCGCACCCATAAAATCGTAGGCTTCGTAATTCGTACCCTGATGAAACAGATATAGCGGCAAATCGCGATTTTTGTCTTCGTTTATAGTATTTGACATTTTAGATTATATAATCGGATTTTTTCTTTGGAGCGTTTTCCATTTCGGCTTTCGTCGCCTCGTAACCCTTTCTTCCGAAAAGCGCGTAGGTGGCGTTTTTACCCCCTTCAACACCCGGTTGATTGAAAGTATCGATATTGAGCATAGCGCCGGTATAAGCGGTCTCCAACTCGAAATAATACAACAATTCGCCGATCGTAAACGCGTTTACTTCGGGCAAAGTGATGGTATAATTAAGCCGTTTTGCGGTCGTCAAAGCGTACTCCGTTGCCTTTCTTTCGGAATTTATAAGTTCGGAAAGAGTGTGTCCGCAAAGGAAAGAAACATCCGGGAAATCTTCGCATCCCTTGCTGATAAGCGTTTCTTTACGGAAATTTTCCACCGCGATAATCGTAATAACTTTATCGAACGGACCTTCCCTGTACAACTGTATCTGCGAGTGCTGATCGGTTACGCCAAGCGCTTTAACCGGCGTTTGCCCCGCGTAAACGGCATTACCGTCCTTATCGACCGCCTTACCGAGACTTTCACCCCACAACTGACAATACCAGTCGGCAATATATTTAAGACTGTCCGCATAAGGCATCATAACCGAGATGTTTTTGCCCTTATTCATAGCAAGGTATTGTAAAAGAGCGGAAATAAGCGCAGGATTCTTTTTAACGTCTTTCGCCTTACAAAGTTTATCCATAAACGCCGCGCCTTTAAGCATCGCTTTAATATCTATACCGAGCACTGCCGCGGACAACAAACCGACGGGCGACAACTCGGAAAATCTTCCGCCCACGCCGTCGGGAATATAAAACGTCTTAAACCCTTCGGCTTTAGCAATCTTGATAAGGTTGCCTTTTTGCGCCGAAGTCGTGGCTATCATATGTTCGCCCGCCTTATCGCCGAATTTCTTTTTCAGTTTATCAATGATTATAAGATATTGCGACATAGTTTCACTGGTCGCACCGCTCTTCGTAATAACGTTGAACATAGTCTTATCGAGATCAAGAATATCGAAAAGCGCGTCCATCCTTTCGGGATCTATATTGTCTTCGACGTAAAATTTAGGTGCTTTGCGAACCTTTTTAGGTAATTCGTTATGCCTTAAATGGCAAAGCGCGTTAAAAACGGCAATCGGGCCTAACGCCGAACCACCGATCCCCAAAACGACGAAATTATCGAATTTCTTTCTGATGCCTTTCGCCGTATCAATAATATCTTTTACAATCTCGTCCTGATTATAGGGAAGTTCCGTCCAGCCCATCATCCCGCTGCCGCGGTTAGCGGCAACGTTTTTATACGCTTCGTCCGCAATTTTTTTAGCGGCGGAAATTTCTTTATCGGTAAAGCCTTGTTCGTCGCCGATAAATTCCGCCATCATATTGTTGTAATCAACTTTGATCTGCATACTTTTTTGCCAGTCTCTATTAATTGCCATCGTTTATCTCCTTTTTATTTTAAATAAAATATTTATCTAACATATAAAATATCACAAAACGCGCGCGTTGTCAATTTACTAATAAGTATTATATATATTATTTTAGAAAAAATCCCGACTTTTCGTCGGGATTTTCAGCGTTTTTATTTAACTTAAATCTTTGAGTTGTTTGGTCAATTTTTCGCGCATATCAATAAATTTATCGTACTTTGCCCTTTCCGCGTCAACAAGCGCTTTGGGCGCTTTATCCAAAAAGCCTTTGTTCGCGAGTTTGCCGCTTGCACGAGCTATCTCGTTTTCCACGTTTTCAAGTTCTTTTTTAATACGCTCTATTTCTTTATCGAAGTCAACGAGTTCACCGAGCGGTATAAACAGTTCCGCTTTATCTATGACCTGCGAAATTATTTTTTCGGCAAGTTCCGATTTATCGTTGATAAATTTGACTTCCGAAACGCCCGCAAGTTTCTTTATGTACGAAGTTCCGACCTTTACTGCCGCTTGCTTTTCGGTCGAAACGTAAAGCGTTATCTTTTTAGACGGCGCGGCGCCCGTTTTCGCTTTAACGTTCCTTACTGTTTTGATTATCTCTTTTACCGTTTCTATTTCGCTTACGGCAACCGAATAATTTTGCTTGGTATCGTATTTCGGGAACTCTTTAAGCATTAAAAACCCGTCGGAATTCGGCATATTCCTATATATCTGCTCGGTAATAAACGGCAAGAACGGATGTAAAAGTTTTATAATCTTATCCAAAACGTAAATAAGCACACTGACCGTTTCGTTAGTCTTCAACTCGTCTTCGCCGTACAGAACGGGCTTCGTAAACTCTATATACCAATCACAGAAATCGCTCCAAACGAAATCATAAAGATTAGCGAGCGCAACGCCCATCTCGTATTTTTCCATATTGACCGTTACGTCTTTTATTGTCTTGTTGAGTCGCGTTATTATCCACTTATCGGCAACCGTCAGTTTTACTTCTTTTATCGGGATTATCTTCTTCCCTTCGGCGTTTAAAAGCACGAAACGCGACGCGTTCCATATCTTATTCATAAAGTTGCGCGCGCCTTCCAACTTTTCGTCGGAAAATCTCATATCGCTGCCTGCCGCAACGCCGTTAATAAGCGAAAATCTTAATGTATCCGCGCCGTATTTTGCAATGATTTCCGTTGGATCTATGCCGTTACCCAAAGACTTACTCATCTTTCTGCCCTGTGCGTCTCGCACAAGCCCGTGAATAAGCACGTTCTTAAACGGTATGCGTTTCATATGTTCAAGCCCGGAGAAAATCATACGCGCCACCCAAAAGAAAATTATATCGTAACCCGTAACGAGAACGTCTGTCGGGTAAAAATATTTAAGATCTTCGGTCATATCGGGATAGCCGAGCGTAGAAAAAGGCCAAAGTGCCGACGAAAACCAAGTATCCAAAACGTCTTCGTCCTGTCTTATATGCGAGCCGCCGCACTTGTGGCAAACTTTTACGTCTTCTTTAGAAATCGTCATTTCTCCGCAATCATCGCAATAATATGCGGGAATTCTATGTCCCCACCAAAGTTGACGGGAAATACACCAATCCCTGACGTTTTCCATCCAGTTAAAGTAAATTTTAGAGAATCTTTCAGGCGTAAATTTAATGCTCTTTTTTCTTACCGCTTCGATAGCGGGTTCTGCAAGCGGTTCCATTTTAACGAACCATTGCTTGGAAACGATAGGTTCTACCGTGTGATGGCATCTGTAACAATGCCCTACGTTATGATGGAGCGGCTCTATCTTAACGAACGCACCTATCTCTTTCAATTCTTCAACGACCTTTTCGCGGCATAAAAGCGCCGTCATACCGTTATAATGCCCGGCGTTTTCGTTCATCGTGCCGTCGTCGTTTAAAACCTTAACGACGGGAAGGTTATGGCGAATACCCACTTCAAAGTCGTTCGGATCGTGCGCAGGCGTGATCTTGACTGCGCCCGTACCGAATTCAAGTTCTACGTAATCGTCGTAAACGATGGGAATTTCTTTATTAACGATAGGCAAGATGAGAGTTTTGCCTTCTAACCCCTTATAACGTTTATCTTTTGGGTTTACCGCAACCGCCGTATCGCCGAACATAGTTTCCGGACGGGACGTTGCAACCGTTATATAGTCGTCCGTACCCTTGATCTGATAACGGATATACCATAAATGGCTGTCTTCTTCGACGTATTCCACTTCCGCGTCGGAAAGAGCGGTCTTACAGTCAGGACACCAGTTTATGATCCTGTCGCCCCTATAAATCAAGCCCTTTTCGTAAAGATTTACGAATACTTCTTTTACCGCACGGGAGCATCTTTCGTCCATAGTAAACGCAAGTCTTGACCAGTCGCACGAAGAGCCCAACAGTTTCAACTGTTCCACGATCCTGCCGCCGAATTTTTCCTTCCACGCCCAAGCGCGCTCTAAAAACCCGTCTCTGCCGACATCTTTTTTCGTAAGCCCTTCTTTAGCCATTTGCTCGACGATCTTAACCTCGGTAGCGATAGACGCGTGGTCTGTTCCGGGCAACCACAATGCACTATACCCCTGCATACGCTTAAACCTTATAAGCGTATCTTGGAGCGTTTCGTCCAAAGCGTGCCCCATATGAAGTTGCCCAGTGATATTTGGTGGCGGAATTACGATAGTAAAAGGCAGTTTTTCGGCGTCAACTTTCGCCTTGAAACAGCCCTGTTTTTCCCAATCCCCGTAAATTTCTTTTTCAAATTCGGACGGATTGTAGGTTTTTGCCATTTCCATGACATTTTTCTCCTTATTAGATAACGGATTTATTATACAGTATAAAAGGACGGTTGTCAATTAAAAGTGAGAGCGTGTCAAATATAATCTAAATTTCATACAATAAATTATAAAAAAATTTCCGGAGAGAAAAAAATGAAAAAAATCCTATTAACAATTTTAGCAATCGCAATGGCTGTTTGTCCCTTTTCAGGTTGCAACGAGCAGCCAAGCGTAAAAAAAATCGAACTCAACGAAGTTACCCACTCGGTTTTCTATGCCCCGCTTTACATAGCGATAGAAAACGGATATTTTGAAGAAGAAAATATCAAAGTAAATCTTACCAACGGCGGCGGAGCGGATAAATCAATGACCGCTCTTTTATCAGGCACGGCAAACATCGCGCTTATGGGCCCCGAAACTGTCGTTTACGTTTACAATCAAGGCAAGAAAGACGCTCCAAAAGTATTCGGACAATTAACGCAAAGAGACGGCTCCTTTCTTGTTTCGCGTAACGACGAACCGGACTTTAAATGGACCGACTTAAAAGGCAAGGAAATTTTAGCGGGCAGGAAAGGCGGCGTCCCGGCTATGACCTTTGAATATATGCTTAACGAATTGGGGCTTTATAACGGTAAAGACCTGACGCTTAATTTTGACGTACAATTTAATCTTATGACAAGCGCGTTTATAGGCGGCACGGCTGACTACTGCACGGTTTTCGAGCCGACCGCGTCGGAATATCAAAGCGAAGGCAAATGGCATATAGTTGCAAGCGTCGGTAAACAAAGCGGTGAGATCCCCTATACTTCCTTTATCGCGCTCGACAGTTATTTAAGCAAAAATCAAGATACCGTAAAAGGCTTTTTACGCGCACTTAAAAAAGCCTTTGAATTCCTTAACGATCATACGGAAAAAGAAGTCGCCGAATCCATAGTAAAACAATTCCCATCAACGACCATCACTTCGCTTGAAGCATCCGTTAAAAGTTATAAAAAAATAGACGCTTGGAAAAAAGATATGACGGCAACGGAAAAGAGTTTCGACAGACTGCAGAACATAATGATGAACGCAGGCGAGTTATCGGCAAAAGTGCCATTTAACAATCTCGTAAACAACTCGTTTGTAAAGGAAATATTCGTATAGAATAAAACAATACGGCAGGAAACACAATGGAAAAACTACTTGAATTAAAAGACGTATCGCTCACTTATCAAACGCCTAACGACGAGATAACGGCAATTAAAAACCTGTCATTTTACTGTAATAAAGGCGATTTTATGTCCATCATCGGACCTTCGGGTTGCGGAAAAACAACGGTTTTATCACTTATCGCAGGACTTATTTCTCCCACTTCGGGAGAAATAAGTTTAAGCGGCGCAAAAAACACGATCAAACGCGAAAATCTCGGCTATATGCTGCAAAAAGATGAATTATTTCCGTGGCGCAACATTGAAAAAAACGTGTATTTACCGCTCGAAATCAAAGGAATAAAAAGCAAAACCGCAAAAGAAAACGCCTTATATTTACTAAAAAAATATGGATTATATGAATTCAAAAACAACTATCCCGACGAATTGTCCGGCGGGATGCGTCAAAGAGCGGCGCTTATAAGAACTCTTGCATCTGATCCGGAATTGCTTTTACTCGACGAACCATTCTCCGCGCTCGATTCACAGACGCGACTTTCCGTTTGCGACGACGTATATAAAATCATAAAGAGCGAACTTAAAACCGCCGTTTTGGTAACGCACGATATATCCGAAGCAATATCTATGTCAGACATAATCGTAGTACTAACAGCAAGACCGGCACAGGTAAAATCTATATTTATTCCAAAAATCGAAGGAGAGTCGCCAATTAAAAAACGCGAGAACCCTGATTTTGGAATTTGGTTTGAAAAAATATGGAGAGAATTAAACTGATGAAAAAGACAACAACCCATTCAAAGGAAAGAATCAGATATTTGAATAAAAGAAAAAAAGAAAGATTTTCCGTAATTTTTTTACGGATTTCCCTACTTTGTGCTTTAATAGCCGGATGGGAAATCTTTGCAAATGCGGGAATTATCGACCCGTTTATCGCAAGTTCCCCGTCAAGAATTATCAGAACGATCAGAAACCTGTTCGCTGAAGATAATTTTCTTTACCACATCGGAATTACTTTATACGAGACTCTCGTGGGCTTTATATTAGCGGCCGCAATCGGGTATATTATCGCCTTAACGCTTTGGTGGTCGGATAAAGCAAGAAAGGTCTTAGAACCGTATATAGTCGTTTTAAACAGCCTACCGAAAATCGCGCTCGGACCAATTATAATCATTTGGTTTGGGAGCGGCGAAAAATCCATTATTTTTATGACGTTTATAATCGGAATAATAGTTGCCGTTATGACAATGCTCAACGGTTTTTTGACCGTAGATAAAAATAAAATCTTGCTTTTACGTTCTTTCGGCGCAAACAGGTTTCAAATACTCTCAAAACTCGTTATCCCGTGTAGTATACCGACCTTAATAAGTATGCTTAAAATCAACGTAGGGCTTGCCTGGATCGGCTCAATTATGGGCGAATATCTGGTATCACGCGCGGGGCTCGGATATCTTATCGTGTACGGCGGTCAAGTATTCAAATTAGACCTTGTATTAGCATCTACCGTAGTTCTATGCGCGCTTGCAACGCTTATGTACACAATAATCGCTTTGCTTGAAAAATTAATAATTAAATATAAAAACGAATAAGTAACGCCGTTCCCACTAAAATGCGGGAACGGCGTTAGTTATTAAAAAGATCATTTATTTGTACAAGCCGATAGACAAAGAATTTAATACCGCAAGAATCATTACCCCCACGTCGCCCAGCATTGCAATATAAATAGGCATAGGCGTAAATACGCTTAACGCCATTATTGCGACTTTTACAAGTATAGATGTCGTAATATTTATAAAAACCTTGCGTTTTATCATCTTTGCACGTTTTATTGCGTATGGAATTTTAAGCAGATTATCGTCTGAAATAACCATATCCGCACACTCCACAGTCACCTCACTGCCCAATGCACCCATCGCTACTCCCACATCAGCAGCGGCAACCGACGGCGCATCGTTAATACCGTCGCCACAATACAGAATTTTGCCCTTTCCGCCACATTTAGCGATTTCTTCGATTTTTTTCGTTTTTTCCCGTGGTAACAATTCAGAAAAAACTTTATCTGCGCCGATAATCGTCGCCACGCTTTCAACGACAGATTTCTTATCGCCGCTTAAAATTACAGTTTCGTAAACTTTAAGGTGGTGCAAATCGTCAATAAGGCGTTTACTCTCTTCTTTGATTTGATCTTTTAATTCTATCTCGCCTATTAAAACACCGTCTCTTGACAAATAAACGAGGTTGTTTTCGTTTGACGAACGCTGAACGCCTTGAACACTATTTAACGTCTTGATATTCCCTACCGCGTATTTCGTCCCATCTATCTCTCCACACACTCCTTGTCCGGAAATTTCTTTAACGTTTTCAACACGATAAAGATCTTTAACCGTAGCACTGATTAACGCTTTTGATATAGGATGAGACGAACCTTGCTCGACTGATGCGGCTATCTTTAATATTTCTTTTTTGGAATAACCGTTAAACGCAATTATTTCGCCTACAACAAAATCGCCCGTCGTCAAAGTGCCGGTTTTATCGAAAACCGCAACTTTGACCATTGAAAGCGCGTCTATATAATTACCGCCCTTGACCAAAATCCCGCGTTTAGCAAGCGCGCCTATACCCATAAAAAAACAGAGCGGTACGGAAATTACCAGAGCACACGGGCAGGATACAATCAAAAAAGACAAAGCCTTATATATCCACTTAACGAAATCGTTTCCGTCAAACAACGGTGGAACGATCGCAAGCAATACGGCAAGCACAACCACGCACGGCGTATATATTTTTGCAAAAGAAGTGATGAATTTTTGACTTTTAGCCTTGCGCTGGGCAGAATTTTCCACCATTTCGATTATTTTTTCCACCGTACTGTCCTTGTACGGTTTTTCCGTTTTAACAACAACCGCGTCGCCGAGATTTATCGCTCCGCTGTAAATTTTATCGCCTTCCGATCTCCCGTACAACTTACTTTCACCCGTCAAGGCTTTAAGATCAAAATCAGCGCTCCCTTTAACGATAACGCCGTCTATCGGCACCTTATCACCCTTTCTGACCAAAATCAAACTACCCACTACAACCTGACTCGGCTCAACTTCTTTAATCCCATCTTCAACCATTAAATTAGCCTTAAAGCATTTTAGACTCGCAAGCCCTGCGATTTTTTCTTTGGAACGATCTACGGCGAAATCTTCAAGCATCTCACCTAAACCATATAAAACCACAACGACCACACCTTCAGCACCTTCGCCGATGATAAACGCGGTAACCGCCGCAATAAGCATAAGAGTGTTTTCATCAAAAAACTCTCCTCTTACAAAATTTTTAAATGATTTAAGTGCAATACCGTATCCTGAAATTATCGCCGCCGAAACGAGAATAACTACTTTTACCGAATATTGCACATTTAAAAAATACGCAAAAGCCAACAAAATTCCGCTTAAAACGAGTTTTATTATCGTAAATACCCTTTCACCGCTCTCTTTTTCCATATAACACCTATAAAATCAAGTATAACATAATATTATAATTTACTAATATACTAAACGTTTTTAAAAGGCAAGACTGAACCGCACTTTGCCTTTTAAAAAATAGAAATAATAGTTAGGATAACGCTAAATCAAATACATTTCGTATGCTCTAACGCCGTTTTGACGATCGTCAAAATATGCTCGTCGCATATCGAATACAAGACCTGATTCGCTTCCTTTCGCGCTTTTACTATTTTACTGTCCTTTAATTTGCGAAGATGCTGCGAGATGGCCGATTGTTTGCCGCCGGTTATTTCGCAAATGTGGTACACGCAAAGTTCGCCTTCCATAAGCGCGAGAATTATTTTCATTCTCACAGGCTCGCCGAGCATAGAAAAAATCTTACTCGCGTCTTCTACCCCGCTCAAAAATTTGTCGGATTCCACAAGTTTTTGTCTGATCTTTTCGTGATTATCGGTAAAACAATTTTTCATTTTTTAAAACCTATATTAGCGTTTGCTAATGTTTAGCTTAACACAATAAAATAGTCCTGTCAAGCAAAATGCACTTGAAAAAAGCGTATCATAAAAGAATACAAATAAGCCCGCCCTTATTCTCGTTTACTATGCGCGTCATTGTTCTGCGCATTTTATTCTGCGCATCTTTCGGCATAGCGTTCACTTTACCCGCCATACCCTCTTTTACAAGGTCGTGCAAAGATTTACCGAACATATTCGTCTCCCAAATACCCGCCGGATTATCTTCAAACTTATTCATAATAAAGTTTATAAGGTCTTCGCCTTGCTTTTCCGTGCCGACTATCGGCGACACTTCGGTCGAAACATCAACCTTTACGATATGTAAACTCGGTGCGGACGCTTTAAGTTTGACGCCGAATTTTCCGCCTTGCTTAACAAGAATCGGCTCTTCAAGATTCATTTCGTCAAAAGACGGTAGCGCCACGCCGTAACCGTTTTCTTCGGCGTCTTTAAGGGCGTTTTCTATTTTTGCAAACTTGCGTTTCGACGAAGCAAATCCCTTGATAAACTTAAACAATCCGTAATCGTCGGAAATATTTTCCCCGCACTCGTTTGAAAGTTCCTTAAAAAACACGCCGTCTTTTACCGAAACGAAGTATTCGCCGACGCCGCTACCCAAATTCAGTTCCGTCAGACTTATCGGCTCAAACTCTTCATCGTCGTCAAACAGTTCGGTCATTGCCGAAAAATCTTTCATTTTACAAATATTTTCAGACGCCTTCTTTGTTTCCGATAACAGCCGAGAAATCAGCGGACTGTCAGCCGCAAGTGTCTGCATCCATTTGGGAAGGGAAAGATTGAAAGACTGCATAGGAAACTCCAAAAGCATCTTTTCCATAATAGCGCTTATATCGTCTGCGGTCATTTTTTGAACGTTGACGAGCGCAACGGATACGCCGTGTTTTTCTTCTAATTTGTTTTTCGTTTCTATAGCCTTTTCGGAATTTATATCCGCACTATTTAAAACTATGATAAAGGGTTTATTTTTTGAATTCAATTTAGCGATCACCTTTTCTTCGGCGTCAACAAAACTCGCGCGCGGAATATCGCCGAAGCTGCCGTCAGTCGTAACAACCACACCGATCGTAGAATACTCGTCGATCACTTTATCAGTACCGAACTCCGCCGCTTTTTCAAAAGTCATTTCGGTGTCGCTCCACGGCGTCTTAACAAGTCGCGGATTGCCGTTTTCTTCGTGGCCCGTCGCACCGTCAACAAAATATCCCACGCAGTCCACAAGCCTGACTTCAGCAGAAACTTTATTCTTAAAATGCACTTTTACGCCGTTTGCGGGAATAAATTTAGGCTGTGTCGTCATAATCGATTTACCGTCCGCAGATTGCGGCATTTCGTCGATAGCAATCTGTCGTTGAAGTTTATTGCTGATATTCGGCAAAATAAAATTCTCTGTAAATTTAGTGATAAACGTCGATTTACCGGTTCTTACGGGACCGACGACACCGATAAATATTTCACCACCGGTTCTATGCGCTATATCGCTGTAAATATCGTATTTTTCCATAAAAAAACCTCCCATACGCTACAAAAGTAATATATGAAAGGTTTTACCCGCTTATGAAATTATCGAAAAAATAAGGACAAGAACAGGATTACAGATTATCGTTTTCAGACTGCTTTTGTTCCTGAATTTTTTTAGCCCTGGCTTTTACCATCATTTTTTTAAAAGAAGTCGGATGTTCTTCGCCAGCAAGCATACGCTCTATGTTTTTTCTGTGCGCAAACCAAGTAAAAAAGCATATTGCGAAAATAAACATATTAGACACTACCAAAAACGCCAAAGTTCCCGAACTGAACGTATGCCCACCGCTTCGACCGTAATCTAAAAACAGCCTGATACAACCGCTTATCGCGGGCGGAGTTATAGCAATAAAAGATCCCATCGCGCCGAATTCGGTAAGATAAATAAAAACCGCGGCGGCAACAAGTGCCATAATCGCAACAGTTGCCCAACCTATACCGTGAACGGATTCGCAGACCATAAAAACGCCTATTGTTGACGCAATACCCTTTCCGCCTTTAAATTTAAAGTATATCGGATAAATATGGCCAAGGACCACACAAAGTCCGCTTAAATAAATAGCAAAATCGCGAATATAAAAATCTGAATTGGAAAATTTTTGGTCGTTAAAAACGAAAAAAGCCACCAAAGTCGGCATAGCGCCTTTCAATAAATCAAGGAAAAAAGTTAAAAGACCGAACTTAAACCCAAGATTTCTGCTCATATTCAGCGTACCGGGATTTCCGCTGCCCACTTTACGGATATCAAGTTTTTTAAGCCTTGAAATAATAAGCGCCCAATTAAAACTGCCAAAAAGATAACTGCAAACACCAATAACGGCAAGCCATAAACTATAGATCATCGCGTTTTTCCCTCGCAATTATCCTGATTGGCGTACCAGAAAAGTCGTAAGCCTTTCTGATACAATTTTCCAAATAACGCTTGTATGAGAAATGTAAAAGCCTTTCTTCGTTAACGAATATAATAAAGGTCGGCGGTACGGTTTCCGCCTGTGTAACGTAAGAAATTTTCAGGCGTTTACCGTTTACCGACGGCGGTTCGTTAGCCCTTACACAGTCCAAAATCAAGTCGTTCAACGCGCCCGTGGATATACGTTTTTGCGAGTTTTCAAGCGCGTTTTTACATAAATTCAACACCTTATCCGTTCTTTGACCTGTTTTTGCCGAAATATATACGGGGATGTAATAATCCATAAATTTAAGATCTTCCGATAATTTAGCGTTGAAAATATTAATGGTATTAGTATCCTTTTCAATAATATCCCACTTATTCATTGCTATAATCGACGGCTTATTCTGCTCGTGAATATACCCACAGATCTTAACGTCCTGTTCAGTAACACCCGATTCCGCGTCGATCACCATAACGCAAACGTCAGCACGTCTTATAGCGCCCAGAGCACGAAGAACACTATAATATTCAAGGTCTTCGTTCACGCTACTTTTCTTTCTGATACCGGCAGTATCAATCAAGGTGAACTTATCGCCGTTAAAAACGAAATCAGTGTCAACAGCGTCGCGAGTAGTGCCCGCTATGTCAGACACAATCGTCCTATTAAACCCAAGTAATTTATTACATAAACTCGACTTTCCCGCGTTTGGCTTTCCAACAATTGCTATCTTAATAGAATCAGCATCATCTTCCTTTGTCAAGTCGCTAAATTTCTCGGTTATCTCATCTAAAAGATCCCCGACACCTGTGCCGTGTTCGGCAGAAATACCGAAGGGTTCGCCAAGTCCTAAGTTATAAAACTCAAAAAGTTTATCCTGGGAATAATTATCAAGTTTATTAACAGCCAATATTACGGGCTTACCGGACTTACGAAGTTTTAAAGCTACTTCCTGATCTGCTGAAGTCAGCCCGGATTTCGCATCGGTGAAAAGTACGATAACGTCTGCCGTTTCAATCGCTATTTCGGCTTGTTTTTGAATATGGACCCACATTTCATCGGTCGACTTAAGCTCCAATCCGCCGGTATCGATAAGCGTGAAAAATTTCCCGCACCACTCCGCATCCGCGTATACGCGGTCGCGAGTTACGCCGGGAAAGTCTTCAACGATGGACAGTTTTCTGCCCGTTACCTTATTAAAAAAAGTCGATTTGCCAACGTTAGGTCGGCCAACGATCGCAACCAAAGGTTTTGCCACTGAAATTATTTCCTTTTATTAAACTATCCAAGCCAAAATCGTTGCAATTAAAATAATAGACATTGCAATGATATAAATTATAAGCCAGCCTTTGCCTTTGCCTTTTACAAAATTATAAGCGGTAAAGCCTATAACAAGCATAATACAAACGTTTTTTACAGTATTAAGCAGATGTTCGAGCGTTGGACCGAGCGAAATAAGATCTCTTACAAAACTTAAACTGAAAATTTCAAGCAACGCTACGAGTATAACGCCGATAAAAGCCATAAGATTTAAAATGTTTACGTTGTTATCCGTCTTTTTCATAATATCTCCTTAATTATTTATTTTCAATAATTTTAAGCACTTTCTCGAAATATTCGGGGAGCGGCGCATTGAAGGTCATTTTTTCACCCGTGGTCGGGTGTACGAATTGTAAGGTTTTTGCGTGTAAAAGTTGACCTTTAAGATTGAATTTACAGTTTTTATAGCCGTATTCGGGATCGCCGACTATCGGATGCCCTAAATATTTCGCGTGAACCCTTATCTGATGAGTCCTGCCCGTTTTAAGGGAAAATTCGCACAACGTATAACCGTTAAAACGTTTTATAACCTTAAAAACGGTTATCGCTTTTCGTCCGCTTTTAACTACCGCCATTTTAGTTCTGTTAGCGGTATCCCGTCCTATAAAAGTCTCGACTTCGCCTTCGTCGCGCTTTAAATCACCTTCTAAAAGCGCAATATAAATTCTGCGACAGGTTTTATTTTCAAGTTGTTTTGCAAGCGCAACGTGCGCCTTATCGTTTTTCGCAACGACCAACAGTCCCGAAGTGTTTTTATCTATCCTATGAACGATACCGGGGCGTATTATCCCGTTAATACCCGAAAGCGAGTCCAGATGGTACAAAAGCGCGTTTACAAGTGTGCCGCCGTTGGTTCCGTTTCCCGCGTGGACAGTCATACCTTGCGGTTTATTAACGACCGCAAGATCTTCATCCTGATACACGATTTCAAGCGGAATATTCTCGGGCGCAAGATCAAGTGATTTTTCGTCGGGAACGGTAAGAGTTAACACTTCGCCGATTTTTAGCAGTTTATTGCCCTTTATCGGCTTATTGTTCATAACGCAAAAACCTTCATCCAAAAGTTTTTTAACTCTCGAACGCGAAAAGCCGCTTTTTTCTGACAAAAACAAATCCGCCCTGATTTTATCCGAATCTACTGTAAATTTAAGTATTTCCATTTTCTTTATCAGTTTGTTTTTTAGCAAATAAAGCGTTCGCGTCTAAAAACAAAAAGTGAAAAATCACCATAATAACGCCGACTGTAAGACATATATCAGCCACGTTAAAAGTCGGAAAATAATAACTGCCGAACTTAAAACTCAAAAAATCGACGACTGCACCGTTTAACAACCTGTCGATAAAATTCCCTATCGTACCGGCAACCATCAAAACGACCGAATAAGAAAGCCATTTATACGATTTTTTAAGCGCAAACAGATAGACAAGAAGAAACGCCACGAGCGCAAAAGGAGTCAATATCTTAAACAAGATCTGTCCCCACTCTTTATCGGCCAAAAAACTGAAACCCGCGCCTGTGTTCGTCGAATACGACAAATAAAAAAAATCGTCAATAACAACAGACTGTACCTTATCGCGTGCGGCAAAAAACTTGGTTACCTGATCGAGCCCTATTAAAGCTGCCAGCAAAAGAATGGGAATAATTATGAAAATTACAAGTCTTTTTCCGACAAAAGCCCCAGTTCTTTGCATAAATCCTCCAAGCGAAGTGCGCCGGGATTCAACACTTCGTCCATATTGAAACCATTATCGCTCGTCGCCGCGATATAATCGGCAATTTTTTCCTTCGGATCGAAAGTCGTCTTGAAATTTTCCACCCCGTCAATTTCTTTATCCGCCAAATAAACGACCGTCCGTTCGTCGTGCTTACCGACAATCTCACTGATTTTCTCTTTTAAAGTAACGGCTTCCTGCACTATCGGATACATAGGATATTTTTCTTTCAGATGATCGAAATAAGTCTGCCATTTGACTAAAAAAGCCGCCAATTTTTCCACAGCAAGCGAATATTGCATATCCGATTTCCGTCTAAGTTCGTCAGAATAGGCTTCAGCATTTTTCAACGCGTCCGAAATCTGTTTATCCTTACCGATATACGAATCGAGTTCCGCACGACACGCAGAATTATCGCGAACCAGTTCCGCGATCCTTGCTTTTTGCTCCGCCAACCTTTCTTCATACCCGCGTGAAACTTCGCTCACGATCTTCTCCACTTCGTTTCTCGCGTATTTTCTTTTACTGAACTCCAAATCTTACCCCTGAAACACTATTTTACGCCTTGATTGCGAATCTTATCAAGCATTGCTTGCTTTAACTCGAAAAGACTGTCGGACAAATCGACTTTATAAATGTGCGGTTTGTCAAGACGCTTGTATTCGTCCCAAAAACTTTCGAGTTCGCTTTCGGCGTAAGCCTTAATCTCTTTTAACGAAGGCAATTTATAAACCAATTTGCCCCCTATTATAACATCTACTTGTAAAGGTCTTAACTCGTAATTTTCAAAAGTTATCTTTTTCCATCTTTCGGTCGGATGAGTTAAAACGAGCGGTTTCGTCGTATCGTAAGAGGCTTCATCTCTTAAATAAATAAAGTCAGCCTCCGCTTTTCCCGTCTCCCTATCGTAAACCCTGTAAATATTCTTAAACCCGGGGTTCGTGATCTTTTCAACCGATTCCGAAACCTTTATCTTGGGCACCAACTTGCCGTCTTCACTCTGCACCGCCGCGAGTTTATACACGCCGCCCAAAGCCGGCATATCCGCACTCGTAATGAGTTTCGTACCGACGCCCCAAGAATTTATTGCCGCCCCCTGATTTTTAAGTGAAAAAATAGAATATTCGTCCAGGTCGCCGGACGCGCAAATAATTGTGTCCGGAAAACCGGCATCGTCCAGCATTTTACGGGCTTTTTTGGATAAATACGCAAGATCGCCCGAATCAAGCCTTATTCCCTTCGGTTTATATCCTTTCTCCTTCAACTCGTTAAACACCTTAATAGCGTTCGGAACGCCCTGTTTTAACGTGTCGTACGTATCGACCAAAAGCAACGCGTTATCGGGATAAACTTCGGCATACGCGCGAAAAGCGGTATATTCGTCTTTAAAGTTCATAACCCAACTGTGCGCGTGAGTCCCCGAAACGGGTATATCGAACATTTTCCCGGCCAGAACATTGGAAGTAGAATTACAACCGCCAATCACTGCCGCTCTCGCACCGTAAATACCGGCATCGGGCGCCTGAGCGCGACGAAGCCCGAATTCCATTACTATATCGTCTTTCGCGGCGTAACGTATTTTTGCTGATTTAGTCGCGATTAGCGTCTGGAAATTTATATTGTTAAGTATTGCGGTTTCGACGAGTTGGGCTTGCATAATAGGCGCTTTAACCGTTAAAATAGGCTCACCGGGAAAAACCAGAGTACCTTCTTTAACGGCGTAAAGGTCGCCCGTAAACTTAAAGTCTTTAAGGTAATCCAAAAACTCTTTGCAAAAGATGCCGAGACTTTTAAGATATTGAATTTCGTCTTCGCCGAAGTTCAGATTTAAAATATAATCGACCGTCTGTTCCAATCCGCAAGCGACCGAATAGGTTATCATACCGTTCTGTCTGAAAAAAACGTCAAAAACAGCAATCTCATCCTTGCGGTTTTCTTTAAGATAACCGTTCATCATCGTAAGTTGATACAGGTCGGTAAGTAGCGTTAAATTTCTCAATTCCATTAAATTGCCCTAATACTATTTTAGTTTTATCAGTCTTTAAAAGATTTCAAGGTAGGCAGCGGCTTTTCTTCTTTCTCTTCGGTTTCCGCTTTTGCCGCTTCTTCCGCCTTTCTCTGATCGTAAGTCTTATATTCGGGAGATTTGTTAAGAGATACATCTTCCACGCTACCCACTCTCATAAACGACATCACAGCCATTGCCGCCCAGAAAACAACAAGTATTATAAGAACAATCCACCAAAGCTTCATATAGTTTAACAAAACGTAAAACATTGAAAGCCCAAGCAAAACTGACGCCCAGAAGAAAAACCACGGATTTTTCGTCTTAAACCCCGCAACGAGAGTCAATATCCCGAATCCTACGAACATTACGAATAAAAAGTTAAGAACGGGATGCACCCAAAGCGTAAACGGAATAAACACATTCAGCAATAAAAAAGTGAGCGATATAAACAATACCGCTAAAATGGAAATACCTACGATCAAATTCTTTTTAGATTTCATAACCGCACTCCTTCGCTAATAAGTATATCATATAAAAAAATTTTTGTAAAATCAATTATTATTTTTAATTATTTATTTTTAAACGAAAAACCGCGTTTTTTCACCGAAATAAGTCGGCAACAAAACGCGGCTTGCCTTTTTAATAAAATTTATTCGACCGTAACGCTTTTCGCAAGGTTTCTCGGCTTATCGGGATTTATCCCCTTATTGACCGAAATATAATAGGCAATTATCTGCCACGGTATGATATTCAATACCGCTTGAAGGGAATTTCCGAGCTCTTTTGTCTTTATAATATAATAAAAATTATCAGCATCGCTCGCATCCAGATCAAAACAGGTAAACAATATTATTTTACCGCCGCGTGCCTTTGCTTCTTCGGCGTTGCAAACGGTTTTGCCGAATATCTCTTTATTCGTGGCAAAAACGACAACGTAAGACTGCTCATCGATAAGCGCCAAAAACCCGTGTTTAAGTTCGCCCGCGTAATAGGTATTTGAATTAATATAAGAAGTTTCCTTAATTTTAAGGCACGCTTCCTGCGCAACGCAATAGTCATCTCCGCGCCCTATCATAAATAATTTATCGTTATACCGAAGAACGTCGGCTAAAAGTTTGAAATCGTTGACGTTACCGTAATCGAATTTTTCGTAAAGCGCTCTGACATCAGCAAGCGGATCGACCGATTTAAAAAGTTTTCTTGCAACAATGCCCGCAAAAATATTTAAGACGCAAAGCTGGGAACTGAACGCCTTCGTGGATGCAACGGCGATCTCAACGCCCGCTTTTATAGGGAAACTGACGTCAACTTTTTTACTGAGCGTACTATATTCTACGTTGACTATGCCAACGGTAAACGCACCGCTTTCTTTGGCGCGCTCAAACGCCGCGAGAGTATCTGCCGTTTCACCGCTCTGGCTGACCAAAACCACCATCGTCTTATTATCAAGACTTAAATTTCCGTAGCGGAATTCGCTCGCAACGTAAGAAGTCGCATCGATACCCGTTTTTTCAAACAGCATATTCGCCCCCAAAAGGCAAGCGTGATATGCCGTGCCGCACCCCACGAATTTAACCTTCGTGATTTCAGACAAATCGTAATCCGCTAACCTGTCGCAATTTTCCTTTACGCCGTAATACTCAATGATATTTTTGATAGCGGTTTTTGTGTCGTATATCTCTTTTATCATAAAATGTTTATAAGTGTTAAGATTGTCGTATTCACCGAGATCCAAAGGCAGCGGCTTGATCTCCGTTTCGCCGAGATTATCGTAAAAAACGATCTTTTCTTTGGACGCAAAACCGAATATCCCGTCCACCAACGGATAATATTCTTTCGCAAATCCTTTAAAACAAATTATATCGCTCGCAAGCATTATTTCGTCGCCGCTTTTTGCCAAAAACAGCGGACTTTTATTCTTTGCAAAATAAAGACAATCGCTGTTTTTGTTGATTATCCCCAAAGCATAACTGCCCTTCAACGCGTTAACGGTCTTGTTTAAAGAAGTTATCTCGTCGTAACCTTTCTTCTGATAATATTCTAATAATTTAGCGACGGTTTCGGTGTCCGTTTCGCTGTAAAATTCATAGCCGAACGCGTTGAGTTTAGCCTTTATTGCCAAATAATTTTCGATGATGCCGTTGTGAACTATAGCCCATTTTTTATCGGAAGAAACGTGCGGGTGCGCGTTTATCTCGTCGGGTTTACCGTGGGTCGCCCAACGCGTATGCCCGACACCGATTTCCGCCGATGTTTTATCCGGAACTATCTTCTCAAGATTTCTTATCTCGCCTTTCGCCTTAAACAACTCGATATCATCGCCGTTTTTCAAAGCAATCCCCGCTGAATCGTATCCTCTGTATTCCAACCGTTTAAGCCCGTCCAACAAAACTTTTTCGGGCGATTTGCCAATAAACCCTACTATTCCGCACATAATTACACCTCTTCGTCAATATTCTTAATCAATTTCAGCATCGAATTAGCGATTGATTCGTTTAAAGCCTTATCGCTGCTTTCAACCATTATCCTTATCTTAGGTTCCGTACCCGACGCCCTTATCATAAGTCTGCCCTTACCTTCGAGTAAACCGTTGTACTTCATCGTTTCTTTCAGCAATTCTTCGCTGTTCATTATCCTGAATTGATCTGTTACGATAACGTTTTTATTTATCTGCGGATAAGGCTCAACGTCTATTATTGAAGACAAAGGATGATTTTCGCTTATAACCATATTCGCGACCGTTATAGCCGCCAGAATACCGTCGCAAGAAGTTGACGTATCGTTCAAGAGTATATGTCCGCTCTGCTCTCCGCCGAGCGACAGATTTTTTTCAAGAAGTTTAGCCAAAACGTACTTATCGCCGATATCCGTCCTTATCATAGATATTCCGTTTGCCTTTAAATTGTCTTCGATCGCCATATTCGTATGACTCGTTCCAACGACAGTATCGTGTCGAAGACTGTTTTTCGATTTCAAATATTTCGCTATACCGCACATAATCATATCGCCGTCAATTATTCTGCCGTTTTCATCCACCGCGATAATCCTGTCTGCATCGCCGTCGAACGCAAAGCCTATATCCGCCTTATAACGATACACTCTCCTGACGAGATTTTCCGGATAAAGGGTGCCGCAACCGTTATTGATATTCAACCCGTCGTCAACCGCGTTTGCCGCAACCACGTTAGCACCGAGTTTTCTGAACACCTCAGGTGCAATCCTGTGCGC
Source organism: Clostridia bacterium (assembly GCA_017612915.1). GTDB lineage: Bacteria > Bacillota > Clostridia > Christensenellales > Borkfalkiaceae > UBA1259. Next base: position 47,306 of record JAGAEX010000031.1, on the reverse strand, counting down.
CGCACCGAAAGCGCAATCGAGAACTATCGTTTTACCCTTCAATGAATTTTCGCTCGCCCCGATAAGAAAGTCCCTGTATTGCTTAATAAGCGTAAAATCCTGTTCGTAAGTTCCGATATGCGGAAAATCGTTTGTTTTATCGTGAATAAAACAGCGCTCTATCTTTTCTTCTTCCTTCTCGCTGAGTTTATAGCCGTTTGAATTGAAAACTTTGATACCGTTATATTCCCCGCTGTTGTGCGACGCGCTTATCACAACACCGTAATCGGCCTTTAACCTTTTAGTCAAAAAAGCTATGCCCGCCGTAGGCACGACGCCCGCGTCAATCACTTGAGCACCACCGCTTATAGCGCCACTCGCTACTCCGAGCGTCAGATAAGAATTAGAAATTCTCGTATCCGACCCTATAATAATCGTCGGCTTATCCTTTAATGCGGAAAGCGCGTTGCCAACCTTATACACAATTCCGAAAGTCAGATCTTCGTTGACTTTACCCCTTAAACCATCCGTACCGAAAAATAATCCCATATCAAATTTTATCCTTATTTCATTTTTAGCATTTCACGTTTTTATATTTTACACCTAAAATCACTAAAAGTCAAGCGATATATTTTAAAAAAATTGCAAAATTACGATTAAAATATTAAAATATCGATAAAAAATTACGTTTTTATGTTATGTCATATTTTTAAAATTCGGTGGTAAATTTTGAAAACATTACAAGAAAGACCGTTATGTCTTCATTATTTACAATTTACACACATATTATAATGTGTTGACAAACGATAAATAAGATGTTAAAATATATAAAGGTCAAAAAATGGTAGGCATAGTCGTTGCTTTGCACAGCGAAGCGGAAAACGTAATATTAAAAACGGACGCCGAAAAATCAATCGCCAAAAACGGAAAAACGATATATAAAGGCACAATCGGCGATGATAGGTTCGTGTTGATCGAAAGCGGAATAGGTAAAGTAAACGCTGCACTTTCAACGCAATTTCTTATTGACAATTACGATTTGGATTGCATACTGAATTTCGGTTCAGTCGGCGGAATAATCGGCAAAGCGGAAACATTAAGTTATTACGCCGTAAAAAAATGCTGTCAGTACGATTTTGATTTAAGCGCGCTTGACAACGTTCCCGTCGGATATATACAGGATTACGACACCGTGTATTTCTACCCGAAAACCGACAGACTATCCTTTTTACCAAAAGCAAACCTTGCAACATCCGACAGATTTACCGAAAAAGACGCCGATATCGCAACAGTTTCTTTTCTCGAATGCACATTATTCGATATGGAAGGCGGCGCAATAGCGCAAGTCTGCACAGCAAACAATCTTCCTTTATACATGATCAAAGGCGTTACCGACACTCACGGAAGCGGCAACGATGTAAACACTTTTTACGACAATCTCCGCACCGTGCGCAACGGGTTTTACGATTTACTCGTAATGTTTTTCGACCGATGAACAATTTACGGTCTGCCCTGCTGTCAAAACAGGACCTGAAATATAAAAGTTTTCACTCTAAAATAGTGCCCGACACAAAATACGAGATAATCGGCGTAAGGCTTCCGGAAATTCGCATAATCGCAAAATCTCTTTCTTCCGAAGACTTTTACGAATTCATAAACAGAGAGCATTTTTATTACGAAGAATATCTTATACACGGACTACTACTCTCAAAGATCAAAGACGAAAAGGAATTTTACGACAGACTAAACGATTATCTTCCGTCTATCGACAACTGGGCAATTTGCGACACGGTAGCCGCTTCGATAAGAAAATCGGTAAAAAACAAAGACGTCTTGTATAACAACATCGAAAAATGGCTAAAATCCGAAAAGGCTTACACCGTCAGATTCGGTATCGTTTGTTTGCTGAATTATTTTAACAATGTAAAGTATCACGATAATATAATAAACCTGATATCAAATATCGAATTCGGCGAATATTATATAGACATGGCTATCGCATGGCTTTTAAGCGTAATGCTGATAACCGATTACGACAAAATAAAAACCCTTTTGGAAAACCAAACTTTCCCGCAGTTTATCCACAACAAAACGATAGACAAAGCGCGCGACAGTTTCAGGATAGAAAAGAAAAAAAAGAATATTTAAAAAAATTAAAATATAAGGAGAAAACTTATGAGTAACAATTATGAAGGAAAACTCGGCGTAGGACAACTTATCTTTTGTCTGTTCGCTTTTGCGACGCTTTTAATACCGCTTACATTAGACCCGTCTTTAGTATTCGCCTTCAATGAAATCACCCCCATCGGCACCACGAGCGGCGTCGCACTTATTCAAACCGGCTTTATAACAGCCCTGTTTGACATTATAAAACTTTCTTCGGTACTAACGCCGGAGATTCTCAATCTGTTACCGTATTCGATTTACGCGTTTTACGCCATCGTTGCTTTCGATCTCGTATTCGGGATCATCCTTATGATGGCAAGAGTCGAATCATTAAGAATAATCTTGAAAGTAATAAGCGTTCTTTTAGGTTTTGTAATGCTTGCCGTAACGATCATAAGCCTTATGCCGGTCGTCGGATTTTTCGCCCAATATTTCAGCGGCGCTTTTGGAGAAGCCTTAATAATAGACTGCATAAAAAACACAGGTATAATGTATTTCTTCGGCTTTATGATCTTTTCTTTGATACTTATGATTTGCCAGTTTTCATCATTCTTCGGAAAATCTTATTAAATTTTAAATAAAAAAATAAAGCGGGAACCTTCATCGATCCCCGCTTTATTTTTACCATAATATCATTTAGCCTTCATCTTATTTCTGAACGTAATAATCGCAACGACCAAAGCGACCAGCGTATAACCCACAACGATAAGTAATGGATAAACAAAATCATCAAACATATTATTTATGCCGTTTACCGTATTCTGTATAAGCAGCGTTGCATTTTTAAAAGGTAAAATATTCATAATCGCAACCATCGCGCCGTCAAGCCCTTCAACCGGAAACCACATACCCGACAAAATCGATTGCCCCGTGATTATAATTGAAGACATACCGCCGATAGACTTTTCATTGCACAAAGAACCGAACAATATCCCGAACGCGATAAAGAAAAAAGAAGACAAACAACTGCTTAAAAGAATCGCCCACAGCATAGACAATCCGAAAAGCGACGCGTCAAACAATCCGCCGACAATAAAAAACAGGACGGACTGCACAAGTGCCATCGGCAAAACGGCAAACGCGTATCCGAAGATAAACTCGAACGATTTTGTATCCGACACATAAAGCCTTGTCAAAAAAGAAGTGTTTCTGTCCGTCGCGATCAAAAGCCCCGTAAACAAAGTCAAAAACGACTGTGAAAACACCACAATCCCCGGCGCTAAAAATCTCATTTCAAATTGAGCAGTCATACCGTGGAATAAAAAGTAAAACAATATTTCCATAAACAGCGGCAAGGCTATCGTAAAAATCAGAGAAAGCGGATCTCGCACAATCTCTTTTAAATTCCTGTCCGTTAAAGTCAATATTTTCGCCAACGACCTACGCATTAAATTCACCCCCCGACACAATTTCGACAAACGCCTGTTCTACACTTTGTTTACCGGTTTTTGCAAAGAGTTCGTCTTTCGTACCGACAAAAGAAAGTTTACCGTCTTTCATTATCCCTATCCTGTCGGAAAGCACTTCCGCTTCTTCCATATAGTGCGTGGTAAGAATAACGGTCATCTGCGATTTGAGTTTATTTATCGTACTCCAAAGTTCACGCCTTGCAATAACGTCAAGCCCTAAAGTCGGCTCGTCCAAAAAAAGAATTTTAGGCTTGGAAACGAGCGCAAGCGCGATAGACAGTTTACGTTGCCAACCGCCCGAAAGTTTTGCCGCACGTTTCTTCGCAACCTTCTCTAAACCGAAAGAAGAATATATCTCTTTTTTTATTGTTTCACGTTCGCTTTGCGCTCGTCCTGAAAGTTTAGCGTAAAAACCTATATTTTCTTCAACCGTAAGATTGCGTGCAACCGCCGTTTCCTGCATAGAAATATCTATCAGCTTTTTTATATTATCGCCATCCTTTTTTATCGAATAATCATAGATAAACGCGTCGCCGCTCGTCGGTTTTACAAGCGTGGCAAGCATTTTTATCGTAGTTGTCTTGCCTGCACCGTTCACACCCAAAAGCGAAAAAAGTTCGCCTTCTTTAATTTCAAGGTCAAGATCGTCAACCGCCACCAAATCTTTATATTCTTTTCTTAATTTATTTATTTTTATCGCTACCATCCGGAACAAATTCCTCCATCAATTTATAAAACGCATCATCTTTTAAAAGTGCAATGCCCTTGTTTTTATCTCCCATAACCATCAAAGTATCACCAACGTCGATATCAAACATATTCCGCGCTTCCACGGGAATAGTTATCTGCCCCTTCGGACCGACCTTTACACTCACTATAAATCTGTCTTCTTGTGAATTTTTCACATTTATCCCCCCCCCGCAAAAAATTCTTATTTTTCTTACTTTTCTTACATTATACTATTAGATTTTTATTTTGTCAAATTTTTTAAACCTTTTAAAAAGCAATTCGACGCGGCAAATTGCCGCGTCGAATAAAACGCTTTCATTTTAACAAACCGTCTAAAACGGGTTTTATCTTTTCTATCGGAAACCCTATAACGTTATAAAGGCTGCCTTTTACATAGTTCACGAGCGGAAATCCGTCCTGAATACCGTAACTTCCCGCCTTATCGAAAGGCTTACATCTATCTATATATTCGCCAATCGTCTCGTCGGGCAATTCGTTAAAACACACGATCGTTTCATCTATCCCCACGACGCGAATATTCGCACTTAAAACACAATAGCCCGTAACGACCGTATGTGTTTTACCCGAAAGCATTTTTAAGATTCTAACCGCATCAAACCTATCCTTCGGCTTGCCGAGAATAACGCCGTCCAAAAAAACAACTGTGTCCGCACCTACGACCGCAAAATTTCCCGCTTTGCCGCTACCCGACAAACGCAAAAACACGTCGTTTGCTTTTCCTTCAGCGTTTTTCAAAGCAACGAAACGCGCGTCAGCCTGATCGTCGCGCTCAACAAAATTGCTTTTCTCAACGGAAAAAGCATACCCGAACTCGGTCAAAATTTCTTTTCTTCTCGGCGAACCGCTTGCAAGCACGATCTTCATATCAATTTAATTTCCTTAATATTTGCGAACAAAATTTTCGTCTTTACGACGGTGATAAATTTTAGCGTTAAGTCTATAGCGGTGATAACACCTTCGACTTTAACGTATCTGTCAGTCGAGTAATGCTCCACGCTAACAATATCGCCCTTTTTTACTCGCAGCACTATCTCGTTTAATTTCTTTTCTTCTTCAACCGTCAACTCTCTCTTTTCGATCCTTACGGCTTCCTTTTCTTTAAGAACTTTCTCATAACCGTGGAGAGCGGCAAACGGCATAAATTGCTTGGCGCGTTCAAGTCTTGTCATCTTCTCCACCGTTATGCCCTCCTATCAATTTATTCCTATCCCGACCCGTAGCCCGCTTGTTATAACTCGTTCCGAACAAAATCGCGTTTTTACCGTACTTGTGTTTAAGCCCCACGACCGTACGCTGCAAATCGCGTTCTTTATCGAGCTTCTCGCTATCTGTCAAAAGATCGCGCGTGATAAACGCTTCGTCGATAAGATCGTTAAGCCCCACGTTTATCTTGCGTATCAATGCAGTTTTCGGCACTTTTTTGGTATAATAATCGGTAAAATATTTAATAAGTTTTTTAACGGAAGAAGTATATTCAGAAAGCTTTTCCGTACCGCCGACAGATTTTGCACTTCTATCCGCAAACAAAACGCTTAAAGAAATAGAATCCGTTACGAGATTCTTTTCAACCAACTCCAAAACTAGTTGCTCTACCATTTCTTTTAAAACGATAAGCCCGTCGTCAAACGAATAATCGGAAAAAAGCACCTGCCCGTTAGAAAGCGAAACGCTTTTAGAGCGATACGCGTGAATATCCGCGATAGTACAGGGCTCAATTCCGTTCGCGTGGTCTATCAGAAGTTCCGCATTTACACCGAATTGCTTGTATAAAACCTGTTCCGGGCATTTAGCAACACCGCACAAGTCGAATATCCCCATTTTGGCAAGTCTTACGGCGATACCACGTCCGACGTTCCAAACATCGGTAATAGGTCTATGATGCCAAATTGTTTTTTTAAAAGCCGAAACATCAAGATAACCCATAAAATCATCGGCGTGCTTTGCAGTTATATCGAGAGCAACTTTTGCTAAAAACAAATTAGTGCCTATCCCTACTGTTGCCCGAACACCTGTTGCCGCAAACACTTCGTCTATTAAAAGCCTTGCAAGAGTCTTTGCCGTTTTTTTGTACAAAACGAGATAATCGGTAATGTCGATGAAAACTTCATCAATAGAATAAACGTGAATATCTTCTGCCGCAATATAGCGTAAATATATTGAATAAATCTCCGCAGACTTATCAATATAAAGTTTCATACGCGGCTTTGCGATAATATATTCGATACTGTTGGGAATTTCAAAAACGCGGCAACGATTTTTAACGCCGAGCGCTTTTAACGCAGGCGAAACGGCAAGACAAACCGTACCTTTGCCCCTGTCGGGGTCGGCAACTACCAAATTGGCCTTAAAAGGATCGAGTCCACGCTCCACACACTCAACGGAAGCGTAAAAACTTTTCAGATCAATACAACAATAAATTCTATCTTCCATTATGTAAAAAAGAAGAAATAATTATTTTTTCGCTTATAAACGCAAATGTTTTCGCAAGCGTTTACGCACGATGCAAATTTATTTTTTGCGAACAAGTTCGCAAACGGTTTCTACGTGCTTGGTTTGGGCAAACATATCAAACGGTCTGACGCTGTTTATAACGTATTTACCGTCAGGCGCAACCGCCTTTTCTATCTTTGTGCCGTCGCTACAAAGCGTTCCTGTGATAAGACCGACGTCCCTTGCAAGCGTAGAAGGCTTACAGGAAACGTAAATGATTTTATCCGCGTTGCTGTTCTTAACGGCTTCTACAACCTTAATATCGCAGCCCTTTCTCGGCGGGTCTAAAACAACGACGATTTTATTACCGCTAGCCTTTTCACGCTCAATTATGTCTGGCATAATATCTTCGCATTTTCCCTGATAATTAGTGATTTTATCGGCTAATCCGTTTTGAAGGGAAAGCTCGTCTGCAAGTTGCACCGCTTCAGGCACAATTTCAATTCCTATCGCCTTTTTTGCCCGCTTTGAAAGCAGCGCAGTCAAAAGCCCCGCCCCGCTGTAAGCGTCAATTATCACAGTATTTTCATCTGCATTCGCAAGAGTATTTACCATTGAATAAAGTTTTGCCGCAACACAATCGTTGACCTGCATAAAACTCTGTACGCCCACCCTATACCTTATTCCGAGCATATCGGCGGCATAATCTTTATTACCGAATAAATGAATAAATTTTTCGCTGAAAATAACGTTATTATGCGACTTATTGACGTTAAGATAAAGCGAAAAGGTATATTTGATCTTGTTCTCCAAAATTTTCAAGAGTTTATCCTTAAAAGGAAGCATTTCTATCGTCGCAACAACTGTTATTATAAGTTTACCCTTTATGTCTTTAACCGCGATCTCACGAATATCACCGGTATAAGATTCTTCATTATACCCCTTCACACCCGTCGTTTCAAAATACTCGTTAAAAGCGCTTATAATATCCGCTGTCCACACGGCATTGATCGGACAATCGAAAACGGGAACAACTCTATGCGAATTTTCAGCATAAAAGCCAATTATTGTTTTACCCGCCTTGTCAACCGAAACCGGTAATTGCAGTTTGTTTCTGTACCCAAACTCATCGTCCCCGCGTACGGTAGGCTGAACGTCGATTTCGGTAAACGCTATCTTTTTAAAGCAATTAGCGATATTATCTTCTTTTATTTTAAGTTGCGCGGCATATTTTATATGCTGCAACTGACAACCGCCACACTTACCGAAAACCGCACATCTCGGTCTAACGCGATCTTCTGCGGGCGTCAAAACTTCCAGCACCTTACCGTATGTACAGTTAGAAGCCGATTTTAGCACCTTATACCTTATCTTTTCCCCTACCATAGTAAAAGGCACGAATACAATTTTCCCATCGTCTTTAAGAACTCCTTCGCCGTTCATCCCGATAGCAAAGACTGTCCCTTCCCTTATCTCGTTCTTATTCATCTTACAGTATATTAACCCTATTTGATTATTTTACCCAAATATCTATCCATCAACGCTCTCGCAACGAATACAGATCGCTCATATATAAAATAAAACACCACACTCAAAACGCCCAAGAAATAAAGCAAATAGTCCTTAACCCACAGCAAATAATCAGGAAGATCGAAAAAATTCAGCCCCATTACAAAAGTATAATAAAAATAAAACCCGTAAAAAGCCGCAACTGTCCAAACAATCCCTATCGCGTGAAAAAGGTACTTGTTCATTTTCTTCTCTTTCAGAAAGCAAAAAATTATAGGGAACAACCCGAAAAACGCAAAATACGCGGGAAAAACAAAGGAATACAAAAAATTAAACCAACCGAACACAAGCCCCAATATCCCACCGGAAAGATAAGATAAAATAGCGCCTTTATACGATTTAAGGTATAAAGGCAAAATCACAAAAACCGAAGTCAAAACAAGCGACAAAACGTCTATCGGCTCAAAATATATCCCAATAGCAAGACAAACGGAAACGAGCCCCGCTGATATCGCCGAAACGGCTATAACGCGACTTTTCATATTAACCGCATCTGCAACACATATTGCAAAGCATATTCAAACAACACCAAGTAGCACAAAAAGAAAGACAATCATTAGCACCGTCGCCGCCCATCTGACGTTCGCCCGTTCCGTTATACACGCCGCCCTGTGCGTTACCCGAGTGAAACTGGTTTTCATTATAAGCCATTTTCTGCTTGAGTTTACTGTAAGCGGCGGAATACTTTTCATTATGCGGGTCCATATTCAACGCGATTTCCAACTGTTTTTTGCTCTCGTTTATCCAATTTTTCTTATAGAAAATTACCGATTGAAGATAATGCCACTCCGCGCTCCTATCGGTAATATCGTCAAGACGAGCCTGCGCGCCGGCAAAATCACCGTCTTTAATAAGTTTTTCCACTTCGGAGAAATCGTGCACGGTACCACTTTCGTCAGTCTTATACGCACGAGCGTTCTTTATCTCTATATATGCAGTTTCAAGTTTCGTAAGATTCCGCGCAGCCTCGTTACCGATCTCCCCTTCATAAAACCGCTCACGCGAATATTTTTCTTTAAGTTTATTGTATCTTTCTTCGATTTCCGCGTCGGTAGCCGACTCACTAACGCCTAATATTTTATAGAATTCTTGCATTTTTTACACTCCATAATATTTTTAGTTTGTTCAAACACCCCTTTAAGCAAAATATTATCAGTCAAATCGTGATTGAAATTGTACGCGATTTTAACGGCGTTTTCATATATTATTGACAATATCCCGCCGAAAATAAATTGTAAATCCTGCTTTTTTGCGTCAACAAACGCGCGTTTATCGTCAAAATTATTGTATGAATTGACAAAAACGTTAAACGCGCCGTTCTTTTTGTCTTTATCAAAGTCGTCCAAAGCGTCGATAAGATATATCCATTTACCGATATTATAAGAAAGTTCACCGATATTTTCAGTAAATTTATCCGCAACGAGTTCGCGAACGATATCTTTCATCATAGCGCCAAACGGATCGGCAACCGCATCAATACTGTCGGAATTTTGCCGCTCATATCCCATCAATTCGTCGTAACGCGACTTAACAATAGCGTCGAGCGTCGGTTCGACCTTTTTCGCCTTTTTATACGCCTGCTTAAAAAACGAACGCTTTAACCTGCCATTTCCCTCGTCCAACACGTTATCGGTAAGTTTATAATAGGCTAAAATCACGTTCAGCGCCGCAATCCTTTGCGATAACCCGTCGGGAACAGCGATTGGACGCTTTACTATAAAGTGCAAAATACAGCGTTGTTTTTTTATTTCAAAATCGCACCCGACGACGTTATGCGTAAAAACCGAAAGAAAGGTCAGGTCGTAATTCAATAAAAATCTTCCCTTCGTACCACATATCCTACCTATACTTTTACACAGCCCGCAGTAAGCCGACTTGTACAGCACGGTATCTTTAACGTAAAGATTTGGAAAATCGGTAGTCAGGTATCCGAACATTTCAGCCCCTCTTTCTCGCCACTAAACCGACTTTTTTATACACTTTGGCAAGTGTTCTGTACGCAACACGTTCCGCACGTTCCGCACCGTTTTTAAGCACGTCATCAAGATAATCGCGATTTGCCAACAGTTTATTTTTCTCCTGCCTGATCGGCTCGATAACGTTCGCAACCGCTTCGCCTACGCGAAGTTTAAAGTCGCCGTAACCAAGCCCCGCAAACTCCTTCTCGACGTCTGCAATGGACTTTTCCGTTATCGCCGCGTAAATAGTAAGCAAATTGCTTATACCTGGCTTATCTTCGCTGAAAATAATGCGATTATCACTATCTGTAACCGCGCGCTTAAACTTTCTTATCACCGTATCCGGATCATCGTCCATCGAGATAAAGGCGTTTAAGTTAGCGTCCGATTTACTCATTTTCTTAGTCGGCTCTTGCAGGCTCATTACCCTTGCAGCCGTCTTCGGAATATACCCGTCAGGAACGGTAAACGTTTCACCGAAACGGTTGTTAAATCTTATCGCTATATCGCGCGACAATTCGAGATGCTGTTTCTGGTCCGCGCCGACAGGCACCAAATCTGACTGGTAAAGCAAAATATCCGAAGCCATAAGTACAGGATAATCCATAAGCCCCATATTTACGTTATCTTCGTGAGTTTTACTTTTCTCCTTAAACTGCGTCATACGCGAAAGCTCTCCGGGATAACAAATCGTATTAAGTACCCAGGTAAGTTCTGCGTGCGCCGAAACGTGCGACTGTATAAATAATATCGACTTTTCGGGATTTATTCCACAAGCCAAATAAAGCGCGGTAAGTTCATAAATATTTTTGCGAAGCGTCGCAGGATCCTGCCTTACGGTAAGAGTATGCAAATCCGCGACCGAAAAAATACTGTTATAGTCGTCTTGAAGCTTTTTGAAATTCCTGAGCGCGCCGAGATAGTTACCTATCGTCAGTATCCCGCTCGGTTGAATAGCACTGAATAAAGTCTTTTTATCTTCCATATCATTTCCTTATTTTTTCAGCGGCAAAACGCAACACTTCCTTTGCCGCGTCCGCTTTATCTATAACGTCTGTAAATCTTTTGGGTTTCGTTTTAAGTTCCGAGATCTGTTTCGGGATAGGTGCCGCGGACAGAGATTCAAGTTCTTTTGCCGCATCGAACGCGTCTTTTACAAATTTACCCCCCACCGCTTTTAACACATTTTGCGAAAACTTATACGGACTTGCCGTAGATAATACCACCATTTTACGATTTGAATCACTATACACCGAATAATCGCCTGCAACCTTTAACGCGACAGCAGTGTGCGGATCGCATAAATACCCCAAATCGTCAAAGCATTCCGCCATCGTGCTTAAACACTCTTCTTCGTCGCAATATCCGGCATAAAAATCCTTGATAAGAGCGGCTTTTTCATCTTTATCAAGCGAATATTTACCCGTTTTTTTAAGCTCTGACATCCTGTTTGCGGTAAGCGCGCTATCCCTGTCGCACAACTCGAAAATGAGTCTTTCGAGATTGCTGGAAATAAGTATATCCATCGACGGCGACATCGTCTTGAAGAACTCGCGGTTAGCGTCGTAAGTACCGCTCAAAAAGAATTCGGTAAGAACATTATTGGAATTTGACGCACAGACGAGTTTTTTAACGGGAAGTCCCATTTTTTTAGCGTAATATCCGGCGAGAATATTTCCGAAATTGCCGGTCGGGACGGTAAAATCTATTTCGTCGCCAAGTGCTATCTCGCCTGCATTTACAAGATCGCAATAGGCTGAAAAATAATATACGACCTGCGGAACGAGTCGCCCGAAATTTATTGAATTCGCGCTGGATAAAACCACGTTTTCATTTTTTAATTCGGCGGCGACTTCACTGCTCGTAAATATCTTTTTGACGGCGGTCTGGCAATCGTCGAAATTCCCTTTTACTCCGACAACTTTAACGTTGTCGCCTTCCTGCGTGCACATCTGTAACTTCTGCATATCCGAAACGCCTTCGGACGGATAGAACACGCAAATTTTAACGCCTTGCTGATTTTTGAAACCTTCGAGTGCCGCTTTACCGGTATCGCCGCTTGTCGCGACAAGGATAAGTATTGTTTCTTTTACCCCGCCTATATCCGCCCCCGTCCTCAACAGGTAAGGCAAAAGCGTGAGCGCGATATCTTTAAACGCGAGAGTCGGACCGTGGAAAAGTTCCAAAACGAAAAGATTATCGTCAATTTTTACGACAGGCGCGGCATCGCCGTCTTCAAACTGCGAATAGGCTTTTTGGCAAGCCGAATAAAGCCCGCCCTTATCGTACTCGCCGAGAAATTTGCCGATGATAAAAGCGGCGCGCTCGGCGTAGTCCATAGAAAGCATATTTTTAAGATCGTCTTTAACGGAAGGAAAACTTTCCGGAACGAATAATCCCCCGTCATCCGCCAAGCCTTTCGTAATGGCTTGCGCGGCATTTTCCGCGGCCGCTGCGCCGCGAGTACTGATAAATTTCATAATTATCACCTAAAAAATAAAAGTCGAGATGACCCGACTTTTATTTTACTACATTTAAACTATAAAAAGCAAGTTAATCGACGTACTTTAATATAAAGTCGGGCAAATCTTCCTTAAACCCGCTGCAAGTGATCACGAATTTAACACCGAACTTCTCTTCCAGCATAACCAAAGTTTCAAAAACAGAATCAATCTCACTGAGCGCCTTGCAACAAATTCTCGCAACTCCGTCGATAAAGACATATTCGTTATCGCCGTTAGACGCAACTATCCCTTTTATAAATCCGCGGAATTCGTCTTCGGATTTTACGCCGAAATCGGTCGTATCCAAAAATCTGATCGGACGTTTGATATCAAAAGCATTTTTGTCGGAATCGGTTATGTAAACGACGTGTCCTTTTGCCGTATCTTTAACTTCGTTCGCAAAATCTATTATTGCTTTGGTTTTGCCTGTGCCCTTAGGTCCGTAAAAAATTTTCATACAATTACTCCTAAAAAATTTTATCAATAAAATTATACAATATTTTTACCAAAATTACAATACGAAAATCAAACTTTTCTGTGTTTTGCCGATAATATTTTATAAAGATCGGGATCTTCAGCAGAAAGCATAGCAACAAGTTCTTCGTCAGACATAACGGTACAACGTCCGTCGGCGTACTCTTTATCTATACGCTCCTTCATTTTTTCGACGACCGCGTGCGTTTTACTTATTTTGTCCGAACGCTTCAACTCGAAATGCTGATTTATCCAATAAGCGATCCCCGCGAGCCCGCTCGTATTGTTTATCGCGACTGACATCGGACGATTAAGTATCTTTTTAGTATCGAAAACGTTATATATCTCTTCGCTTTTCAGCATACCGTCCGCATGAATGCCCGCACGAGTCGAGTTAAAACTCTTACCGACGAAAGGAGTCCTCGGCGGAATCGAATAACCTATTTCTTTCTCGAAATATTCGGCTATATCGCTTATTGCCGTAAAATCCATACCGTCGTCGGTACCCTTAAAAGACGCGTACTCTATCGCCATTGCTTCTAACGGACAGTTGCCCGTTCTTTCCCCCACGCCAAGCAGCGAACAGTTTATTGCCGCACAGCCGTAAAGCCATGCGGTATCCGCGTTGGTTACCACTTTATAAAAATCATTATGTCCATGCCACTCCAAAAGTGCGCTCGGCACTCTTGCGTAGTGTTTCAAGCCATAAATTATGCCCTGAACGCTTCTCGGAATAGCCGCACCCGAAAAATTAACACCGAACCCCATAGTATCGCAAGCCCTGATCTTTATCGGGATACCACTCTCTTCCATAAGCCGCATAAGCTCTGTCGCGAACGGTATAACAAACCCGTAAAAGTCCGCGCGCGTGATATCTTCAAAATGGCAACGCGGTCTTATACCCGCGTCGAGCGCATCTTTAACCGTGCCGAGATATTTATCCATCGCTTGCGAACGCGTTAAATTCATCTTTTTAAAAATATGGTAATCGGAACAACTGACGAGGATACCCGTTTCCTTTATCTCCATTTCCTTTACGAGTTGAAAATCTTTCTTGTTTGCCCTGATCCAACTCGTTACTTCCGGAAATTGAAGCCCTAAATCACGGCAAGCCGCCGCAGCTTTTCTGTCCTTTTCAGAATAAAGGAAAAATTCCGACTGCCTGACTATACCCTTTTTGCCGCCGAGACGGGACATCAACTTAAACAGATCGACCATTTGTTTTACGGTAAAGGGCGACATTGATTGCTGACCGTCGCGGAAAGTCGTATCGGTAAGCCAGATCTCTTTCGGCATACCCATAGGAACGACGGTATTGTTAAATATTATCTTCGGAACGTGTTTATAGTCGAAAACGTCACGAAACAACTGCGGTTTTTTAACATCTTGCAACGGATATTTGTAATATCCTTCTTCGAGCAAGTTGGTCTTTTTGTTTATTTCAATGGTCTTCTTCTGCATTATTTTATCTCCTTGATAAAGTCGGAAAGTCTGTCAAGTCCGGTCTTAATATCTTCTATAGCCACAGCATAGGAAAGTCTTATGCAATCATCGTTACCGAAAGCGATTCCCGGCACTACGGCTATACCTTTTTTAAGCGCGGCGTCGGCAAACGCGAGCGAACCGTTTATAACTTGTCCGCAAAAGCTATTACCGTAAACAACTGAAACGTTAACGAACACGTAGAACGCCCCCATTGGTTCGTTAAATTTTAAACCGATCTCCGTAAGCCTTTGCATCATAAATTTTCTTCTTTCGTCGAAAACCTTTTGCATTTTGCTCACGAATTCGTCGCTTTTATCAGATTCAAGCGCTTCTACCGACGCGTACTGCGCGATGGAACAAGCGTTGCTCGTCGTATGGCTCTGCATACTTGAAACCGCTTTGGCTATTTCAATCGGGGCGGCAATATACCCTATACGCCATCCCGTCATAGAAAAAGCTTTGCTCATACCGTTTACGATAACGGTATGTTCTTTCATATAATCGCTGCAAGCCGCAATGGAAAAATGTTTAGCGTTGCCATATACAAGTTTTTCATATATTTCGTCTGAAATGACGAAGATCCCGTGTTTTTCCGCTACTGTGGCGAGCGCCTTGATCTCTTCTTCCGAATAGACTGCTCCGGTCGGGTTATTAGGCGAATTAAGGATAAAACATTTCGTTTTAGCGGTGATAGCCTTTTCAAACTCGTCCGCGGTTATTTTATATCCGTTTTCCGGTTTAGTATCGACAAAAACCGTTTTCCCGCCCGCAAGACCAACGAGTTCGGGATAAGTGAGCCAGTACGGCGACGGCAATATAACTTCGTCGCCGTCGTCAACGAGCGCAGAAATAGCGTGATACAGCGAACTCTTTGCACCGGAAGAAATAACTATATTAGCCGGCTCGTACATAAGCCCGTTATCTTTAAAAAACTTATTACATATCGCGACTTTAAGTTCCTGCATCCCCGATGCGGGAGTATATTTCGTAAACCCTATATCGAGTGCGCGTTTTGCCGCGTCGATTATGTAATCCGGCGTATTGAAATCAGGTTCACCCGCGCCGAAACCTATTACCGATTTACCTTCCGCCTTCATTTTTTTCGCTTTCGCCGTAATTTCAAGCGTCAGCGAAGGCTTAATGTTTTTAACCTTCTTGGAAATCATAAATTTTCTCCTTTTAATCGTCGTCAACACCCGCCGCGAGTCTTGATTCTCTATCGGCAATTTTAAGCGCTTCTATCATCTCGTCGATATTGCCGAGCATAAAATCGTCTATCGAATAAAGCGTAAGTTTTATCCTGTGATCGGTAACCCTTCCGTCTGGGAAATTGTAAGTTCTGATCCTCTCCGAACGATCGCCGGTACCGACCTGACTTCTTCTGTTTTCGGAATATTCCTTATCAGCTTGCGAACGATAATAATCGTAAAGCCTGCTCTTTAACACCTTCATCGCCTTTTCGCGGTTTTTGGTCTGCGAACGCTCGTCCTGGCACAAAACGACTATACCCGTCGGAATATGAGTAAGCCGAATACAGGACTCCGTTTTGTTTATATGCTGACCGCCCGCACCGCTCGACCTTAACGTATCTACGCGAAGATCTTTTTCGTCGATGTTAATTTCCACATCCGTAGCTTCTGGAAGCACCGCCACAGTCGCCGTCGAAGTATGCACCCTGCCCTGCGACTCGGTCTCCGGAACGCGCTGAACCCTGTGTACGCCGCTCTCGAATTTAAGATTACCGAACGCCGACTTTCCGGAAATGGAAAACACCACTTCTTTTATGCCGCCGAGTTCCGTGGAATTATTGTCGATCTCTTCGGTTTTCCAGCGGTTTTTTTCAGCGTACTTAACGTACATTTTATATAATTCGTAAGCGAAAAGGCTTGCCTCTTCGCCGCCCGCCCCCGCACGGATCTCCATAATAACGTTTTTATCGTCGTCGGGGTTTTTGGGCAATAACAAAACCCTTAATTCGGAAGAAATCTGATCTAATTTATCTTTGCAAGACAAAATTTCTTCCTGCATAAGGTCTTTCATTTCTTTATCGGTTTCGGTGGCGATATCGCGCTCCAAGTCTGCGAGTTCTTTCGCTACCTTTTTGTATTCTGTGTATTTTTCCACCGTTTCCGACATATCGTCGAGTTCCTTCGTGTAAGCCTTCCACTCGTCCATTCTCGAAATAACGTCCGCATCGGATACGAGTTCGTTAAGTTTCTCGTACCTTTCAAGCATTTTGTCGAGTTTTTTAAACATTACAGCACCGCCTTTATGATTCTGTCGATATTTTCGTAGTCTTTAATGATCTCCACCCGTGAAAAACCTGTCAAAAGATCTTTTATCTCTTCCGCCTGTCCGATTCCGCACTCCAAAAGGAGAGTGCCGCCTTCATTTAAGTAATTTTTAGCATTTTCGGCAATTATTCTGTAAAAATGCAATCCGTCTTCACCGCCGTCAAGCGCCATAACAGGCTCGAAATCCCTTATTTCTTTTTGCAATCCCTTAACGTCGTCGCTCTTTATATACGGCGGATTCGATACGATCACGTCAAATTTTTCATCGTCAAACGATTCAAACATATCGCTTAACACGAATTTTATCTTTGCACGGTTAAGAGCCTCGTTTTCCTGCGCGAGTTTAAGCGCGTCAAGGCTTATATCAGAAGCGTAAACGGTCGCGCCCGTTTCTTTGCTTATCGCAACAGCGATAGCGCCGCTACCCGTACACAGATCGAGTACCGATTTAGTCTCGTCAACGACTTTTAACGCGTTTTCCACCAGCAGTTCCGTTTCCGGACGCGGAATAAGCGCGCGCTCGTCGGTCTTGATCTTATAACCATAAAAGTCGGTATCTCCTATACAATACCAAAGGGGCCTGCCCGTAACGCGTTCGTCCACGAGTGCGTTTATCTTTTCTATATTTTTCACCGAAACGAGATTTTCGGTATTGACCTCGTCGCGTTTTATACCAAGCGTTATCGAAACGATCCACTCCGCTTCCGCGTCTTCGTCGATACCGTTTTCTTTTAATCTTTCACGCACATTTGCCAATACTTCGCAACGCTTTTTCGGTAACTCAAATTTACGTTCGGGAATACTTTCGTCGTTATCCATTTCGTAAACGGCTTTAAAAGAAGTTATGGCGACTTCGAGCATATCTTTCGAAGGCTCGCGCGTGGTCAGAAGTTGCAATAAAAATCCGGGCGCTTTTATCGGCAAAACGAGCGGACTTTTCGTCTTTGACAAAAGTTTTAAAAGTTCGTAAGAAAGCCCCGCAACGACAGGCAACAGCGCAAGTTTAAGTAAAACCCTTAATACACCTTGCACGCTCTTCCCTAAAAGCGCTTCCACGCACGCCATAACGATTATACTGATAAACAAAACGAAAACTATGAAAGTCGTGCCGCACCTATCGTGTACGCGCGGACATTTAGCGGCGTTTTCAACCGTTAAATCAAGTCCACGTTCAAAACAAGTTATGGTTTTATGTTCCGCTCCGTGGTACATAAAAGTCCGTCTTATATCTTTAAGGAGCGAAACAAACAGAATATACAGCGTAAACACTAACAGTTTTACGCCGCCTTCAATAAAGTTTTTAGCCCAAACGCCGAAAGAATTTCCGCCGTTCAGCCATTTCTCCAACCCGCCGCGCACGACTTGCGGAAGAAACATAAATAACGCCACGGCGATCAAAAGCCCCAACATAACGGAAATAACGCTAACAGCCGTCATCACGTTGATTTTAAGTTTTTCGGCAACCCATTTTTCAAATTTGGTCGGTTCGCCTTCACCGTAAACTTCCGCGGAGCGCATCAGCGTTTTCGTACCGCCGAAAAGCGAGTCTATAAACGCGGCTACCCCACGAACGATCGGGATCTTATACAGTAGTTGCTTACTTGCGTTATTGCGGCGTTTCGTTTCCAAACGAATAACGCCGTCCTGATCTCTGACGGCGATAGCCTCTGACGAAGCCCCGCGCATATAAACGCCTTCCAGAACGGCTTGCCCGCCTATCGAAACGCGTTTCTTATTTTTATCGGTATTTTTCTTACTCATGCGATAGACAAAAAAACGGCTTTAAGGCGTAATAACACATCCCTTAAAGCCGCGATCAAAAACAAACTATTTCGCTTTACTGTATCTCTTGTTGAACTTATCAACGCGGCCACCGGTATCAACCAGTTTTTGTTTGCCTGTAAAGAAAGGATGACATTTACTGCAAATATCAACCTTGATAACGTCCGTTTTTTTAGTAGAGCCGGTTTTAAACGTTTCGCCGCAAGCACAAACCACGGTTACTTCGTGATAATCCGGATGAATATCTTGTTTCATAACGCACCTCAAAATGTATTTTACCGTGTAATTATATTATATTTTGAAAATATAGTCAACTAATAACAAGCGGTTTTTGCGATTTTAATGAAATTTATTTTGAAAAACCTTTTTCAAATCGCGCTTATAATCGCTTGCAATTTACTTTTATTTGTTGTATAATACGATAAGTTTAAGATTCGGAGCGATTATGAAAGGTTATACATTAACAAAGCCTTTTAACATTAAAGAAAAAGAATCAGAAGAAAAAGACGCCGACTCGTCGCAATCAAAAGTCCGTATCACCAAGGCTTTGATCACACTTTCAGACGTTTTGCGCTATATCGGCGAAACAGACGCGGCATACGTCGTGTTAGGCAGCGCAGGTATCGGTATTTTGAGCGAAACGGGCAAAACTCTTTTCGACCTTGAAAAAGGCAAAAGAACTTTCGTCGTCCCCTTCCGTGAGTGCGAGATCTGTTATAACTGCAAAAAAGGCGAATACGGCAAATGTTCAGACCTTCAGATAGCGGGCGAAGATTTCGACGGATTCTTATGCGATTTCATCTCTGCTAAACCCGAAAAACTTTTCGTTCTGCCCGACAGCGTCTCGGATAAAGAAGCGCTTTTTATCAATCATATTTCGTTAGCGATCGCCGTTTACGATAAACTTAACATAAAAAAAGGCGATTACGTAGCGGTAATAGGTGCAAACAATTTTGCGAATATTTTTTCTCAACTTCTTATATACTATCAGGCAGTACCTATCGTTTTGACTCTTGACGAAGAAGATTGTGCTGCAGTTAAAAAATCAGGCGTTTACTACGCCTTAGGGCCTAACGATAACTGGCAGAAAGAAGTCGCAAGCATCACGAGCGGACGTATGACGGATAAAGTCGTCTATATCGCCGATTGCAATATTCCCGTCGCGAAAGCCTTTTCCCTTGCATCGTTCGGCGCGTCGGTCGCGTTTACGGGCGCTTCCAATAAAAGCGGAAACGTCTCGTTCATACAAGCGATCAAAAAACAACTCGATATCCACTGTATAAACACCGCGGTCGGATATACCACGACGAGCATCAACCTAATAGCGAACAAAGCGATAAACTTTAATAATTTAAAGATTGACGAATGTTCTTATCCGGAAATTCCGACCGCATTTAAAAAACTTGCACAGGAACTTGAAGAAACGGGAAAAATAAGCGAAACCATAGTCGATATGATGTAAAAAAACATAAAAGCAATGCGCGGCTCTCGGAAATTTCCGAGAGCCGCGCTCTTCATAAACGCCTAATCGTCGCGTTTTCTCCTGACGCAACAGCACAACTTTAATATTTTTCTGATTACAACAGGGGGTTTTACGCATATAATTTTCATAACCTACCTCGCGGAATATTTATGTTCTATTATATGCTTTCGATCTTTCCTTTGTGAAAAATCGCTTTAAATTTCTCTTAATTTCCTAATTATATCCGCCCTATCTTTCTCTTTAAATACCGTGCTGCCCGCAACAATAACGTTTGCGCCGGCGTCTTTGACCGCTTTAACGTTTTCAAGCGTTATACCGCCGTCTATTTCAAGGTCTATCCCCTTTCCCGTGCTTTCGATAAGGCGCGCCGCTTCTTCTATCTTCGGCAACACTTCGGGTATGAATTTCTGTCCGCCAAACCCGGGAAAAACGCTCATAAGTAAAAGCATATCACACTCTTCTATAACGTCTTTTATCGCCGAAACTTCCGTATCGGGATTTATTACCGCGCCGCACTTTACGCCGAGCGATTTTATCGCCCTTAAAGTACTCTTAAGCCTGTCCTTACACGCCTCGTAATGCACCGTAATTATATCCGAACCGGCTTCCGCAAAACGCTCTATGTAGTTCCACGGATTTACGATCATAAGATGGGCGTCGAAAACCGCTTTCGTATAAGGCCGCGCTTCCTTTATAAATTTCGGACCGAAAGAAATGTTTTTTACAAAACTTCCGTCCATCACGTCGAGATGCAACAGGTCCGCGCCGCTTTCTGCCGTTAAAACCACTTCTTCTCCGAACCTCGAAAAATCCGCCGAAAGCATAGACGGCGCTATTTTTATTTGTTTCATAATAATTGCTCCTTTTATTTTTTACCGTTATTATCTTCAATATATCTCTGTCGAAGTTGCCCACACGCCCCTTCTATATCCTCGCCCATTTTTCGGCGCACCGTAGCAGACAATCCGCCGCTCGTCAATACCCCCATAAACCTGTATGCGTCCTTTTCCGTACCACATTTAAGCGAGCGTTCTTTCACTTCGTTTAACCGGATAAGGTTTACGTGGCAAGGTCTGCCCTTCAACAGTCTTATAAGTTCTTCGGCATGTCTTTCGGTATCGTTTTCGCCTCTGATCAGCACGTACTCGAAGATATATCTTCTGCCCGTTTTCTCGAAATAATAAGCGCAAGCGTCCAGAATTTCGCTTATTTTATACCTATTCGCGACAGGCATTATGCGTTTTCTTTCTTCGTCGAAAGGAGAGTGCAACGACACCGTAAGGTTGACAGAAACACCGCTGTCTGATAGTTCGTACATTTTAGGCACTAACCCGCAGGTCGATAAACTTATATTCCTTTGGCTGATATTTATACCCTCGGCACTCGAAACAAGTTGCAGAAATTTTAAAGTTTCGTCGTAATTATCGAGCGGCTCACCACTACCCATAAGTACGATATTTATAACTTTACGTTTGTCGGCCAAATCGCCGCCTAAATACCTGTTCGCGGCGACTATTTCGCCCAGGATCTCTCCGCATGTCAAATTGCGAACGAGTCCGTAAAGCCCGGACGCGCAGAAGGCGCAATTCATCCTGCACCCAACCTGGGTGGAAACGCAAAGCGTGTAGCCGTATTTGTATTTCATCAGCACGCCTTCGATAACGTTTCCGTCGGAAAGTGAAAAAAGAAATTTTTCCGTACCGTCCGCACTTTTAAGCGACTTAATTATTTTTACGCCCTGTGCTATAAAGTCAGAAGCGAGTTTATCGCGCAATCCTTTGGAAATATCAGTCATTTCGGCAAAATCCAACCCTTTATGCAGAGCGCGGAATATCTGCCCTGTGCGAAAAGGCTTTTCACCGACTGACGATATATAAGATTTTAACTCTTCAAAGTTTAAGTCGAGCGCGTTTTTCACCTTACTTTATCCTTTTAAGTTTTGCAATATAAAAACCGTTTCCGAAAGACATGTCGGGCAAAAACGCGTCAGTGCCGTCAATATCTTCGTGAAAAAGCGCGCTATCTACGCGCTCTAACTTAAAACCTTCGTGCCGCAATAAAAACCACTTTACTACGTCTATATTTTCCGACTTAAAAACCGAGCAAGTTGAATAATACAAATACCCGTTTGGTTTAACGTATTTGCATACGGTGTCCAAAATCGATTTTTGCTCGTCGTTTACGGCACGCAGATCTTCTTCCGTTCGATTAAGTTTTATATCGGGATTATCGCCGACTACGCCGAAACCGCTGCACGGCGCGTCGCACAAAACGGCGTCAAAACAATCCTTATACTTGTCGTCGTAAATTTTCGCGTCGCGCACTTCGGTATTTATATTGCTACGCCCCATACGCCACGCGTATTCTTCGATAAGTTTTACCCTGTGTTCGTGAATATCCCACGCCGTAACCGTTTCCGCTTTATAAGAAAGCCTTACGCTTTTCCCGCCTGGCGCGGCACAGCAATCGAGAAGTTTTTCACACACGCCGACCGTTTCGCATATCGCCACAGAGCCGAGCGCCTGATAAGTATAAACGCCCTTGTCGTAATCGGCGTTGCGATTGAAATTTTTCACCGTAAACACGTTATCAAACGGCGTTTTGCTAAACTCTGCGCCGGATTCGGTAAGATACTTTTCGCCGTCAACGCCGTAAAAACAAAGCGTATTATCGGGGTACGGTGCGGAAATTATACTTTCCGCACGCTGTTCACCGTAATCTTCGACAAGTCTTTTTACCGCGAACAAAGGATAGGAATATTTAATAGACAAAAATGAAAGTTTTTCTTTCGGAAATTCTATTTCAACAGTCGAAAACTTTCTTAAAAACGCGTTTACGAACCCGCTCGCACCGCCCTTGCCTAACTTTTTGGTAAGTTCCACGGCGTTTTGAACGACAAAATACTCCTTCTTATCGAGATATTTTATCATATACATAGAAATTTTAAGTATAGTGCGGATAGCAAGTTTCGGCGTTTTTTCCGTCATTTTCTCGATATAATAAGATAACTCTATATCTTTTTCTATTACACCGTAACAGATTTTGACCGTTAAACTTCTGTTCGTTTCTTCGATAAACGTATCGTTTATCGCCTGTTTGATAAACGCCTTTTCGCTGTAAACCTTATTTAATACAGCGTAGCAATCGTAAAAATAATTTACCATTAAACTATCCTAAAACCGTACCGATATCAACGGTGTTTCCCCGTAAAAAATCGGTTATATACATAGGCTTTCCACCCGCCTTGCACACCTTAACGAGCGACACGGAATCTTTGCCTGCGCCAACTATCAGTCTTCCGTCGGAGAAAAGGACTGCGCCCGCTCTGCCTTGCATATTACATTTTTCCGTTTCGTAAACCTTAAACGGCTCTCCGTTCAAAAATGTGAACGCTACGGGCGCGGGATTAAACGCGCGAACCTGATTAACAATATCGTCCGCAGGTTTCGTCCAGTCGATACGCGCAAACTCTTTCTTTATTATCTTTGTTAAAGTCGCGTCCTCATCGTTCTGCTTAACGAAAACCGCCTTGTTTTGCATAATTAAAGCGAGTGCTTCTTTTATACACTCCGCACCCAAAACGGACAATCTGTAGAACAATTCTCCGCAAGTTTCTTTTTCCCCTATATCAATAGATTTTTGCATTAGAATATCGCCCGTATCAATGCCGATATCCGTCTTCATTATGGTTATGCCGGTAGTTTTTTCGCCGTTTAACAAGGCGAAATGGATGGGCGACGCGCCGCGGTATTTCGGCAAAAGTGACGCGTGTATATTTATAACGCCGTATTTCGGAATATCGAGTATTTCCTGCGACAATATCTGCCCGAAAGCGCAGGTTATCATAAGGTCAGGCGCAATGCGTTTCAGATCTTCAACCCCTTCGACGCGTATTTTATCGTATTGAAAAACGGGTATGCCCCGCTCTTCCGCCGCGATCTTTACGGGCGGAGCGGTCAATACCTGTTTTCTACCGAAAGGCTTATCTTTATTACACACCACAGCCGCGACCTGTACTCCCGTCGTTTCGCAAACGGCTTTAAACGGGAGAACGGCAAAATCGGGCGTGCCTAAAAAAACTATTTTCACTTTTTATCTTCCTCGACGCGCGTCGCTTTGTCAATATAAAGTATGCCGTCTAAATGGTCGTACTCGTGGCAGAACGCGCGCGCCAAAAAATCTTCCGCTTTTACGGTAAATTTTTTCCCGTATCTGTCGAACGCTTGAACGGTTATCTTTTTCGGACGCTCTACCGTACCGTACTTACCGCGAACGGACAAACATCCTTCGTCGCCGACCTGTTTGCCGCTTTTCGACACGATAACGGGATTTATGCACTCATAATACTTATCTTCAAAACTCACGATAAAAACACGCCTTAAAACGCCGACTTGCGGTGCGGCAAGCCCCACGCCGTCAGCCTGAACAAGCGTTTCCTTCATATCGTCCAACAGTTCGTGCGTTTTGGCGCCGAAATCAGTTACTTCAAAACTTCTTTTTCTTAAAGTAGGATCGCCGACCTGAATAATGTTACGGATTGCCATATTACACCTTTTAAGTTAAATTGTTGGGATTTATCTCCATATACGCGTTGATCTTGCCTTTATTTTTCGCGTTTACGGATCTGAAAATCCCTTCTAAAATATCTTCGTTGCCGTTATCTATACGCATAAGTATCTGATAGCGATACTTTCCCTGCAATTTTTTTAGCGGTGCTTTCATACAGCCGAAAAATCTAAAACAATTCTCTCTCGCTCTTTTTATCGTGCCTATTTCATCGTAAAGTTCTTTCACGGTATCAAGCGCGAGCGCGTCGTTTTCGCTCTGCACCAAAACCCTTATTATTTCGGTAAAAGGCGGGAAAGCCGTCGCCTTCCTTATAGATATCTCTCTCTCGAAAAATCCCTTATAATCGTAATTTATCGCTTGTCTTAGCACGTGATTGTCGGGCTGATATGTCTGCAAAACCACCTTACCCGCTTCGCCCGCTCTGCCGCTTCTGCCAGCCACCTGCGTAATAAGTTCAAAAGTTCTTTCCGCGCTCCTGAAATCGGAAAAATGCAGGCTCATATCGGCGTCGAGAATACCGACTAAAGTAACGAACGGGAAATCGTGCCCTTTGGCGATCATCTGCGTACCGACCAAAATATCGGCGTTTCTCGAAGAAAATTCGTTGAGTATTTTAAAATGCCCTTCCTTGTTTTTGGTCGTATCTCTGTCCATACGCAGTATGCGCGCCGACGGAAAGAGAACTTTCAGATCCGCAACAATCTTTTCCGTGCCGAAACCGCCATATTTTATATACGGACTGCCGCATTCGGTACAAGCCTTTATCATCTTGTATTTTGCGCCGCAGTAATGGCATAAAAGCGAGTCGTCTTCTCTATGATATGTAAGCGAAACGTCGCACGAAGAACACTTCTGCACGTGTCCGCACTCCGTACAAACGACCGTCTTGGAATATCCGCGCTGGTTCAGAAACAAAATCGCCTGATTGCCTTTATTTAGGCACTTCTGAAGTTCGTCTTTAAGTGCAGAAGAAAAGGGCGTATTGTTGCCGCGACGGACTTCTTTTCGCATATCCGCTATCTCAATGTCCGGCAGCGGTTTTTTATTTATCCTGTCGGGCAATTCAAACAACCCGTATTCCCCGTTTTGAGCGTTTAAAAAACTTTCGACCGAAGGGGTTGCGCTACCTAAAACGAGTTTTGCACCGTTATAATGCGAGCGAAATTTTGCGACGTCAACGGTGTTGTATCTCGGCGCGGATTCACTCGTATAACTGCCGTCGTGCTCTTCATCGATAACTATAAGCCCAAGATTTTCCACGGGCGCGAATATCGCGCTTCTTGCGCCAATCGCAATTTTTGCTTCGCCCGTGCGAAGTCGCCACCACTCGTCGTATCTTTCGCCGGCAGAGAGTCCGCTGTGCATTATCGCCGCGTTTTCTCCGAACCGCGCGCGGAGTTGTTTAAGCATTTGCGGCGTTAAAGATATTTCCGGCACGAGCATTATCGCAGTTTTGCCTTTTTTAAGAGTTTTATCGATCAGGTCGAGATAAACTTCCGTCTTTCCGCTACCCGTTACACCGAATAAAAGCGTGGTCAGGTTTTCGGATTTTTCAATAAAGTCTATCGCTTGTTGCTGCTTATCTGTAAGAACGACTCTATTCGCCGCACCGCCCAAATCCTTATACGGGGAACGAAAACGCTTTTCAGAAGTTATGATAAGTGCGTTTTTTTCGGTCAACGCTTTGACCGCGCTGCCGAAATTTTCGTTTAAATAAGACAACGCCGTCTTGCCGTTTTCCTGCAAAAACAGTATCAGATCGCGCTGTTTTAACGCGTTTTTTTTGAGAGACGACAATAGTTCGTCAGTGTTTATATTCTCGTCTAAAACGGCGTACTTTACGAACTGTTCTCTCACCCTGCCTTTACGCATTTCGGCAGGCAAAAACAAACGAAACGAAAGCGCGCGCGTAACGAAACAAGTCTTAACTATAAACTCCGAAAGCGCAAGCGTTTCATTTGTAAGCGCCGGCGTTTCTTCCAAAACCGAAAGAATAGGCTTTACTTTTTTCTCGTCGAACTCGCATTGCTTTTTGGTCTTTATAACGATGCCTTCAATAGTTTTACTACCGAAAGGCACCAAAACGCGACTGCCGGCTAAAACCTTGCAATCGGAATAAGAATACTCAAATATTTTATCCGCTTCGCTGTGCGAAATATCGACGATCACGTCTGCAAACATTTTTCTAAAACAAATGCGTCCAGCATCGTGAACGCATCGGCATTTTTAATATTTTCAAATAATTATCTCGCTATCAGTCGTTGGTCGCGATAAGTTTACCGTCATAGATTTCCTGCGCGGCAACTGAAAGCGGCTTCTCGTTACCCGGAAGTTCCGTAAGCCCCTGATTCTGCGCTTGTTCCATAATTTGTCTTGCTCTTTTTGACGCAACGACGCACAAAGAATACTTTGAGCCGATTGTCGCCGCTAATTCGTCAATAGGTGGTTTATGTATCATAAATTATCTCCTTTTACGAAAATCGTATATGTTTTTTATTCAAGATTCTGTACTTGTTCTCTGACTTTTTCTATCTCGTTTTTAAGCGAAAGTCCGAATTCCGTAACTTTTAAGTCGTTGGATTTTGAACAGATCGTGTTCGCTTCGCGATTAAACTCCTGCATCAAAAAGTCAAGTTTTTTGCCCGAACCTATCGTGTTTACGATAGTGCAAAACTGTGAAATGTGCGAACGAAGTCTTGTCAGTTCTTCGTCGATATTTACTTTATCGGTGTAAAACGCCACTTCGTTAAGCAGACGAGTTTCGTCGTATTTCACACCGTCGAGCGCTTCGATTATCCGCGCTTTAAGTCTTTCTTTATACTCTGCCGCAACGAACGGTGCGCGCAACGCGATGTTTTCGGTTATTTCCCTTATCTGTTGCATCCTTAAAAGCATATCCGAAACGAGTTTTTCACCTTCGGTCTTTCTCATTTCGTTAAATTTTTCGCACGCCGCTTTTACCGTGGAAATAAGAATCTCTTCAAACTCCGTCGCGTCAAAGGAAAAATCATCCGCTATAACGTCGGAGCATTTCATAAGGTAAGAAACAGTATAATCGTTAGGCAGATCAAGGCTTTCCGCAATACTCTTAGCCGCGTTGTAATACTCCGCCGCGCGGGCAAGATCGGCGTTTATCGACGCGCTCTTTTCCCTATGATCGGAAAAATTCACAAAAAGTTCTATCCTGCCGCGCTTGATAAATTCCGCCACGGTCTTACGAATTTTATCTTCAAAACAGATAAAAGCACGGGGCATCTTCGCACTGAAATCAAAAATACGGTTATTGACCGATTTCAGTTCAACCACCAAATTTATAGCGTTTTCGGAATATTCCGCCCTGCCGTAGCCCGTCATACTGTACATTTTATCACCACAAATAATTCTTTAACCGATTTTCCCGTATATTTTAACACAAAAAAACGCGTAAATCAAGTATTTTATTATTATATTTAAACTTTAATAAGATTTTCAAACTCGTTTTCATCAATAATCTTTATACCGAACGCACGCGCCTTATCGAGTTTACTGCCAGCGTTTTCACCCGCTAAAACGAGCGTAGTGTTTTTGGAGACGCCGCTCATTATCTCTCCGCCGAGACTTTCGATTATTTTTGCCGCGTCGTCGCGTTTATAATTAGTCAGCGTACCAGTCAAAACCACCTTTTCGCCGCTGAAAACACCGTGAACGGCAGTTTTATCGACTTTCGATATTCTGACAAAAGATAAAAGTTTATCGAGTTCTGATAAATTGTTATCGTCTCTGAAAAAATCGTAAACGCATTGCGCTATTATCTCGCCGATATCAGGCACAGCTGAAAGTTGCTCGACAGTCGCCGATTTAAGCGCGTCTATATCGCCGAACGTTTTTGCTAAATCGTTCGCCGTTTTTTTGCCGACGTTGTCTATCCCCAAAGCAAATATAAAGTTAGAAAACTCCACGGTTTTCGACGCTTCGATCGCGTTAAAAAGATTATCGGTTTTTTGCTTTTTGAACCCGTCGAGTTTTTCCACTTTTTCCCTGTCTAAAAAATAAATATCGGCAAGGTTTCTTGTACCGAATTCGTCGTAAAGCAGTCCGGCGGTCATAGCCGAAAATCCGTCAATATTCATACCGTTTTTACAGGCAAAATTTGCAAGTTTAGCCACGACACGCGGTCTGCAATCAAGGTTAGGACAGAAAAGATTTGCGCCGGTCTCCACTAATTTACTGCCGCAATAAGGACAGGTATCGGGTTTAACGACTTCCTTGCAATCGGGCGTAATCTCCGTTGTGCCGAGAATTTCCGGAATAACTTCGTTGCTCCTTCTGATCAATACACGTGCGCCAATCATAATTTTTTTACGTTGAAGATCGCCGAAATTATTAAGAGTCGCCTTGCTGACGGTAGCCCCGGCAAGTTCTACGGGAGACACGATCCCGAGCGGGGTAAGTTTGCCCGTCCTGCCGACCTGCCAAACGACATCTTTTAAAACGGTCGTAATTTCTTCCGCTTCAAACTTAAAAGCGATCGCCCAGCGCGGAAATTTATCTGTGAACCCCAACTTTTTACGGAGAGAAAAATCATCAACCTTAACAACAGCACCATCAGTTAAAATATCAAGTGATTTTCTATTGTTTTCTATCTCTTTTATGGCAGACATAACACATGCTTTGTCTTTACAAATCCTTAAAAACGGATGAACTTTAAAGCCGTTCTTGCGCAAAAATTCAACGCATTCCGTTTGCGACGCAAATACCACTGTTGAACTATAATTTACGTTGTAAAACATAATTTCCACGCGACGTTTTTCGGTTACTTTCGGATCGAGATTACGGATCGCCCCCGCAACCGCGTTTCGCGCGTTTTTTAACGGTTCTGCCGCGGTCTTATTATATTCGTCCAAAACGGAAAGCCTTATAACCGCTTCACCCTGCACTTCGATAACGCCTTTATGGTCGATCGTGAAAGGAAAACTTTTAACCGTCATAACCTGACTCGTAACGTCTTCACCCACAACACCGTTTCCACGAGTCGTAGCGCGTATAAATTTGCCGTCTTCGTAAGTAAGACATACCGTAAGCCCGTCGAATTTGTATTCTACCGTATATTTCGGCGTATCGGTTTCCTTTTCTACCCGCTTAAAAAACGCGTCAAGCTCTTCTTCGTTCGTCGCCTTATCAAGACTATATAATCGTTCTATATGCGTATGTTTTTTAAACGCGGAAAGCGGCTCTCCGCCAACACGTCTTGTAGGAGAATCGAAAAGCACTTCGCCCGTGTCCTTTTCAAGCCTGACAAGTTCATCATACAACTTATCGTATTCGCCGTCTGATACGGTCGGATCATCAAGAACGTAATACTCGTACGCGTATTTATTCAAAATATCTACGAGTTCTCTCATCCTATCCATTTATAATCTCCATTGGCGCATATTTGACCGCAAGGGCTTTAATCCCTACCCCCTTAAAAGCCACGTCAACGATCAAATTTTCCCCCGTTCCTTTAACGTCTATAACCGTACCTTCGCCGAATTTTGCGTGTTTGACTTTTATTCCGCGTTTATATCCGTTAAAATTCGCGCTTTTGTTTTCTTTAAGGGTATTGTTCATATAATTTTTAGCGTAACTTGACGAATACCCGCTCGTTGTATTATCGGGAGAAGGAAATCCATCGTCAGCATCGCCCCAGTATTTAGACTCAAATATCCCCGATTTCTTTTCTTTTTCGTATGCTGTTGGGTTAAGAACGGGCTGTGCTTCCTTTAAAAAACGTGAATGACGCATAAACGCTCTGTCGCCGTACATAAACCTGCTGTTCGCACGGGTAAGATACAACCGTTCGCGCGCACGGGTTATCGCGACGTACATAAGCCTGCGTTCTTCTTCAAGTTCGTTTTCGTCCCCAGAACTGCGTTGGATAGGCAAAATACTTTCATCAAGCCCTGCGATAAACACACACTTAAACTCCAACCCCTTGACCGCATGAATAGTCGCAACGGTTACACAATCGTCTTCGTTTATAGAATCGGTATCGGCTGCCAAACTCGTCGAACATAAATAATCCGCAAGTGTTGCCCCGACATTATCTTTCACGAATTGCTCGGCGGAGTTAACCAGTTCGCTTATATTATACAATCTCGAAGTATTATCTTCGGTTTCTTCCGCAAATTGCTCGGTAAAAGAAGTGCTGTCAAGCACGAATTTCAACAATTTCGGCACGGAATTACGATTCGCATACTCTCTGAGCCCGTCCATCAGCCGTCTGAAATTATATAACTTGGTTTTCGCCGCAGTTCCGATAGTCGTCTGATCCAAATGCAAAAGCCCTTCATACAAGCAAAGCCCCGTACCGACGCAGTATTCGCGCAGTTCGGCAATCGTTTTATCTCCGATACCCCTGCGCGGCACTCCGATACAACGCAAAAACGCTTCGTCGTCAAAAGGATTATTAATAAGTTTAAGATAAGACAAAGCGTCTTTTATTTCTTTTCTTTCAAAGAATTTGAATCCGCCGAAGATTCTATACGGTATGCCGTATTTCGGGAATTCCTGTTCAAACGCACGCGACAGCGCGTTCACACGCATAAAAACCGCAAAATCCTTATAGGTAAGATCAGTACGCGCCATAAGGTTTTTGATCTGGATAGCGGCAAAAGTCGCCTCGTTGTTCTCGTCCGTCCCCACGAAAGTCTCCACTCGCGCGCCGTCGGAATTTTCGGTAAAAAGTTCCTTATCTTTCCTGCCGACATTGTTCTTGATTATACAATTCGCAAGTTGCAGTATCTTTTTTGTCGATCTGTAATTTCTTTGCAGTTTATACGTCTTCGTACCGTGAAAAATTTTATCGAACGATAATATGTTTTCTATTTTCGCCCCGCGCCAACCGTAAATGCTTTGATCGTCGTCGCCAACGACGAAGATATTGCCGTGTTTTCGCGCGAGCATCTTCGCTATCTCGAACTGCACTTTATTAGTGTCCTGAAATTCGTCGATATGAATATAACGAAATTTTTCCGAATAATAATCAAGAACTTCGTCGTGATCATTAAACAACTGATAAGTACGGAGCAAAAGATCGTCGAAATCTAACGAGTTTGAACGCATTAGTTGATTATCGTACTCGCGATAAATTGCCGTAAGTTCATCAATAAAATGCAAGTGCGCGTATTCCGACTTAAACGCGTCTGGCGTAAGACAATCGTTTTTAGCGATAGAAATATAGTTTTTAGATTGTTTCAAAAATTTATCGACGTCATACCCGAATTCGGTTATAACGCGCTTTAACACCCTTTCTTTATCCGTTTCGTCGTAAACCGTAAAATTTTTATCGTAGCCTATTTTTTCAATATCCCGCCTTAAAATCCGCACACACATACTATGTATAGTCGAAACCCACATATACTCAGTGCCGTCGATAATTCTTTCCAGACGTTTTTTCATTTCGTCAGCCGCTTTATTGGTAAAAGTTATCGCCATAATTTCGGAAGGATACACACCTTTTTCGAGCACTAAATAAGCAATACGCGTTGTTAAAACGCGTGTTTTTCCGCTACCTGCGCCGGCGATGACAAGCACCGCACCTTCCGTATCCAAAACGGGTTTTATCTGTTCTTCATTAAGTTTGTTAAGCAACTCGTTTATATCAGCCATATAAATATTTTAACACAAACCGGCGTATTTTTCAAGCCCAAAAACGCGCTAAACTTTAACTTTAACAAAAGGTTTTAAACAAAAAGAACGATTAAATTATTTTTCTAAGAAAAACGTCCCGACACTGCCTTTATAAAGGTAAAAATACACTTAAATATTTGCATTTTCCGATCTTTTATGTTATTATTGAAATAATAGCATATAGTATATTTTTCTAAAGGAGAGAATATGCTTACAAGAAAACCGAAAGTGGTTTTTACTTTCGTCGAAGCGGGTTTCGGACACATTATGCCGATACAAGCGATAAGCGACGCGTTCACAAAAAAATACGGCGACAAGTGCGAGATAGTTAATTGGAATATTTTTTCCGACACGAAAGACGAAACGGTGTTAAAATACGGCAGAGAATTGTCGGGTTGGACTAAACACAGTTGCAACAATAAAATGTTCCATTTCGGCGAAATGATCTCTAACGCTATAGGGTCGAAACTCACGCTGAAAATACTCGATTTTAAATTCAGAAAAGCAAAAAAGATAGTTATGGACGATATCGTAAAAACCGCACCCGATCTAATTTGCAGCACCTATTATTCCCCGTCGCACTTCGCTTTAGAATGCAAAAAAACAAAACTGCTTGACACCATAGTCGCGACTTACACTCCCGACCCGTGGATCTATTCCGCTTGGGACAGGTCTTCCGACTTGTTTTTCGTTACCAGCGATCACACCTATCAATACGCCCTTAAACACGGCTTTAAAAAAGAGCAGTTGCGCGTCGTTCCGTTTGCATACAGAACGAATATCGAATCTGTTACGAGAGACAAAAAGGAAGCACGAAAAGCACTCGGTTTAGACGAAAATAAATTCACTATTCTCTTACCCAACGGCGCTTACGGCACGAATAAAACCAAAAAAGTAATAGACGCTTTGCTCCGCCAGAATTTCGACGCAAACGTCGTCGTACTGTGCGGAAAAAATCAGCAGATATACGATTTTTGCAGATCAATAGTCCTGCCGGAAGATTCCAAAACGAAATTTTACGCAATAGATTTTACCAACGACGTGTTTTTATACAACAGTGCGTCCGATCTTTATATAGGCAAAGGCGGAAGCAACTCTTTGATGGAATCGTATTATTTCGGCGTGCCGACCATAATCATTTCCCACGCTAACTATCTTGAAGTAATGAGTTCAAATTATCTTATAAACAAAAAAGGTTGCGGCAAACAGATCTTCGACACGAATAAATTAGTACAATTCATCAAAGATTACATTTCCGATCCCGATCTTAAAAACAGTTTTAAATCGTCGCTTGAAAGTTTCCACGACGCGTCAGGCGCGGAAAAAATAGCGGACGAACTTTACTACACCTTAAAAGGTAAATTCAATATTTAAAGGTTCAAAATGCAGGAAAAGGAATTGAAAATTTTAGAAGTTCTCGATTGTTATTATCCGAAATTCGACGGTCCCTGTCTCGTTATAACGAGTTACTCCAACAGTATGCTCAAAATGAAGGATACGATCGTTAAAGTCGCAGTACCCAAATTCCCCAAATACAAAGATAACCAAAAATTTACCGTATTCAGAACAAAATCGATCCCGTCGGCAGAAGGTTACAGATGCGCTCTGCCGGGACTTGACAGCAAATTAAAAAGATTTCTTAAAGAAAACGAATTCGATATAATACATATCCACTCCCCTTTTACAATGTGCGCGTATTTTACCAAATACGGCAAAAAACACAATATCCCCACGATTTTTACTTTTCACACAAAATATAGGGACGATTTCGAGCGCGATCTTAAACTGAAATGTCTGCAAAACTTTATGATGAAATACATTTTAAAGAATATGAATCGCGCCGACCACGTGTGGACGGTAAGCGACGGTGCGAAAGAGTGTCTCCGCGAATACGGATACAAAAAACCCATCAAAGTTATTCGTAACGGCACGGATCTCGTTTATCCCGATAACGCCGAAAAATTGATAGATAAGATCAACGAAAAATACGGATTCGATAAAGACGAAACGGTATTCTTATCGGTCGGAAGGATCGTGGAAAACAAGAATCTTCAATTAGCCCTTTCCGCTTTAAAAATGGTCGCGGAAGACGGATTCAGATTTAAGTATATGATAGTCGGCAGCGGCAACTATGAAAACGAACTAAAAGAATCAGTCGAAAAATACGGCTTAAGAGATCAAGTTATATTTACAGGTAAGATTTTAGACAGAGAAGAACTTTCCGCCCACTATCTCCGCTCTGATCTGTTTATTTTCCCATCGACTTTCGACACGGCAAGTTTAGCACCGATTGAGGCCGCCGCTATGAAATTGCCGACACTTATGAACGAAGGTTGCGCCACTGCGGAAATAATCGAAAACAACATAAACGGTTATCTTGCGGAAGAAACGACTGTCGCTTGGGCTAACAGAATAGAAGAAATAATAAAAAATAAAGATAAATTAAAGAAAATGAAAGACGCCGCTTATAAAGGCGTATACAGAACTTGGGATTCGGTAGCAGAAGAAGTAGTGGAAAATTACAAAGAAATCGTTAAAAATCATAAAAAATAAATAACGCAATATAAACGCCGCCGCGATAAATTGTCGCTGCGGCGTTTATATTTACAGATCACTTATATTTATAATAAAGTCTGCAATGGCAAAAACCTTCAAATTCCGGATCGGCGACCTGCTCTCTGAATTCTTTGCACATACAAACGGTATCTTCGGTTTTAGCGATCCTGCACGGACAATATCCGTCCTTTTTCTTTAAGCCTTCGCGTATTGCGTCAACTATCTTTTTATCGGGGTTAAAAATTATTTTCATCGCTTTTACCTTCCTTTTATTACATTTTACAACAATAATCAAAAAATCGCAATAAATCCCATAAAAAAGTTTTTTGCGTTTTTATTTGCTTTCGACACGGATAAATGATATAATAAAAAAGTTCGGGGCAAACACCCGAAAACGGAGAAAATATGAGTTACGACGTTATTATTGTTGGCGCAGGCCCAGGCGGAATTTTTGCCGCATACGAATTGACGAAAGAAAACGACGGTTTATCCGTTGCCGTTTTCGACGCAGGACACGCTTTGGAGAAAAGAATTTGCCCGATAGACGGCGATAAAATAAAATCCTGTATCAACTGCAAGACCTGCTCCATTATGTCAGGATTCGGCGGCGCAGGCGCTTTTTCGGACGGCAAATACAATATAACAAACGATTTCGGCGGAAGCCTTCACGAACATATCGGCAAACAGAAAGCCATAGAACTTATGACTTACGTTGACGAAATAAATATGAAATACGGCGGCAAAGGTACGAAAATATACTCGACCGCAGGCACTCAATTAAAAAAGATATGCCTGCAAAACAAACTTAATCTTTTAGACGCAAAAGTAAGGCATTTGGGCACGGACAAAAACTCGGTCGTTCTGAAAAACCTGTATGACCTGCTTAAAGATAAAGTCAGTTTTTATTTCGACACCCCCGTAATGGACGTCAAGTCAATCGGCAACGGTTTTTCGGTCGTTACGCAAGACGACAAATTCACTTGCAAACAATGTATTATTTCCGTTGGCAGAAGCGGAAGTAATTGGATGGAAAAATTATGCAAAAAACTTAAAATCCCCACCAAATCCAACCGCGTCGATATCGGAGCAAGAGTCGAACTCCCCGCGGAAATATTTTCAACCCTTACGGATGAACTATACGAAAGCAAAATCGTTTACAGGACGGAAAAATTCGAGGACTACGTCAGAACTTTCTGTATGAACCCCAACGGCATAGTCGTAAACGAGAACACGAACGGCATAGTTACCGTCAACGGCCATAGTTACGACGACGCGTCGTATAAGACAAAAAACACAAACTTCGCTCTACTCGTCAGTAAACATTTTTCCGAACCTTTCAAAGACAGCAACGGTTATGCGGAAAGTATCGCAAGACTATCAAATATGCTTGGCGGCGGCGTTATAGTACAACGTTTCGGCGACCTTATGCGCGGGAGACGCAGTACGGAAAAACGTATTGAAGAAAACACGACTATCCCCACCCTTGCCGCAACGCCTGGCGATTTAAGTCTCGTGCTACCAAAACGTATTTTAGACGGCATTATTGAAATGATCTACGCGCTGGACAAGGTTGCTCCCGGAACGGCGAACGACGACACACTTCTTTACGGTGTTGAAGTCAAATTTTACAATATGGAAGTGTCTATCGACGATAACCTCGAAACCAAACTTAAAGGTCTATACGTTATAGGCGACGGAAGCGGCGTAACGCACTCGCTTTCGCACGCGTCCGCAAGCGGCATTTTTGTCGCGAGAAGAATATTAAGCCAAAGATAATTGCTCTTAAACGCAAAAATATCGCCCTGTTTCAACCGAAACAGGGCGATAAATTTTAAAAATTTTATTAAACAGTCAACTCGTCTTTCTTACCAATACTCTCATCGCTCGAAAGACCTTTTTTTGCTACTATTTTATCACGTACCTGCTCGGCAATATAGAACAAAACCACAATGGCAAGTTCCGCGGCAAGCAGGAACAAATGTAATCTCGCATGTTCTTCTTTAGGCTCTAACACCAAAAAGAAAGAAAGAACCACGACAACGACAGATTCAAGCGCGTTGATAACGCCCCATCTTTTAGCGACGATACTTTTTATCGCTTCCGCAAACTCTTTACTTTCACGGATTATTGACCAAACGCCCCAAACTAAACACACTTTTATAATATCGGATGATACTATAAACAAAATTGCGCCTATAAGCAGTTGCACCGTTCCGTCAGATAGTAAATACGCATTGTTGAACAACGTCCTTTTCGCCGCGGCAATCAGTAGTTCTTCTAATGCATACAAACATACGACCGCACCGACCAAAATTCCGACGTACGGCATTATCTCGTTATTGAAAATGATTATCAATATCGACAATGCAAAATATAAAATCGCCTTAATTATCTGCCATTTTTTCATTTGTAAACCGTGCCGAGATCCTTTATAAAACGAGCGCCGCCGCGCCGATTATACCCGCGTCGTTGCCGAGAGTTGCGGTAACGATATCCGATTTCGGCGCGTATTTGTAACCATATTCGTATTTTTCGCAATACGCTTTTAACTTATCCGTAAGATATTTACCCTGCGCACTTACACCCCCGCCTAAAATAAAAGTTTCGGGGCGGAAAATGTTCGCTAAATTCATTATTCCTTCGGCAAGATACGACACGTACTCGTCAACGACTTTATTTGCGGTTCCGTCGCCTGATTTAGCGCACTCGAACGCCGTTCTGCCATCCACTTTATCAATATCACCGCCGACGAATTGCCACATAGCGCTTTTTTCGTCTTCACTCATTGCATTTTTTGTAATACGAATAAGCGCCGTAGCCGAAGCGTAAGACTCCAAACACCCACGCCTGCCGCAACCGCATTTTTCACCGCCGACCTTAATCACCATATGTCCGAGTTCCGAACCTTTCGACTCGCCGCCTTCAAACAATTTACCGTCGATAATAATTCCGCTGCCGACGCCCGTTCCGAGCGTAAGCATTATGGAACTGTTAAATTTTGCCCCTGCGCCGAATCTGGCTTCACCGAGCGCTGCAACGTTCGCGTCGTTAGACAGTTTTATTTCCGTATCGAATTTTTTGCGGAGAATATCCACGACCGGCACTTTATTCCAGTTAATATTAGGACAGTATTCGACGACGCCGCTTTCGGAAGAAACAAGTCCGGGAGCCCCTAAACCTATACCCCTGATATCTTTTATTGAAAGAGAATTCTTAACAAGTAATTCGTTGATCTGCTCTACGATACCTTCTATCGCAAGATCTGAAGTAGGCGCGGTGGTTTTGCGATTACAGTCAACCATCTTACCGTCTTTCACAAGCCCTGCCTTTATGCTCATACCGCCTATATCTATACCGATAGCGTACATTTATTTCTCCCCTATCATAGACTTAACTTTCATAAGCCTTACTCGGCTACTTCTGTCGTTTTCTTCAAGTTTCATACTGATATACTTTATAGTTTCTTCCAAATTCGGGATCATAACGTATTCCAGAGCGTTTACACGGCGTTTACCTTTCTCGATCTCGTCGGCAAGCATAGCGACCGCCTTTTCAAGTTCCGCAAGTTTTACCATCTTTTCGATGAGCGAACCTGCCGAATCCACTGCAACGTCCGCCTCGCTCGTCAAGAAAGCGAACGAATAAGGGTATTTACCCTGCTTTTCCGTTTTGTTTAAAGTCAGATGCGGTATAGGCACGTTCATAACCGTTTTTACGCCGCACTCTATTTCAACGGAAACGGAAGGTATCGTAAA
The DNA here is from genome assembly GCA_017612915.1 of Clostridia bacterium. Taxonomy (GTDB): domain Bacteria; phylum Bacillota; class Clostridia; order Christensenellales; family Borkfalkiaceae; genus UBA1259. The sequence continues at coordinate 8,493 of JAGAEX010000031.1, read as the reverse complement.
CGCGAGTTCGATATCGCTTTTGGACGCAAGCGTCCTTGCAAGCGAAAACTTTTTTAAGGTCGCGGAAATATCCGTTTCCAAAGAGTCGCGTAAAAGTTTATCTTCTCGCACCAGGTCGGAAAACCTTCTTATCATCTCGTCAGTCTTGTCTTTTAATAATTTATGCCCGCGCGTCGCCGTTTTTAGTCTTGCCTTTAATTTACCGAGTTCCATACGCGTGGGGTTGACGTTAAGTCTCAATTACCGCTCCCCTTTTTAATCGTTTTCGTTTGATTTAAGATATTTTTCGATATATTTTTCTTTGATTCTTTTAAGTTCTGATTTGGGAAGAATAGCCAACAGTTTCCAACCGAGATCTAAAGTTTCTTCAATACTACGGTTAGTCGTAAACCCTTGCGAAACGTACTCTTTTTCAAACGCTTCGGAGAATTTTGCGTACAATTTATCGGTATCTGAAAGCGCGGCGTCGCCCAAAATCGCCGAAAGTTCTTTCGCTTCTTTGCCGCGTGCGTAAGCCGCGAAAAGTTGGTTCATAGTATCCGCGTGATCTTCTCTGGTCTTACCGTCGCCTATACCCTTGTCTTTAAGACGGGAAAGCGAAGGCAAAACGTCGATAGGCGGATTTATGCCCTTTTTATAAAGATCGCGCGACAAAATGATCTGTCCTTCGGTAATGTACCCCGTAAGGTCTGGTATCGGGTGAGTTTTATCGTCTTCGGGCATAGTCAAGATCGGTATTTGAGTAATAGAACCCTTTTTGCCGCGTATTCTGCCCGCGCGCTCGTACATCGTCGCAAGGTCGGTGTATAAATATCCCGGATAACCACGACGCCCCGGTACTTCTTTTCTCGCCGCCGAAACTTCACGGAGCGATTCGCAATAGTTGGTTATATCGGTAATGATGACCAAGACGTGCATACCGACGTCGTACGCGAGATATTCTGCACAAGTAAGCGCCATACGCGGCGTCGCTATACGCTCGATCGCAGGGTCGTTCGCAAGGTTTGTAAACATAACCGTACGCTCAATAGCGCCCGTCTTTTTAAAGTCTTGCACGAAGTATTCCATTTCTTCATAAGTGATACCTACCGCGGCGAACACAACGGCAAATTTTTCGTTACTGTTTAGAACCTTCGCTTGCCTTGCTATCTGCGCCGCAAGTTCCGCGTGCGGAAGACCGGACATACTGAACACGGGAAGTTTTTGCCCCCTGACCAGCGTGTTTAAGCCGTCTATCGCCGAAATGCCCGTCTGTATAAACTCGTTAGGATAATCTCTCGCTGCGGGATTTATCGGCTCGCCGTTGATATCCATATACTTTTCGGGAATAATAGGTGCGCCGCCGTCCCGCGGGAAACCCATACCGTCGAACACTCGTCCGAGCATATCTTCAGACACACCGAGCCGCTGACCGTATCCCAAAAACCTTGCCTTAGCCGTAGAAATCTGCAAACCTTGCGCGCTTTCAAAAAGTTGAACGAGAGCTTTATCTCCCGAAACCTCCAACACCTTGCCGCGTCTTACTTCACCGTCGGCTTGAACGACGTCCACGAGTTCGTTATACTTAACGCCCTGAACGCTTTCCACCATCATTATAGGTCCGACGATCTCTTTTATCGTTTTATATTCTCTATTCATCGTATTCACCGCCCGTAAGTGTTTTCAGCGAATCGGCAATCTCTTTGCCGATAGCGTCTAAACTTTCTATTTCGTTTTCGGGAACGTACTTTGCCCTGCCTATCTTTTCGCGGACGGGAAGATTTATTATATCGTTGAAATCCGCGTCTTTATCGAGTGCGTCCAAAGCCAGCCTGTTAAAGTCGTAAATAAGTTTAAGTATTTTATACTGTTTTTCAAGCGAAGTAAACGTATCTACTTCGTGAAAAGCGTTTTGATGCAGATAGTCTTCCCTTATGGATTTAGCCGTTTCCAATGTCAGACGGTCTTTAAATGAAAGAGCGTCCGCGCCGACCAAACGCACGATTTCGTCGAGTTCCGATTCTTCCTGTAATACGCTCATCGCGAAAGTGCGCATACGGGTAAAATCTTCCGAAACGTTCTGGTTATACCAGTCGGAAAGTTTGTCCGCATAAAGAGAATAACTAATAAGCCAATCTATCGCGGGAAAATGCCGCTTATATGCGAGCGAAGAGGAAAGCCCCCAGAAAACCTTGACAATACGAAGAGTTGCCTGCGAAACAGGTTCACTCAAATCGCCGCCTTGCGGAGAGACAGCACCTATAGCCGAAACAGACCCGGTACGCTCGCCGCTGCAAAGCGTGTTCACCATACCTGCACGCTCGTAGAATTCCGCAAGCCTTGACGAAAGATATGCGGGATAACCTTCTTCGCCGGGCATTTCTTCAAGACGACCGCTCATTTCACGTAGCGCTTCCGCCCAACGCGAAGTAGAATCCGCCATTATAGCGACGTTATAGCCCATATCCCTGAAATATTCGGCTATCGTTATACCCGTATAGATGGACGCTTCGCGCGCAGCAACGGGCATATCAGAAGTGTTTGCGATAAGCACCGTTCTTTTCATAAGCGGTTCACCCGATTTAGGATCTTTAAGTTCGGGGAATTCATTCAAAACATCGGTCATTTCGTTGCCGCGCTCACCGCAACCGATATAGACGATTATATCAGCGTCAGCCCACTTTGCGAGTTGGTGCTGAACGACCGTTTTTCCGCTGCCGAAAGGTCCGGGGACTGCCGCAACGCCGCCCTTTGCTATCGGGAACAGCGTGTCAATAACTCTTTGCCCCGTAACCATAGGCATATAAGGATTGATCTTGGATTTATAAGGTCTTCCGCGGCGAACGGGCCAGCGGGTAAGCATACATATTTCTTTATCGCCGTCTTTCGTTTCGACGACCGCAACCGTTTGCGTAATATTAAAAGTGCCGGACGTTATCTTTTTTATAGTACCTTCAATGCCGAACGGTATCATAATCCTGTGTTCGACGATAGAAGTTTCCTGCACAAAGCCGATTATATCTCCTGCGGAAACCTTATCGCCTGCTTTCGCAGTCGCGGTGAATTCCCATTTCTTTTCGTGGTCGATATTATCTATCGCGATACCGCGGCCGATCCTGTCGCCGTATTTCTCGTAAACCTTATTTAACGGTCTTTGGATACCGTCGAAAATGCTTTCGATTAGCCCCGGCCCTAAATCGACTGAAAGGGGCGCGTAAGTAGATTCGACTATCTCGCCGACTCCTAAACCGCTCGTTTCTTCATAGACCTGGATCGACGCTTTGTCGCCGCGAAGTTCAATGATCTCGCCGATAAGTTTTTTATCGCTGACCTTAACGACGTCGAACAGTTTACTGTCCGCCATATTCTCCGCTACAATAAGCGGCCCGGATACTTTAATGATTCTTCCTTGCATAACTCACTCCCTATTTTCCGTTTGCCGAAAAGAGATTTATACCGAGAGCCTTTTCCATTGCTTCGGTAAGTTTTTGTTCGCCATAACCGTTGCTGCCCGATTTTGACGGAACGGAAACGATTATCGGATAACTTTGCGCGGTATATTTGCTTATTTTTTCGTCGATTTTCGCCGCAAAATCGTCTGTTATGAATATAATTTTATACGATTTTGCAATTTCGGACAGTACGCTTTCCGCATCTTCGGCGGATTTGACCGCAAAAGGCTCGACCCCCACCGCTTTAAAGACGAGAATACTTTCCCCGTCGCCTATTATAGCAGTTTTACCCTTCATAATGTTCCCTTATTCTTTCGGATATTTCCTCGCCCGTAAGACCGCCCGCGTGCCCAACGAGAATTATTCTCGCATTGGCAATATCGGCAAGTTTATAAAAACAATATCTTATAAACGGGAAATCACCTTCTTGACTGAATTTGTTTTTATTTATCGTTTTAACAGCAAAACCGTCTCTCATTTTTTCAAAATCTTTAAGACCTTTGCCGCTTTCGATGCCGTCCAGCGCGGCGAAAACTTCGTCTTTATAGTCGCTGAAACGGAATTTTTCTCTAATTTTATCAAAATCGTCTTCGCACGCAGATCTTAACTCGGCTTTACTAACCGTACCTTCGTGTACGAACTGCGATTTTGCGCTATCGAAATCGCGCATCCTGAGCGCGATACCGATATTTACCATATCGGCTTTTGCCAAAAGAACTTTGCCTAAATACGACTTGCCGAGATTTAACGCAAACAGTTCGTCGTATAGTGCTTTCGTAAAGAGCGAGTTTATATATTGTCCGCTTTCCGTCTTATCGACAAACGACTTATCCGCGGCAAGCAAAGCGTTGCCCAAATACGTCGGCAAAGTCGCGTAAGCGTCTGCAAAAATTTTATCTTTTAACGATTTCACGTCAAAAAGTCCGCACGAACACAGATCCGGTTCCGTCTTTAAGTATTTGGCTTTTATAAGTGTTTCCGCGTTCTTAAAGTCAAACGGATAAAGAAAGAATTTTGCGGTTTTATCGTCGGGTGCGGTCTCTTTTATAAACGCGCAAAGGCGCGCCGTTTCAATACTCGAAACTGCGTCGATCTCCCCTTGACCGCTCTCGCCCGCACCGAAACCGACTTCAGATAAAATTTTAAGCGTTTCTTCTCCGTTGCCGTCGATCATCCTTTTAAGCCTGTCTTCGCCCAAAAGGGTTTTCTCCATAGAAACGGCTCTCGCGCTAGCATACAACACGCTTGCCATAAATCACCCGAACAGTTTTTTCGCTATAATAGGCGCGTTCTTTTCCTTTTCGGCGCGAATTATCTCGTTAAACGTAAGATTTTTGTCGCTTACCTTTCCTACGAGCATCACGCCGCCGACGAATTTGCCGATGGTTTTTGACACGGAAAGTTTTTTGTTCTTAAACACTTCGCTCTCCGATATATCTTTCTCTGAAAGAACGCCGTCTTGAGATAAAACGACTTCGTCGCCGTCGTCTGCAAACTCTTCTATTTTTTGCAGCACTATTGAAAGATAGGTCTTTTTGTCCGCTTTGCAAAGTTTCCGTTCCGCACGCGCGTAAACTTCGTCGATAGCGTCCTGTTTTGCTTTAAGAACGACCTTTTTAACATCTAACTCCGCGACTATTTTGCGCCTTGCGACCATTTCGGCAATCTCGTTTTTTAAAGCATTTTCCTGCTCCGCCGAATAATTTTTAGCCCAAGCATCCGCCTGTTCTTTTACCGATACGGCGTAAGTTTCCGCGGCGTGAACTATCTCCTGCGCCTTATTCTCCGCGTCCGCTATTATTTTAGCGATTATCGCTTCTTTTCCTTCCATAATTATACAGAAACCTTAAATTTACGGCAATAACAGTATCGAAACGACAAGCCCTAAAATAGCATACGTTTCAACCATTGCGGGAAACAAAATAAGTTTACCCGATAAACCTTCGTTTTTAGCGACTGCGTAAATACCGCCGACCGCCGTTCTCCCTTGCGCTATTCCGGAAATAAGTCCCGTTATCGCAAGCGGCATAGCCGCGCCGAATATCTGCGCAAACTGTATGTCTGTAAGCGCTCCGCCCGTAACCGCGCTTAATCCCAAAATTCCGAATACGAAACCGTAAATACCTTGCGTTGCGGGAAGAACGACCAAGATCAAAACTTTACTGAATTTCTTCGGATCTTCCGCAAGAACTCCGCTTGCCGCCGAGCCCGTAAAATAAAGCCCGATTGCCGACCCTGCGCCGCAAAGCCCCGCGCAAAGAGCAAGCCCTAAAATTGCCAATGCTTCTCCTGTCATAAAAAACCTCCGTTTTAAGATGAGTTTTGTTTTTTTATTTAACTACGTAAACGTATTTTAAATCCGAACCCATAGGCTTAAACTTATTGCCTTCGCCTGTATAGAATTTGCCGAAAAATTCTATATATTGTAATCTGCTGTCGTGAATATATGCGCCGAGAACGCCCATCGCTATATTGAATGCGTGTCCTATAAGTATTACCACGCCGCCGATAATATAGCCTGCGAAACCGCCCGCAAACAACCCTGAACCTATATCGTTAAACGTGTTCGCTATTATCATACCGGACAACATAAGACCGAAAAGACGCGCATAACTTAAAATATCGCTGAAAATATTGATCAAGCCGTATATCGTTCCGAAACCTTTCGTTATCTTACCGAAACCCTTTTCTTTTCTCCCCGAGGTCGCAGCCGCAATCAAAAGCGCGGAAAGCATAACGATAAGCCCGGGCATCGTCGCTTGTCCGAAGAAATTTTTAACGCCGACGTCCATTGATACAAATGCTTCGGGCATAAGATAACCGATCAAGAAATTAAACGCCGCAAACACGAAACCTATGAAGAACAATACCCAACAAAGACCGTCGAAAATACTGCCCAAAATATCGCCCGACTTAAACAAATTCAACGCCTTCATAAAATAACCGAACGCTATTTGCACGACGCCGAGAGCAAGACAACCCAACAGTATAGTCATAAGCCCCGTCTGCCCGTCCTGACCTGTGGGCACGGGACTTGGTAAAATCCTGAACGGTAAGACGGATATCCCGAATAAGGAATTGAACATCACGCCGAAAATTATGGCAAAAATTCCGCCTATCGCGATATTATACCAAAGTCTTCTCGTGCCGTTATCTACTTTTATCCGCGTCGCGAGCAAAAGCCCCAGCGTTATCATAATAACACCGTAGCCGATATCTGCCATAATAATGCCCATAAACAACATAAAGAAAAAGAATACCGCTTTATTGGGATCTCTTTCTTTGTAATTCGGCGTGGAATACATATCTGTGATAAATTCCGTCTGACGAACCGCAAAATTGTTTTTTAGGAGCGTCGGCACAGGCTCGTCTTTCTTCGGCTCGGTTATCTCAACAAAAACGGCGTTAGACGCCATATGAACGGCGTTTATTACATCTTCCGTCTTCTCCGTTGGCACGAAGCCTTCCAAAATAAAAGTCGTTCTCGTGCAGGAAAAATTTTCTTTTTCTTGCTCTTTTTCTATACAAAAACCGTAGTAATCGTATAGGGTTTTAAGGTCTTTAAGCGCCCCCGCGCTCTCACAAACGCTTTTAAAAATCTCTTCTTCGTAATCATCTATTTCTTTAAGTCTTGATCTGATCTCCGCCTCTTTTTCCTTTGCAGAACAGTCAAATTTAAACGGACACGCGGAAAATTCGCTCTCCGTTAAAGCTGTGCGCACGGTATCAGCGTCGGAATCGTACGAAACAACAAGTATTACGGAAAAAACGCCTTCCTGCAAGCAAGAATAATCAACCGTATCGAGTTCGGAAAGTTTATTTTTAATAACGTCGAGTTGATCTTTTTTGACAGTACCGAAAAAAACTTTGGTAGTTTTGGTATCGACGAACTCGCTGAATTTGCCGGCGACGGATAAATAAGGCGATAATGCGACGCTTAAATTTACGAGTTTAGCGCGCTCCGCTTTAAAGTCTGCAAGTTTACTTGAAAACGCTTTCGCTTTTTCAACTTCATTTTCGCACGCTTTGTCTTTTTTCGGTGAACGTATAAAGTCTTCGTAAGAAATAAAAAAGTTTTTATCAAATGCCCCGACCTTCGGATAATAATCTTTATTTTTGGATTTTTCGATTATTTCCGTATAAAAGTCGATAGTGCGACCTATACCGTCGTATTTTACGGAAAGTTCGTCGTGTTTTTCGGAATTTAAAACGCGGAAAGTATCGGCAAACTCTTCCGTTTCCGATAATTCCACGCAACCTGTTCTGTAAAGCGCGTCAAGTATTTTTTCCTTATGAGAATCGATCCCCATAAGTTTTATTTTCGACATTGCGAGAACAGCCATTTAGCCGGTAATCCCCTTTACGACTTCGTCGGCAAAAGAGTCGAACTTCGTCGAAACGCTTTCAGCGATCTCGTCCGCTTTTGTTTTACCTTCGTTAAACACCGCAAGATATTCGCCTTCGGCCGCTTTTTCCGCATCACGAAGAGAAGACGTACGATGCACCTTAAACACCGCGACAGCGCCGTTTTTAATTTTTTCACCGTCACCGTCGGCGTTCGCACGTATAGCCTTGGCTTTTTCCGCTGCGTTTTTAACGATTTCTTCCGCTTTTTTTTCGGCGTCTAAAATTGAAGCGATTACTTCGTTCATAATTTCCCTTTTTTGTTTGTATTTTAATTATTATATTATAAAGCACAACTTTCGTCAACTTTTTTCGTGCCATAATGAAGAATACAGTGTATAAAACAATACACGTTTATTGATATTTTAAGGATAAAGGACAGTTTATCGAAAAAAATAAAAAAATATTGAAAAAAGTTATTTAAATCACTTGCCTTTTTATCTCAAATTTGGTATAGTACAATAGCGATGGCGATTTGGGAGCATAGCTCAGCTGGGAGAGCACCTGCCTTACAAGCAGGGGGTCATAGGTTCGAGCCCTATTGTTCCCACCACTATCCCATCGCGGTTAATCGATGCGGGAATGGCTCAGTGGTAGAGCGTTGCCTTGCCAAGGCAAATGTCGCGAGTTCGAATCTCGTTTCCCGCTCCATTTTTTT